>JAFRLO010000041.1 GCA_017431165.1 Eggerthellaceae bacterium
CCCGTTGCTCTTTTCATAACACTACGGTAATGGTATACTTCCTTCTAATATCGTACGTGACTATTATAGGAGCATATATGCGCACGACCACTATCGAAGACGCACGCGATTTCGGACACGTGGTTCGAGAGGCGCGCAAAGAGGCGGGATTATCGCAGGTGCAGCTCGCAGATCGATGCGGGGTCTCGCAGCGGTTCGTATCGGAAGTCGAACGGGGCAAGCCGACGGCAGAAATCGATAAAGCGCTAAAGCTTCTCTCCGAACTTGCGATTCCGGTTATTGCGGGAGGCGACAGGATGCCGCTCGACGGCAGAGCGGAAGTGAACTATGCCGTCATCCGCATTGCCGAGAGCATCGACGAGCGTCCGCGCAAGCACAAGAAACTTACGAGCTACCTGGAAGAGGAGATGGATGGACGCTAGAGATGCAATTGCGCAGCGTTATAGCGAAATCCTCACAGACTGGCGAACCAGCCCTCCCCGAACGCGCGAGGATTTGGCGGTAAAGCTCTCTGATTACCGCATCCACTTCGCCTACAACTCGGGAAGGATCGAGAACCCATCCATCACCTACCACGACACGCGGGAAGTATTCGAGAACGGCAAGGCGGTTGCGTTCACCGGATTTGTGCACACGTTGTTCGAGATTCAGAATCAGAGGGAGTGCGGCGAATTGTTGCTCGACGCGTTCGCCGCACGTCGAGCGATTGACGAGGCCTTGGTTTTGGAAGTGCATCGATCGCTCACACAGGGCACCTACGACGAACACCGCTGGACACGCGGTGAACGTCCCGGAACATACAAGGTCAACGACTACGTGATGGGCGTGAACCAAGTCGGTTCTCCTTCCTGCATGGTTGCCGCCGACATTCTTGAACTGCTTGATGAGCTCGATGTTGCCAAACCCTCGAACGCCCTAAGAGTCGCCGCATACTTCCATCTTGCATTCGAGTTCATCCGCCCATTTGCCCATGGCAACGGGCAAGTAGGACGTGCACTCATGAACCATCTGCTCGTCATGAACGAGCATCCCCCCATCATCATCTACAACGACGACAGGCTCGCCTACTACGGCGCCATACAAGTCTGGAACGACGAAGGCGACCTAACCCCTATGCTCGACTTCCTCCGAGCAGAAACTGTCAAAACCTGGTCAAGGACAACGGGGACGTAGCCCGTTGTCCCTGTTTTGCGAAAAGGAGACACCATAGTAAGAGGACGCAGAAAACAAAGCGAATCTGGAATCTATCATGTCGTATCTCGCGGCGCGGGACATTGCATCATATTCGAAGACAACGTCGATAGGACTCGATTCCTAGAAGAACTCGTTACCCGCTTCGAGCCTATCGGTGCCTTGATTCATGCATGGTGCCTCATGAGCAATCACTACCATCTGCTGGTGCAAGTGGAGCTTGATTGCCTGGCTTCCGCCATGAAGGCACTCAATTCCTCTTACGCGCAGTACTTCAACAAGCGACATGGCAGAATCGGATATCTGTTTCAAGGGCGGTTCAAAAGCGAGCCGATAAACGATGACGCTTATTTCCTTACCGCGCTTCGCTACATTCACAAGAACCCCCAGAAAGCTGGCATTTGCCGTGCGGATGAATATCGATGGAGTAGCTACCAGGAGTACATCGGCCGCAACGCAGTTGCAGGCATGGCCGCCATCGCGAAAACAGACCTAGGCCTCTCAATGCTCGGCGGAATTGAGGCATTCCGGGAGTTTCATGCGACAGCAGGAGATTCGGAATCATGCCTTGACCTTGAAACCGGCAGGCGAATCGTTACCGATGACGACGCAATGGCAATTGCTCGGGCAGCC
>JAFRLO010000007.1 GCA_017431165.1 Eggerthellaceae bacterium
ACCTCTTCGTTACCAACGAAGTGCTCTACCGAGCTGAGCTACACAGGCGAAAATGGTGGGAGCGCTAGGATTCGAACCTAGGTAGGCAACGCCAACGGGTTTACAGCCCGTCCCCTTTAGCCACTCGGGCACACTCCCAAATTCGTCGCTCAATTCATGTGTATTTATAAAGCTGCCTGCTTTACGGATTCCCACTTCATGCGCTACATTTACAGCGCGTGAAGATATCGAAACCACAAAGCGTATGAATAATACGCTAGTAATCCGGGCATGTCAACACTTTACACGCCTCCGGGCGTATCATTTTCTGCGAACGAAGCGGTTCGTAGTATTCGTATGAATCTTATGCGCAAAAGCGCTTCGATACTGTAAGTTGACGCGTCCAAAGTGGTATGATGCTTGTTCAATATGGATGGGCGCGCGTACGTAGGCGCATATGCGTTGAGGCGCATTCGAAAGGGAGACGATGGATTCATCGCAAAAACATATCCGCACATCGCTTTTGGCGCTTTTTGTGAGCATCGTTTTAGCATGCTCTCTTGCGCCCGCCCTCGCCTTCGGCACCCCTGCTTCCGAAAAGCAGGCCGAAGCCGAAGCCGCGCTCGCAACACTCAACTCCTTGCAAGAAGAACTCGACAAGGCATCCAATGATTACTTCGAGGCGCTCGCCGAGCAGGAAGCTGCTCAAGCAAAGATGGATGAGGCGCAGAAGCGCATCGATGTAGCGACCCTGCGCATCAGCGAACTGCAGACGCAGCTTTCCACCCGCGCACGCAGCATGTACCGCAATGGCGTCACCACGTTCTTCGACATCCTCCTAGGATCCTCCACATTCACGGAATTCGCCACGAATTGGGATCTTCTCGATCAGATGAACGAGAAGGACGCCTCGATGGTCCAGGAGACAAAGAAGCTCCGCGCCGAAATCCAAGAGCAGAAGGATGAATTCGCGCGGCAAGAGAAAATAGCCGCTGAGAAGAAGGAAGAGGCCGAGAAGGTCAAGGACGAGGCGCAGCGTCTCGTAGACGAGATGCAAGCGACCTACGATAGCTTAAGCGAAGAGGCTGCCGCACTGCTCGAGCAGGAGCGCGCTGCCCAATCCGCTGCCGCAGCTGCCAACGCAGTCAACTCCATCAATAGCAATTCGGGCGGCGGCAACTCCGGCTACCTCCCCCCTGCCGATGATGGCACTATCGTCGGACGTGCAATGGCCTATGTCGGTAACGGCGAATACGTATGGGGCGCATGCAGCCCTGGCGAGTTCGACTGCTCGGGTTTTGTGAGCTACTGCCTCACCGGATCCTATTCACGTCTCGGTACCACCTACACCTTCCTCGGATGGACTGAGGTCGACGATCCCCAGCCAGGCGATGTCTGCGTGAACGAAGGCCACTGCGGAATCTATGTTGGCAACGGCATGATGGCGCATGCGGCCTCCCCTGGCGAAGGCATCATCGTAAGTGGCGTCCAGGGCGGCATGATCTACGTCCGTTACTAAGCACCTTGCAAACAACGAATCCCCGAAGGCGCGTTTTAAACGCGCCTTTTTGATGCAATGGCACTTGCATGCGATTCGTGACGGTTACGGCGCTCAAAAAGCCCCTGATGGGCTTTGGACGAGGTCGGAAACACCACATATGACAACACTAAGCACCCGTATTCTCTTATTCAACGCGCTTTGCAATCTGGGAGGAAAACCTCCGACCCAGTGAAACAAGAGGGCGTGCGGATCTTACCGATCAGCACGCCCTCTTTATAAGAAGCTTTTAGGATTGCTACAAGACGGGTTCTTTCTCGAAAAACTCGACTGCAACCTCGGTAGGCTCTACAGCGTTCGCCTCGATGGCCTTCTCGAGCGAGTCGGCCTCGAGCACGGGTTCGTCTTCCATATACGTGTCGAATTCAGCATAGACAGACGCATCCGGCTCTTTCGTGAGCTTCGATACCAAAACGATCAGAATGCAGCTCGTCAAGAACGCGGGCAAAAGCTCGTAGATGCCGAAGATGCCACCGATAGGCTTGATCAGGTTATGCCAGATCAAAACCATGGCGGCACCGCCAAGCATGCCAGCGACAGCACCGTACTTGTTCGTACGACGCCAATACAGCGAGAAAAGCATCAGGGGGCCGAAGGAAGCACCCAGACCAGCCCATGCGTACGAGACGACACCGAAGATCGAGGAGTTCTCGTCGAATGCAACGAAGATGCCAAACAGAAGGACGACGACGAGCGTGATGCGGGATACGACCAGAACTTGATTGTCGGTAGCATTCTTCTTGAAAATGCCGCGATAGATGTTCTCAGCAACGGACGAGCCAGTGATGAGCAGATAGGAAGAAGCAGAACTCATGGAGGCTGCTAAAATGCCGCATACAACAACGCCGCACACAAAGCTCGGGAGAATCATGCGAGAGAGGACGATGAAAATCGTCTCGGCATCAGGATTCGTGAGCAGAGCACCTGGAATGACTGCACGGCCGATGATACCGATGCCCACAGCGCAAGCCATGGAAACGACAACCCAAACGATGGCGATACGACGAGAAACCTTGACTTCCTCGTTGCTGCGAACGCCCATGAAGCGGACGAGAATCTGCGGCATACCGAAATAACCGAGACCCCAGGACATCGTCGAGATGATGGTGAGCAAACCGTAGGAAGCCGCAGAATCGAACAGAGGCATGCCGTCTTCAACCACTTGGAGACCATCAGACCCCACAGTAGGCACCGCTATCGATGTCATTGACAAGAAGCCGGGGATATCCGAGAGGAACGCGACGGCATTGTCGAATCCGGATGCAGCAACGACAGTGCCGACCACGACGACTGCGAGCGCGAAGAACATCAAGCAGCCTTGTACGAAGTCGGTTGCGACGACGGAGAGGTAGCCGCCGACCAAAGTGTAGAGGAATACGATGAGAGCACCTAAGATCATCATCGTGGAGTAGCTCAAACCGAACAGAGTATTGAACAAGCGACCGCAGGTTACGAAGCAGCTGCCGACATAGACGCAGAAGAAGATGAGAATGATGACGGCGCATACGGTGCCGACGATATTCTTCTCATCGTGGAAGCGCTTGCTAAAGAAGCCGGGGACGGTGATTGCATCGCCAGCCTTGATGGAGTAACGGCGCAGGCGCTCTGCGACAAGCTTCCAGTTCAGGTACGTGCCGATGGCAAGACCGATGCAGGTCCAACCGACATCGGAAGCGCCGCACCAGTATGCCAAGCCTGGCAAACCCATCAACAGATAGCCCGACATGTCCGATGCCTCGGCGGAAAGCGCCGTGAACCACGGGCCGACCTTACGACCGCCAAGGAAGTACTCAGACGCAGAGGAGTTCGAACGCCTCGCGTATATGAAACCAATCGAAATGACCACGATGAAGTAGATCAACATCGCGAGCATTACCAAGAAGTCGCCAGATTCCATACCTAGATTCCTATCTCTTGTGCCTCTCCCACCGATTATAAGGTGATACCTGTATTTCACCTTGCAATCATGCTGGAATAAATTGCAAGGATTATACTTTACTTCATTAAAGTAAACGTGCTGTTCGGCTTACGAAATAGGTAGACGGAACGTAAAGGAGCAGCTATGTTTGCGAACTGGGTGAATAAAGCGTTGAAAGGATACTGACACCATGCCCACGTATGCGGAAATGACAGCAGAAGAGCTTCTCGAGGCAAAGCGCGCGCTCTTGGCGCAATACGAAGCCTACAAGGCCAAGGATCTCAAGCTGAATATGGCACGCGGCAAGCCCGCGAGCGCACAGCTCGACTTAAGCCTCCCCCTTCTTAGCGCGATCACCTCAACAAGCGACCTGCATGCAGCCGATGGCACCGATTTGCGCAACTATGGCGTGCTCGATGGCATTCCCGAAGCCAAAGAGCTCATGGCGAGCATGCTCGACGACGACCCCGAAAACGTCATCGTATTCGGCAATGCAAGCCTTCCGATCATGTACGACACGCTTGCACGCTGCATCGATTTCGGGACGTGCGGATCTGCGCCATGGCATACTTATGATTCGCTCATCTGGATTTGTCCAGTGCCAGGTTACGACCGCCATTTCGCCATCACCGAGGCATTCGGCATCACGATGGTTCCCGTACGCATGGACGAGAACGGACCGGATATGGACGAGGTCGAACGCATCGCGGCATCAGATGAGCGCGTCAAAGGCATCTGGTGCGTCCCCAAATACTCCAATCCTGGTGGCGTGACCTATTCCGATGAGGTCGTGCGACGCCTCGCATCCATGGAGACCGCAGCCGAAGATTTCCGGATCTTCTGGGATAACGCATATTGCGTCCATCATCTCTATGATGAAGCCGACAAACAGGACCAGCTTTTAGATATCGGCAAGGCATGCATCGAGGCAGGCAACCCGAATCGCTACTTCAAGTTCGCCTCCACAAGCAAGATCACATTCCCCGGTGCGGGTATCGCAGCCATGGCCGCAAGCCCCGAGAACATCGCGGAAGCAAAGAAGCGCATAGGTATCCAGACCATCGGCTACGACAAGATCAACCAAATGCGCCACGTACTCTTCCTGAAAGACGCGCAGGGTATCGCTGCGCACATGTCGCAGCATGCAGCCATCATTCGCCCGAAATTCGAATTGGTATGCAGCAAGCTCGAAGAAGGGTTGAAGGATGCGGGAGTCGGCTCATGGACGAACCCGAATGGCGGTTATTTCGTCTCGTTCGATGCGCCTTCAGGCACGGCCAAGCGCATCGTTTCGCTCGCGAAGGATGCTGGCGTTGTCATGACGGGCGCCGGTGCAACGTGGCCACACGGCGAAGACCCTTACGATTCCAATATCCGCATCGCGCCAACGCTGCCCCCGCTCGAGGAGCTTGATGTCGCGATGGACGTCTTCGTATGCTGCGTGAAGCTCGCTTCGATAGAGAAGATGCTCGCGTAACGAAACGGCACGTACCATACAGCATCCTATGTACAAGAAGGGGTCCGCAACAATGAAGCGGGCCCCTTCCTTTGCTATCGCGTATTCGTGTTTTATGCCGCTGGGCAGTACTTCGTGATCTCGGCATACTCCGCATCCGAGATCTTATAGCCATACATCGTCTCGAAGTAATTCTTCACAACATCTTTCGCACCGGTACCCACAAGTTCTGGATACAGAAGATGCGGCAGCCATTGCGCGCCGAGCACCTGGTTGACCGACGGAGGAGAATTCAGCCAGCCATAAGGTACGCTCGGCACCAGATAGTACTTGCCGTTCTGCACTGCGGAAAGCGACGACCAAGCGGGGTCGCCAGCGATCTTCGAATACAGATCTGCGCTCTGAATCAACAGAACATCAGGATCCCACACGGCAAGCTGCTCGAGGCTGATCTCGTTACCGAATCCGTTGCCGACGACGTTCTCGGCAACGATGGCGTTGTTAGCGACCATATCGATGAGAGCCGCATGGAACGAGCCTTGCGCGAGACCATGGGTCTCATCGGTCAGGAACGCAACGCTCACGCGCTTGTCATCGGGTACCTTCGCCATGGCAGCCTGAGAATCGCTTATCGCCTTCTTGCAATAGTTCGCCAACTCGCTTGCACGCTTTTCATTGCCTAAAATCTGACCTAATGTGGTGTAGACCTGGTCGTAGGTGTCAAGCGTCGCTTCGATGTGAATGACGGGAATGCCCAGTGACTCTTGGAGTTTGTCGAGGTCCTCGACGATGCCCTTCTTCGCCTCGCCGATATCGATGACGAGCTCCGTGCCCGCTGCAACGACCTCTTCCTTATTGAAGCTACCCTTCGTACCATACAGGGCACCGAAGACCTTATAGTTTGCGCTCTTAATGCCGAAGCATTTCTCCTCATCAGCTGTAAGCTCACTGGAAAGGCCGCACAGAACCTTCGGATCGAAGGTCATGATAACCTGCTGGGCCATCGAGCCCGAAGGCGCAACTTTCGTGGCCTTCGCAGGAATCTCGACAGTACGGCCGCACGAATCCGTGAATTGCACGGTCTTCTGCGCGGAACCGCCTGAACCGGATGAGCATGCCCCTAACGCAAGCGCGCAGACCGCGCACAGGATGCATGCGAAGATCACGCTTACGAGTCGTGAGGTTTGAGTTGTCCTGAATGAAACCATCTCGTTCCTTTCTTGTCCATTTTTCCCAATTCCTTTACGGGCACGCACACGCGCACCTTATCGCCATAAAGAGAAGTGACTTCCACGTCGACGCCGTAGATGGTTCCCACCAATTCCCTGGTGATGACGTCTTTGGGATCGCCGTAGGCATACAGCTCGCCTTCGTGGATGACCAAAACGCTGTCCGAATAGAGGAATGCGTGATCGGGCTGATGCGTTGATTGGATGATCGACATACCCTCGCTCGATAATTCACGCACGCAAGAAAGCACACGCACGGTGTTACCGTAATCGAGCGCACTCGTCGGCTCATCCATGATGATGGTTTTCGCGTTCTGTGCGATGGCGCGTGCAATCAACGTAAGTTGCTGTTCGCCACCCGAGATCTGAGTGTACGGGCGCTTCGCAAGATTCTCGATGCCGACTTTTTCAAGCGCGGCATAGGCACGCTCTTTGTGCTCGGCCTTAGGCTGACCGATATACCCGACATCGGAGGCCGCGCTCATGAGCACCACGTCGATTACATCGTAATCGAACACGGAAGAATGCGATTGCGGAATATACGCTATCTCCTTCGCGCGCTGGCGCACCGAAAGCGAACGCATATCCTTCCCGTTCACGAGAATGGTGCCCGTATAGTTTCTGTAGAGTCCGAGCAGGCACTTGAACAGCGTCGTCTTGCCGGCGCCGTTATGGCCTAGGACGTTGACGAGAGTCTTGTCGGGAATCGTGAAATCAAGCCCCTTGAGCACTTGATTGTCGCCGAAGGCGAATCCAAGATTCTTCACTTCGATGCTCATCTGAGTTTCCTCCTCGTTATCAGATAGAGGAAGAACGGAGCGCCGATGAATGCGGTCAGGATGCCGATGGGAATCTCTGCCGTCGTCAAGAGACGGGACACGTCGTCGACGATAAGCAAGAAGCCGGCGCCCATGATCATCGATGCGGGCAAAAGCCTGCGGTAATCGGCTCCGACGAGCATGCGGCATAAGTGCGGAACGACCAATCCGACCCAACCGATCATGCCCGTCACCGCAACGCTTGCCGCAGTGACGAGTGTCGCAGCGAGGATGACGACGAGACGAACGACCTTCGTGTTGACACCGAGGGTTTCCGCCTCCTCATCGCCCATTGTGAGAATGTTGATACGCCAGCGCATGAGATACAAAGCGACAAGGCCTAATGCCATAGGAGCGATCACCATCGCAATGTCTTTGAGATTCGCGCTGGTAAGCGATCCCATGAGCCAATACGTGATTGCAGGAAGCGTATTGGCGGGGTCGGCAATCAGCTTGGTGAACGAGACGCCGGCTGACATGAGCGAGCTTATCATGACGCCGGAAAGCACTACCACAAGAACCTTGTTGCCTCGAGCACGGCTACTTATGAGGAGAACGAGCAATACCGCGATGATCGCGAAAACGAACGCCATTCCCGAAATCGCAACGGAGCCCCAACCGAGAAGGATGGCGATTGCAGCGCCGAGTGCCGCTCCTTGCGAGGCACCGAGGATGTCGGGTGATGTGAGCGGATTCTGGAATGTACCCTGGAACGCCGCGCCAGCAGCGGACAGGCAGCATCCCACAAGCAATGCGAGAATGATTCGCGGCAAACGGACGTTATAGAACAAAGCCTCCGCCTGAGCGGTAGCACCCGTTTCGATATCGACGAAGGGGATGAGATTCAAAAGCATGGCAAGAGCATCGCCTGGAGCGATTGGATACCTGCCGAGAAGAAGCGAGACGCACGCAGCCGCGACCATGATGACCGTGAGCACGATGACAACGGTGCGAGCACGCCGGTTCGTGAATACGTCAGCTGGTGCTTTTTCCCTTGGCTCGTCCGCCATGAAAACGTTCCCTTGATGATCCTTCTCTATGATTCCATCTGAATTATCTATTTTTAGAATATTAAAAAAATAGAATATTCATATCAACGAAGTTTATTCCATTCCAAGAATAAACGTCAAGGGTTTCCGAAGAAGATGTATTGGTTTTTTCTAACGGGTTTACTCGTGCGCTGTAAGCGTTTCAAAAAGCTTCGAAGCCGACGCCTCGTCAGGGGCGAGATCGACGATCTCGCCTTGCCAAGCTTCAGCGAAACGTTGATGCGCAAAGGAAAGCAGCCAATCGCGAACGACGATGAGAGCGTGGGGGTATGCCTTGGTCGGACCCGCATCCAGCATGGAAAGCGCGCTCGTCAATCCCCCATTGCGCTCGAGCTCCAACCTTCCCAGCTCATCGACAACGAGAAGACCGGGTTTTTCAGCTGACCCCGCTTGGGCAAAAAGCGCATCGAAATGCGCGTTGATCGCGGCAAGAGCATCCTCGGAGATATTCCATCCGAGCTTCGCTTCCCTGCTCTGGTTTGCGCGCTGCGCATCGGCTCCGTCTACGCCCCAAGATGCTGGTCGCGCGAAGGAGATCCTCCCACGTTCGGGAAGTAGAAGCGCATCGATGCCGAGCTTTTCGTATTCACCGCACTCACCCGCGCCGCTGGCATCAGTGATTTCTTGAGGACTGCGATGGCGCCATACCCCAGGAGTCAACACGCCACCCACCAACACGCCCGACTCCTCGAGCGAATTGAGCGTTCGCATGAGCCAACGAGTCTTCCCGACTTGGATGTCACCAGTCAATATGAACAGCATGCGACCTCAGTTCCCGATTTTGACGATCGGCGCATAATCGCGCAGAAGCTTCTTCGTCTGACCAGACTTGACGAATTTGATGTGGAGCACGTCGCCATCGACCTTAGTCACCTTGCCGCGACCGAAGGTCTTATGGTCGACCTCATCGCCCACGGAAAACGTCATATGGGCAGCATCCTTCTTCCCAGCATGAGGATTGACCACATCTGTCCGCACGTAGGCATGTGAGATGCTGCTCTGTGTGCCCGCGCCCTTACCGAATACGCGACCCTCGCCTGCCTCCGTACCCGAGCCCGAGATGCCACGGCGGCTGCCGCGCTTCTCCCAGCCGATTCCCGCATAACCGATCGAGCCGACGCCACTCGCTTTCCTGAGCTCTGGAGGTATCTCCGAAATGAAACGCGATGGCGGATTGGCATTGGTCATGCCGAAAAGCTGGCGCGTCATCGCATTCGTCATATACAGAAGCTTACGAGCACGTGTGATGGCAACGTAAGCAAGACGGCGCTCCTCCTCAAGCCCCTCTTGGTCGACTGATGAGGAGATATGCGGGAAAAGGGATTCCTCCATGCCAGTTATGAACACGCAATCGAATTCCAAGCCCTTCGATGCGTGAACCGTCATCATAGTTACCGCACTCGCGCCTTCGCCGAGCGTATCCAAATCGGTGCGCAAGCGTACCCATTCGATGAAATCTGCAAGCGAATCGCCGCGGAGAACGCGCGCAGGTTCACTGTCGGTATCTTCTTCATCTGCGGTCGGTGCATCATAGAACACCTCGTCGAAATCATGAGTTTGCGCGTATTCATCGACGACGCTATAGAACTCTTTGATGTTCTCGATGCGTCCGCGAGCCTCATCGGTCCTCTCCGCCTCGTATGCCTCGATCATGCCGCTCTTCGTAACGATTGCCTCGACGACCTTACGCAATTCCCCGCTCATGCTTGCAGCTTCCTTGACCAGGTCAAAGAATTGTTTGAGTGACTTGCGTGTGGAAGACCGAAGCTCGCCTGAGGCGATGATCTCCTCTATCGCCTGCATGAATGTGCAGTCATTCTCGCGAGCAACGCCCTCAACGTATTGAATGGTCGTCTTACCGATGCCGCGCCGAGGAACGTTGATGACGCGTTGCGCCGCCACATCGTCGGCAGGATTCACCGCAAGGCTTAAGTACGCCATCACGTCGCGTATCTCCGCGCGCTCGAAGAACCTCACGCTACCGATCAAGCGATACGGCACGCCAGCTCTCAGAAACATATCCTCAAGCGAACGGCTCTGCGCATTCGTGCGATAGAACACAGCCATATCCGAATACGACATGCCGCCCCGGTGGAGGCGTTCGATCTCACCAGCAATCCATCGGCCTTCATCGCGCCCATCTTGCGCGGTGTATATCGAGACGAGCTCCCCTTCCTTGTTCTGGCTGAAGAGCCTCTTCTCTTTGCGGCGCTCGTTATGGGCAATAACAGCATTCGCAGCCGCAAGGATATTCTCCGTGCTACGGTAATTCTGCTCGAGCTTGACCACCGTTGCATCGGGATAGTCCTTCTCGAAATCGAGGATGTTGCGGATGTCGGCGCCACGCCACGAGTAAATCGATTGATCGTCATCGCCAACGACCATGATGTTGCGCTCTGCCTGTGCGAGAAGCTGGGTCAGGGCGTATTGCGCCTTATTCGTATCCTGATACTCGTCGACCAGAAGGTAGCGGAAGCGCCGCTGATATGCCGCGAGTACATCAGGGTTATTCTTGAGCAGGAGGTATGCGTATAAAAGCAAATCATCGAAGTCGAATGCATTCGCCTGCTTAAGACGCTGTTGCATGATCACATAGACGCGTGCGGCGATCCTGCCAACAGGATCATGCACCGACATCTCGAATTCATCGGGTAGGATAAGCTCGTTTTTCGCCTCGGAAATGCGATTGCGCACCGTATTTACGGGGATGCGCTTCACATCGATATCGAGCTCTTCCATGATGCTTTTGACGAGGCGTTTGGAATCATCCTCGTCGTAGATCGTGAAACGTTCGGTGAACCCGAGCACGTGCGCATTGGCACGGAGGATACGCACGCACATGCTGTGGAACGTTGAGACCCACATGCCGCGCACGCGAGGACCAACAAGGTCGCCAAGGCGCTCGCGCATCTCGTTCGCAGCCTTGTTCGTGAAGGTGATGGCTAAGATCTCCCATGGAGCGACGCCCAAATCATCGACCAAATGCGCGATGCGGTATGTGAGAACGCGCGTCTTTCCCGAACCTGCGCCCGCCAAGACAAGCAGAGGGCCATCCGTCGTCATGACAGCCTGCAATTGCGGTTCGTTCAGAGACGAATAGTCGATCATGACTTACGAAAAGACCTTTCTTCTTACATCGAAAAGACGCATAAACGTTGCACGCAAGCTAACGAAGTTCACGGCCCAAGGCAGCTGCAAGCGTACGCAGCTCATCAACAAGCTGTGAAAATTGCGACAACGTCAATTGCTGCGGGCCATCGGAAAGCGCATGGGGCGGATCGGGATGAACCTCGATCATAAGCGCATCGCATCCGGCAGCAACCGCCGCCTTAGCCAATGCTGGCACCAGATCGCTTTGCCCTGCAGGATGAGATACATCCACGCAAACGGGTAGGATGCTCAACTTGTGTACGATGGGCACCGCAGCGATATCGAGGGTAAAGCGCGTGGCAGTCTCGAAGGTGCGAATGCCACGCTCGCATAGCATCACATGCGTACTTCCCGCCGTCGTGAGGTATTCGCTCGCAGCAAGCCATTCTGAAATCGTTGCAGCCATACCGCGCTTGAGCAAAACGTGCTTGCCGCTTTTCGCAGTCGCATTGCCGACCGCTTTGAGAAGCTCGTAATTCGCCATGTTACGCATGCCGATCTGCAGGCAGTCGACGCTTTTATCGATCATCTCGACATGAGCAACATCGACCACTTCGGTAATCGTCGAAAGCCCGAATCTCTTGCCAATAGCAGAAAGAATGGAAAGACCCTCATCGCCAAGACCTTGGAATGAGTACGGCGAGGTACGAGGCTTGAACGTTCCACCGCGCAGCCAGGAAAGACCCGCTTCGCGAATCGTCTCCGCTACGCTTGAAAGCTGCTCTTCGCTCTCGACAGCACACGGACCGGCGATGATCGTTATGGGACGCTGCGTTTGCTCTGCCATTACAACTTCCTCATGACGCGCAGGATTGTATCGTAAATCTCAGCGATGTTCTCGTTATAGAGGGGACCCTCGTTGGCATCCTGAAGCGCTTTCACGATGGATGCCTCGCGTTTCGGGACATACAGGCTCATGCCAATCTGGGCCTTAAGCTCACGCACGGCAAGCGAAAGCGTCGCGCGATCGTTTAAAAGCTCAAGCAGTCGTCCATCGATGTTGTCGATTTCGCTACGAAGCTGCTCGATGCGTTCAATCGTCTCTTGCTCATCCATCTTGAGATTCCCCTTCTCCTTACCACAGGCCGAATGCCTTCAGGCCGAAGTAGCCGAGTACGAGCACGCCTAAGATGATGCGATACCAGCCGAATGCCGTGAAGTCGTTCTTCTTGACATAGCCGACGAGGAATTTGATTGCGAGAATGGAGACAACGAAGGATACCACCGTACCGATGCCGAGGATGATCCACTCGGCTCCCGTGAAAGCCAAGCCATGCTTGATGAGCTTCACGATGCTCCAGCCGAACATGATCGGGATGGCTAAGAAGAACGCGAACTCGGTCGCAATCGAACGCGATGTGCCAGCAATCATCGAGCCGATGATGATGGCACCTGAGCGGGAGGTTCCCGGAATGACCGCCAAACTCTGGAAGATGCCGATTAGAAACGCCTTGCCGAAGGACATTTCCTCGAACGAATTGACCTTGAAGATCGACTCCTGTGTAGCGTTCTCGTCAAGACGCGCATGCTTGCCCCGTGGTTTTGTTTGCTCCTTTAAGGCAGCCTCGCGCTTGCGGTTGAAACGTTCCAGAACGATGAAGATGATGCCGTAGAGGATGAGCGTGCAGGAAACCACCACGTACGCGTTCGGAGAGTTCATGATGTGCTCTTCCATCCAGTCATCGAGCAGAACGCCGACGATGCCTGCTGGAATCGTACCGATTACGACACGCGCCCAAATCCCCCACGTGTTACGACGCTCTTGGGGCGTCTTCTTGAAAGAGAACGGATTGAGCTTTTTGAAATACAGGATGATGACCGCCATGATCGCGCCCAGCTGCACGACAACGAGGAATGTGTCGTAGAACTCCGGCGAGACATCCAGCTGTACGAATTGGTTGAACAGCATCATGTGGCCGGTCGATGAAATCGGCAGCCACTCGGTAATGCCCTCCACAATGCCGAAGAAGAATGCTTTGATTGCTTCGATGATCATGTTCAAACCCTCAAATCGTGCATGGGAAAAGCACTATGCTTTCGATTCCCTGCCGACCAACTGCTCTGCGCCATAGCGCTGACGCAAAACGGGCTTCTCAATCTTGCCCGTAGGATTGCGCGGCACATCGGCGAAGATGATCTTACGCGGACGCTTGTAACGTGGCAGGCCCAGGCAGAACTCGTTGATGTCCTCTTCTGTCACATCCGCGAAGTCGGGCTTGAGTTCGATGACCGCCGCTGCGATTTCTCCGAGGCGCTCGTCAGGAAGACCGACGACGGCCACGTCCTTGATGGCGGGGTGCGCAGCCAAGAAGTCCTCAATCTGCACAGGGTAAAGGTTCTCGCCGCCAGAGATGATGACATCCTTCTTGCGGTCGACCAGCCAGATGAAACCCTCTTCATCTTGCATGGCCATATCGCCGGTATGAAGCCAACCGTCCACGATCGTCTCGGCCGTTGCCTCAGGATTGTTGTAGTAGCAGGTCATGACTCCAGGGCCTAGCACGCATAGCTCGCCGACATCGCCTTGGACAACCTCAACGCCTGCTTCATCGATGATCTTCGTCTTCCAACGATAGCCGGGAACGCCAATGGCACCCACATGGTCGACGTTCTCGATGCCCAAATGCACGCAACCAGGACCAGTCGACTCGGAAAGACCGTAGTTCGTGTCGTAGTCATGATGCGGGAAGATGCTTCTCCACTTCGCAACAAGGCTGCGCGGCACAGGTTGTGCGCCGATGTGCATCAGACGCCATTGATCGAGTTCGTAATCTTCAAGCTTGATGTCGCCGTTTTCGAGGGCAAGCAGGATATCTTGCGCCCACGGGACAAGCAGCCATGCGATGGTGCAATGCTCGCTGCTTATTGCCTCGAAGATCGACTTCGGGGTCACGCCACGTAAAAGCACCGCCTTCGAGCAGCTGATGAGACTGCCGAACCAATGCATCTTCGCACCCGTGTGATACAGCGGTGGGATGCAGAGAAACACATCGTCGTGCGTCTGACCGTGGTGCACCTGCTCCATCTCGGCAGATTGGGTCAGACTGAGCTGCTTATGCAGAATCGCCTTCGGGAAACCGGTCGTTCCACTCGAGAAATAGATGGCTGCGAAATCATCTTCAGTGCATGGGAGCATCGGATCTACGCTCGAGCAGTTCGCCGCGAGTTCACCGTAGTCCTCCGCAAACGAGGGGCAATCATTGCCGACATAGAAGAACAGGCGGTTACGCTGGATCTTCGGCATGATCTCCTCGACACGGCCGATGAACTCGGGTCCGAAGATGAGCACATCGACCTCTGCGAGGTCGAGGCAATACGCGATCTCATCAGAGGTATAGCGGAAATTCAGGGGAACGACCGTCGCGCCGCTTTTGAGCACACCGAAATAGATGGGCAACCACTCAAGGCAGTTCATGAGCAGGATAGCGACCTTGTCATCGGATCCGATGCCGCGGCTGATCAAAAGGTTCGCTAGACGGTTCGACTTCTCGTCGAAAACGCTCCACGTGATCTCACGGCGGTAATACTGGGTTTCGGTGCTCTCTACGAGATCGAAATCGCGCCATGTCACACGACGTGGCTCTAAAATTTCGGGGTTGATCTCGACCAGCGCGACCTCATCCCCGTGCTCGGCAGCATTACGCCTCAAAAAATCAACGATAGGCATGGTTCGTTCCCTCTCCTGGTTGTACGTTACAGGGCCGCTTTGATGGCAGCAAGCAAGTCTTCAAAGGTTTCGTATGCGGTGATCTCGGGATGGTCGGCCTTGATCTCATCGGTACTGCGGAACAGAAATCCCGCCTTGCTTGCGGCGATCATACCCAAATCGTTATAGCTGTCTCCGCTTGCGATGGTGTCGTAACCGATGGATTGGAGAGCACGTACCGTCGTAAGCTTCGTGTTGTCGGTGCGGAGAACAAAGCCCTCGATCATGCCATCGTCACCGATTTCAAGCGTGTTGCAGAAAATCGTCGGCCAACCGAGCTTTCTCATGAGCGGAGTTGCGAACTGCTCGAAGGTATCGCTCAGCACGATAACCTGGGTAACCGAGCGAAGCTCATCCAGGAACTCCTTCGCGCCCGGCATCGGGTCGATCGTTTCAATGACATCCTGGATCTCTTTGATGCCTAGGCCATGCTCGCGCAGAACGCCGAGGCGCCAATTCATCAGCTTGGTGTAATCTGGTTCATCACGCGTGGTACGCGTCAATTCGGGAATGCCGCTCGCCTCAGCGAATGCGATCCAAATCTCGGGGACCAAAACGCCTTCCATATCCAAGCACACGATATTCATTTGCAGATCTCTCCTTTGCAAAAGACTTCGCACGTTTCCTTACATGCCCGGCGGCTCGCATAAAACCTTATTGGGCATCCGATGTATTATCCCTCAACCTTTCCCAGGTTGAAAAGGTCATGATGGGTAAAACCACAATCCTATCGGTCAGGCAATACTTGGCTGCACGCATCCTCTCGAAACGCTAGATTCGCAGAAGGATCCCATATTCAAAAAGCGCGCACGATGATATAGGTATTCCCACCTATGCTGCGTCAAGATAGAGCGAAGAGCATTCACAGCTTTCGCAGCACAAGATATTCGTTCAGGGCGCCTGAACGTCCGTCTGATCGAAAACGTGCAACGAGTTCTGCACGTGGCGAAATCTCCTCGATAAGAGCTTCGACATCCTCGTCGGAAAAGCTGTGAGCATAGCGATACACGCCGCTTCGCTCCTGCCAGCCGAGGAAAGCGTCACCTTGCTCGAGCATATCGAAATCGAATGCATCTGCAAGGTCGATCCGTGCGAGTTCGGTCGTCTCGGCGGCCTTTCGCGCAAGGCGCTCGTCCTCCATGAAACGCCATAGCGAGACTGCAACCTCACCACCTGGGCGTACGACATCGCACAGCCGATTAAGCAAATCTGCGCGCGCCTTGCGTCCTGGCACATGATGAAGAAATCCAAAGCAGGCGGCGATATCGAATCCCGAAAAACCCATCGGCGCACCTGCAAGCAACCTCGAGACGACATCGCATGTGCAAAACATCATCTCACCGAGAGCGAGGCTTCCTGCCAACAGCGGTTGATCAACCTCGCCTGCAAATCGCACGGACAGCCCGAACGCCTCCGAGCCAGTACGCGCAAGGGATTCGCAGGCATCGATTGCGCAGACTGCAAAAGGATAATCCCCCATCTCGTCTGATAGGAACGACTCGAAGCGCATATTCCCGCACGCCACATCCAGAATGCGGATTATATCGCCATCTGTGCGCATGGCATCGGCGGTATCGAGGCATGTCCGCCATCCCGGCCATGCCGCGCTGCGCGTATCGGAGAACGACGACGCGCAAGCGTCGTAGAAACGCTGGTTGAGTTCGTTGAGGAAGAGAGCGGTTTCGGTGTTCATAGTGCGCACTATTATATAATGGCTTCACCATGGAAGCTATCATCCTAGATATCGCAAACAGGCTCAAAGCAAACGAGACCATCGGCGCCAACGAACTCGCACGCATCATCCGCGCGCACAACGAAGGCATCGTCGATGTCTCTAGGCATACAGCCAAAAAGAAGCTTCTTCCCTTCTATCTGCACGCCAAAAAAAACGACCCTGCTTTCTGGTCCGGACGCGGCATAGACGATGAAACGGAAGCGAAGCTTTTGAGTCTCCTGCAGGTCAAGCCGCGAAGAACCGCAAGCGGCGTTGCGACCATCACGGTCATCACAAAGCCGCATACCTGCTCGAGCGCTTGCATCTACTGCCCGAACGATATACGGATGCCGAAGAGCTATCTCTCGGACGAACCGGCATGCCAGCGTGCTGAACGCGCGTATTTCGACCCGTATCTTCAAGTAGTCTCGCGCATGAAAGCGCTTATTGAGATGGGGCACCCGACCGACAAGATCGAGCTCATCGTACTCGGCGGTACGTGGAGCGATTAT
Organism: Eggerthellaceae bacterium; assembly: GCA_017431165.1. Lineage (GTDB taxonomy): Bacteria > Actinomycetota > Coriobacteriia > Coriobacteriales > Eggerthellaceae > SIG42. Next base: position 17,090 of record JAFRLO010000007.1, read on the forward strand.
CCGCTCGATTACCAATATTGGTTCATGACGGGATTGTTCCGTGCGCTCAATGACATGTCCGATACAGCGCTTTCAGAGGATACGGTACATGCCCAAGTGAACATGCTTACCGAGCGATATCGCCAAGCAGGCATAAGCCGCGATCGCAGCGAGCTTGTGGAGCAGACGCGCGATGTGCAGGCGCGCATCGATGCTGGAGAGCTCACATACAACCAAGCGTTCGCCGAGCAATACGACAGCAACAGTCCGTGGTCGAACATCGCCTCATGGCAGAAGGCTAACGCTTCCGATCTAGCGGCTGAGCATGAGCGCAACCACAATGCCGGCAAGCGTGTTGTAGGACTCGTGGTGGAGACCCGCCCCGACCTCATCACGCCGACGACGCTCACCCAACTTCGGAGCTTCGGATGCACCAAGGTTCAAATCGGCATCCAGAGCCTTGATGAAAGCATCCTGCGTGCCAACCATCGCACAATCGACCTTGAGCAATTGACGCGCGCATTCGATCTGCTCCGGCTGTTCGGATTCAAAACCCATACCCATTTCATGGTGAACCTGTACGGATCCAATCCAGAGCATGACAAAGCAGACTACGAGCGCTTCGTGACCGATGCGCGCTTCTTGCCCGACGAAGTCAAGCTGTACCCATGCGTCTTGGTCAAAGGCACCCCTCTTGCCTCGCTATACGAATCTGGCGCATGGCAGCCATACGATGAAGAAACGCTCATAGACGTATTGGCACATGATGTCACCATCACGCCTCCCTACACGCGCATCTCCCGAATGATCCGCGACATCTCAGCGAAGGACATCGTCGCAGGCAGCAAGAAGACGAATCTGCGGCAACTGGTGGATGGGAAGCTTTCAAACGAGAATGCGAACGTTTCCGAAATACGCACACGTGAGATCAATGATGCTGAAACCGTTGCGGAGACGCTTCACTTGGATGATGTTGTTTATAAGACGCATGCGACCACCGAGCACTTTCTGCAGTGGGTGACCCCAGAAGGCCTCATCGCGGGGTTCTTGCGCCTGTCGCTTCCCCACCCAAGTGCATGGGATATCTACGATGGACTGCCCACACTCCCTGATGAGGCGATGATCAGAGAAGTTCATGTATACGGGAAAGCTGCAAAACTCCATACGCTCGGCAAGGGAGCGCAGCATCATGGTCTCGGGAAAGCGCTTATCACCCGTGCCTGCGAAATCGCGCAAAAAGCAGGGTATGGGCGCATTAACGTGATTAGTGCGATTGGCACATACGAATACTATTCACGTCTAGGATTCCACGATTCCGGCTTATACCAGCAAAGAGGATTGGATTGATCAGGCAATCCGAAGCAGCATGCGCTGCGATGGCTATTCCTCCTCGCCTTCCCCACCCTCGTCGACGATCTCGCCTTCTACACTCTCCTCGACGACCTCTTCGCTCGCAGGTTGCTCGACCTTCTTGAATACGACAGGCAAATCGGGGATCTTCATCGTTAGCAGGCCATCGGCAAGGATAAGGCTATAATTCTCTTTCTGAGGCTTACCCTCGTTTTGCACAATGAGTTCAACGCTTGCCTCATTGGCAGATTCCATCTTCCAGGTTCCCTGATACCGATCACCATAGAAGTTGAATGTGCACGTGCCATCATCTGCAAGCGTAAGGTCGCTTGTAAGCCCCCATTCCTTATACAGCAGAACGTCGAACGTCGATAGCTGCTTTTCCTTAGCTGCCTTCTCCTCTTCGGTTTCCTCGGGCTTTGCGCTCTCTTCGGATTCTTCTCCGTCCTCGGATGCACCCTCTTCTCCATCGCCTTCTTTCGAAGAGGTTTCATTCGTTGTTTTCTGCTCAGGTTCGACCCCGAAGCTTACAAGCTCCCAACGACCCGCGAAAGCCGCCTTATCCTCGTTGGTGAATGCGGGTTTGCATGCGGAGCATATGAAAACAAGCAAAAAGAGGCAAAACGCGCAGACGATAAGCAGCACGGCACGTGAGGTCGGCATGCAGCGCCTTGAGGGCGCCTCGATGCCTGATATGAAACCTTCTGCCCGCATGTCATCCATCCTACCGTTTTCTCCTATTGGGCATTGCCCGAAGCCATCTTCGCGAGACGCGCGACGATCGCCTCATGCGCCTTCTTAGGATCCTCGATGCCAGAAACCGCCTCTTCCATCGGACAACAACCTGTATTCGTGCGGTTCACGATATGGTCCACCAGCTGCCCATAGCTTGCAACGATGCCAAAGCGCGAAAGCGTTTGCAATGCCGCATCGCTCATGACCATTCCGTATACCTCGCTTACGCCGAGCAGCACGTACAGAAATGCTGCCCCGTTCCCCACCACGCGGTCAGCCGCCGCGAATCCAGCTGCATCGATACCATCGTCGAGCCATGTAAGCAACGGAGCAACCCCGCGGCGCGTGCTCGTTAAAGTCGTTTCGCCGTGCTTGAGTACGCAGGTGAGGTTACCTTCATCAAGCAATGCCCGCGCTTGTTGTAAATCCATCGATCCGAGGTTTTCTTGCCTCATCGCATTATCTCTCTCGCTCGCAGTTTGATTGCCGCATGTAGATTGCATCAAGGATAGCACAGTGCGAAGATCTGCCGCGCCAAAGAAGCGCGCCTTCGGCAATCCTCCACTTGCCCGCAACAGAACATGCACGGTATTATCAGGACGGCTCTCGAGCACCGATGACGTATCGGTTGCCGTCACACAAGGAAGGATGCCTGTCAGGCGCGCGATCATCCAACGAGTCAGCTCCGCAAGCGTCACGATCGACGGAAAGGTAACCGGTTCTATCGAAACGGGATACCTTATCTTGCTCGGGGTGAGCAAAACCGATACTGACGAAGAAGCGAGGAAGCTTTGGGGCAAGGTCTCGAAACTGAGACTCTTTAGCGACGAGGAAGGCAAGACGAACTTAAGCATACATGATATCGGCGGGTCGGTACTGGTGGTGAGCCAATTCACCCTGTACGCCAACTGCAAGAAGGGTAATCGCCCGTCATTTACCGATGCTGGGTTGCCCGACGAAGCGAATAGACTCTATGAAGTGTTCTTAGCGCTCGCGCGTACCGATTTGGGAGACGCATACGTAGCACATGGAAGCTTTGGAGCCGAAATGCAGGTCGAGCTTGTAAACAATGGACCCTTCACAATCTTGCTCGATACCGATACCCTGTAAGCAAGCATAAGCAATACGAACCGCGCAACGGCAAGCAATGCGTAGATGAAACGCTATGGAGGCTGATACCAATGTCAAATCCGATTCTTGACCTCATCGAGCAAGTTCCCAAAAGCGAGCGCCTCGGCATCGTCAAGGAAATCATGGGCTGCGCCCATACGCAAGATGCCTTAGAAGTTGCGAAGAATCACGGCATCGAACTCACCGCTCAGCAATTCGAGGATATCAAGGCGTTCCTGAAATCGAAGCCTTCTGATGCCGAACTGAAGAAGATCGTCGAGGCGGTCGTGCCGAAGATCCTCGTTGGCCCGACCCTGAAGGCGTTCAAGTCGAAACTGGGCCTTTAAGGTTTAAGAAGCGGCGTCATCTTGCCGCAGCAGAGCACGGCAACGTTATGCGTCGCACGTGAGATGGCCGTGTACAAACGGTTTTTTGCCAATTGCTCATCGGGATAGGTTGCCGCATCGGCATCCGGGATTATGACGCTATCGAATTCGAGGCCTTTGGCGAGCTTCACGCTCATGACGTTTATGCCATCAAGGTCAAGATCGCTCGCTGAGTCTGTCAGGCAGACCGGTATTTTCTGCTCAGCAAGCAAAGCATGGATGCGTCGCGCATTCCTCCCACTCGAAGTGATAACCGCCGCGCTTCCCTTCCGCGCGTATGCAGCCTCGACCTGCGCGATCAATCCGTCCCGATATGCCTTTTCATCATCGAATGCGATGATTACGGGCACCTCCTCGTCACGTTGGACGGATTGCACGCTGATGCGTGACTCTTCATCGAGCAACGATGCGAACAGCTCAGTGATTTGCGGCGTCGACCGATAGCTTGTCGCCAGGAAGCATTCGTCCACGCTCCCACGCGTGAGCATGAACACCTCGCGTATCTCATCGAAACTCGCGCTCGATGCGCTTATCGCCTGATGCCTATCGCCAAGCATCAGGAAATTCGCATGTGGGAAATACTCGCTAAGAAGCAGAAGCTCGGAAGCCGTGTAATCCTGCACCTCATCTATGGTCACGTAGCGTGTTTCCCTATCCGCGAAGCCCGTCAAGCGAAGCTTGATGTACGCCCATGTCACGCGGCTCAATCCCGTCACTTTCGCAAGGCGGCAACCGATGCGGTCGATGCGAAGCCAGTCAGCTTGGACAATGCGCTCGAATACGGAAGCATACTTGTCACGCAAGTATTGCTGAGAGAGCTCTATTAGTTCCTCATCGCTCATCGGGTAAAGAGGTTGGCCGAAAAGACGACGCTGCTCCTCCGCCGACATGCCAAGCAGCTCATCATGGACTTCCTCCTCACGGGAACGTGATTTGATGCGCGACTCGGTCTGTTCGAGCAGCTCCTCGACCATGAGTGAGAACACGCCGTGGCCGGAAAGACGGCTGCTCAGCTTCTTGTATAGACGCCGAAGCTGCGGGATGCTCACGACAACCTCGTCATCCACTGCAAGCTCATAAAAGTCGTCCATGTCAAGCTCGCACGACTCCGCCCTATCTCCCAATTTGCGCAACTCGGCAACTGAGATGCCCGCATCAGCAGCCCTATCAAGCCTGCTTATGCGCGCCATCAATTCCTCTTTGGTCACAAGACGGGGATTCGCCTCCCCCAACTGCGGAAGCACGTTGTCGATGTAAGCGCGGAAGACGGGATTCGGCGTGATGAGGCAAACCTGGGAAGGATCGAGCGTATCGCGATACGTATAGAACAGATACGCGATGCGTTGCAAGAGCACACTGGTCTTCCCACTGCCCGCAATGCCCTCGACAAGCAGAGCGGGCACATCCGGATGGCGGATCACCTGGTTCTGCTCGCGCTGGATGGTCATCGTGATCGCACCCATCTTGTCGGAGTGCGTGCGCATGAGTGCCTCGAGCAGAAGCTCATCTTGGATGGCAACCGTGGTGTCGTAATAAGCTTTGAGCGTATCCTTCTCGATATCGAACTGGCGGCGAAGCTTCAAATCGCACGTGATCGTGCGCCCGTCAGCCACATACGACGTGCGCCCGTTCTCGCGGTTGTAATACAGCTCGGCAACGGGGCTTCGCCAATCTAAGATGAAATGGCGACGATACTCATCGACCATGCCCGCCTCGCCAATGTAGAGCTCACGCGCAGGCGCATCTGGCTTGAACTGCACAGTGATCTTTGCGAAATACGGTCGCTTGAGCAGAAGCAGCGCACGCGAAAGCCTCTCGGCATTCACATCGCGGGTCAGATTGTATTGGTCCATCAGATGATTGAGATACTCGTACTCGATGTGCATCTCGAGGCGCTGGTCGTCATCCGCGCTCCCCAAGAACAGCTCGTCGCGGAATGCCGCAAAATCCTCTCCTGCCTCCTTCGCCAAGGCATCGAGACGCGCTTCGAGAAGATCTCGAATCTCTTCTAGCTTGGCATAGGTGGTGCTCAGATGCTCTTGCTCGAGTATGAATACTTCATCAGTCGGCATGATGCCCTTTCGAGTCGCACTGAAAAACTGGACGAACTAGTATAGCACGCGCAGGCATACGGACGAAAGACCCTCTATGAGCAGCCAGTCATCTGTCCGTTTCCTGCACATGCGCAAAAATCCGCTCATCGCAGCGGTTAAATCGTTATGCTTTACCCAGATGTAACGAACCACGAGAAAGGCTTGCTAACATGATTCGCATCGGTATCCTGGGATACGGCAACCTCGGTCGCGGCGTCGAACTCGCGGCCGCCAAGAACGCAGACATCGAGCTTGTCGGCATCTTCACTAGGCGCGACCCGGCATCCATCACCCCGAAAACCGAAGGCTTGCCCGTCTATAGCGCAAGCGAGCTTGCAAACCGCGCAGGCGACATCGATGTTCTCGTCATCTGCGGAGGCAGCGCAACCGACCTGCCCACGATGACGCCTGAGTATGTGAAGCTCTTCAACGTCGTCGATTCCTTCGATACCCACGCACGCATTCCCGAGCATTTCGCGAACGTGGACAGTGCTGCAAAAGCAACCAACCACGTGGGCATCATCTCCACGGGCTGGGATCCGGGCCTGTTCTCGCTCGCACGCCTCTATAGCAACTGCGTGTTAACCGACGGATGCGATTACACCTTCTGGGGACGCGGCGTTTCCCAAGGACATAGCGATGCCATCCGTCGCATCGAGGGGGTTGTCGATGCGCGCCAATACACCGTCCCCGTTCAGGCGGCACTCGATTCCGTACGCGCAGGCGACAATCCCGAGCTTTCGACGCGCCAGAAGCACACGCGCGAATGCTATGTCGTCGCCGAGGACGGCGCAGATCTGGCTGCCATAGAAAAAGCCATCGTGACCATGCCGAATTATTTCGCTGATTATGATACGACAGTCACGTTCATCAGCCAGGAGGAACTCGACCGCGACCATGCGGGCATCCCTCATGGTGGCTCGGTCATTCGCACGGGTGTAACGGGTGATGGCACAAACAAGCACGTGATTGAATTCTCCTTAAAGCTTGATTCGAACCCGGAATTCACGGGAAGCGTGCTTATCGCGTGCGCACGCGCAGCGGCCCGTCTTGAGAAAGACGGCCAATACGGATGCAAGACGCTGTTCGACATTCCGCCTGCGATGCTCTCCCCGCTTTCAGGAGATGAGCTGCGCGCTCATATGCTGTAATTTCGCGCTATTCGCACGTGAAACGAGGAGCTCCTTTCAGGAGCTCCTCGTGTTTTGAATCGCATTTCTCGATAGAGCTACTCGCCGAACAACTCGACTGCGCGCTCGAGCTGAGCGATGATGTCGATATGTTGCGGGCATGCCGCCTCGCAATTACCGCACTGCAGGCATTCAGATGCCTTTGGACCACCCATTGTGTTGAACCTGTACCCGTATGTCCCGTTTCTTACGGAGAACGCATCTGCGCGATTGATTGCCTGCATGATACCAGGGATATTCATCTCAACTGGGCAGTTGTCCATGCAGTAATGGCAATTCGTGCAGGGAATCGCCTTCTGGGCAGCGTAAGCTTCTTGAGCGCGCGCGAGGATCTTGCGCTCATCGTCCGTAAACGGTTTGAAGTTCTCGAGGCTCGCGATGTTTTGCTCAACCTGCTCAAGCGTCGACATGCCGGAAAGCACAGTAATCAGATTTGGCTTCTCCCACACGAAGCGAAGCGCCCAATCGGCTGGCGTCGCATCCGTGCCCGACTCTTCAAGGATCTGCCTCACTTTCGGGAATGGATCCGCAAGCGCGCCTCCGCGCACGGGTTCCATGACGATGACGGGTTTCTCGAACTCGCAGGCAACCTCCATGCAGCGCCTCGATTGGATGCTCAAATCATCCCAATCGACGTAATTGACCTGCAGTTGCACGAATTCCATTTCAGGATGCTTCGTAAGCTGCTCTCTGAGGATATCGGCATTATCATGGAACGAGAATCCCACATGCTTGACCAATCCCTGCTCTTTAAGCCCTAAGGCGAAGTTCCACATGTCCCACTTGTCGAAATAATCGGTTCGCGTATCACCGATATTGTGCAGCAGATAGTAATCGAGATAATCAACACCGAGCGTCTCCATCGAGATCTTGAATTGATCTTCGGCTTCCTGCTTGCTCTTCGGACCATCCCAGCATGCATTCTTCGTGGCAAGCTGGAACGCATCACGCGGGTAGCGCTCGATGAGACATTTGCGGGTAACCTCTTCGGAATCATCGTAAACGCGCGCCGTATCGAAATACGTCAGTCCGGCAGCCAGGAACGTATCTATCATTTGCTTGATTTGCTCAAGGTCAGGGCTTTTGTCCTCAAGCCTGGGGAGCCGCATCAAACCGAATCCGAGTTTCGGGATATCCTCACCGAGATAAGCCATAACGAACCCCTTTCAAAAGCAACGAACCTAGTATGTCACACTCCATAAGACAAGACCTTGTGCGGGTGCCGTCTGGCCCGCTGCCGCCCGATCGCATGCGGCGAGAGCCTCGCCTATCCACTCCTCGGGCTGCTTATGCTGCCCTACCGCGACAAGCGAGCCGACCATTGTTCGAACCATGGAATGCAGAAACGCATTCCCGCATACTGTGATGACGAGCGCATCCTCACCCATAATACACTCATGCGCGAACTCTATGGCGCTCACATTGCGACATGTCGGCTTATCTACCGCCGAAGCCGCCTTGCAGAAGCTCTTGAAATCATGCTCCCCTATCAAACAGCGAGAAGAGCGATACATCGCATCCACATCGAGCGGCTCGGGCAAATGCCAGCTGAATCCGTCCAGAAAGATTGGCGGAAATGTCTGCGTGCATATGAAGTATCGGTACTCACGGGATACCGCATCGAAGCGGGCCGACCACCCATACTCACGCCCGGAGAGGCTCTTTACGCTGATTGCGCGATCCGTGAGCGCATTGAGCGAAATGCGCATTCGCGAAAGGTCGATACTCCCGAACTCTTCTTCGGTCACATCGAAGCTAACGTGCTGGCAACGCGCATGCACACCGGCATCGGTGCGTCCCGCGCATGTCGTCTCAACAACGCGCTTGAAGAGGACCTCGAGTGCGACCTCGAGGTTCTCCTGCACCGTTTCATGAACGTCCTTCTGGCGTGCGAAGCCAGAAAACGGCTCTCCGTTATATGCCAACTCGATATCGAGCGTACGCGTGAAAGCGTCGCCTCTCTCCCCCGTCATCACGAAAGCACTCCTGGACCGAAGAGGCCGACCATCTCGCTTTTCAGGAGATGGTTCGTTGCATCCACCGTAATCGGCAGCTGGGCGCGAAATACGCGACCATCCGATTGGCTTACGAACAGAATGACGCTGTCACGTCCTGGATAGAGCCGCAAGATGCGGTTAAGTTGCGCGGATTTAGTTTGATCGAAATCCGATGAACGCAGGCGCAGCTCGAGCATTGACGGAAGAGCATCGTTCTCGGAAAGCTCGATCACCTGCGCCTCATGGATGAGAATCTGGTTGCCGCGATCGGTGTGCTCGAACTTGCCCTTCACCTTGATGATCGCATCTTCCCTGATAACATCCGCGAAATCCTCGTACTTGAAGCAGATGCACTCGACATGCCCGGTAGTGTCCTCAAGTGTGAAGGTAGCCATCCTCGTACCGCGTTTTGTAAGCTTAAGCTTCACGGCACTGACCATGCCCACGAACACAGCAGAGTTGATATCCTTCGTCCGCTCTGCCAAATCTCCAAGCGTGTACTTCGTCATGCGGCTGATGGCATCCTCGTAGGGACGCAAAGGATGGTCCGACACGAAGATCTTCATGATCTCCTTCTCGTATGCCAAAAGCTGCTGCTTGGGCCACTCGATGCCGTCGGGAGCGGGCACTTCCTCCTCGAAGCCGCTTTCGGGATCGTCCCCGAACAAATCGAACATCGAGACTTGCCCGTTTTCGCGATCACGTTGGCGTTTCGAGGCGCCTTCGAGCAGAGAGGTCTCGTCGACGAAGTACATCAACTGCTTGCGCGTATAACCCGTAGAATCGAACGCACCTGCCTTGATGAGCGATTCGAGCGTCTTGCGGTTGTAGCATTTGGCATCGAGACGGTTCACGAAATTATGCAGCGATGTGTACGGACCATTTGCCTCGCGCTCGGCGATGATGGCGTCGGCGACGTTCTGTCCTACGCCGCGCACGCCGACCAGGCCGAACAGGATGCCGTTCTCGACGGGCGTGAACCCGGCATTCGACTGGTTCACGTCAGGCGGCAGGACAGGCGTGCCATTGTGGTTGCAGCTTGCGATGTACTTGATCAAACGATCGGTATTTCCCATGTAGCTCGTAAGCACCGCAGCCATGAACTCGTTGGGATAATGCGCCTTAAGATAAGCCGTGCGCATAACTAGAATGGCATAGGCCGCCGAGTGCGACTTGTTGAATGCGTATTCAGCAAAATGCTCGGCATCGGACCAGATCTTTTTCGCTACTTCGAGCGAATAGCCGTTAGCTGCAGCGCCGGAATTCCAATCGTCTTCGAGCCCCTTCATGACATCGAGTTTCTTCTTGCCCATTGCCTTGCGCAGCTTATCTGCCTTTCCGGCAGAGAATCCGCACATCTCCATGGAAATCTGCATGATCTGCTCTTGATAGACGATCGTCCCGTAAGTCTCCTCAAGGATCGGACGCAAACGATCATCGTAATACGTCGCCTGCTTGCGACCCGATGAAACCTCGATGTATTTATCGACGAAGCCGTTCTGCAAAGGACCTGGGCGATTAAGCGCGATAGAGGCTACGACGTCTGCGAAGCGCTTCGGCGGAAGCTTCGCGAACAAGGACACGTACAGTGCGCCTTCGACCTGGAACAAACCGTCCATGTTGCCGGACTGCATGAGCTTAAAGGCGCCTTCATCATCGAGGGGAATGCTGCTGGGGTCGATATCGATTCCCCGCGTGTTCTTGACATTACGGCATGCATCGGAGATGACGTCGAGCGTACGCAGGCCTAAAAAGTCCATCTTGAGCAATCCGAGATCGGGTGTGTAGTGTCCATCGAACTGCGTGATGATGCCGCCCCCCTTCGTGTCGCGCTTCATGGGCACATGGTCGCTCATAGGATCGCGGCAGATGATGGTCGCACAGGCGTGCACACCCTCACCACGGATGTGGCCTTCGATGCTTTCCGCGGCATCGAGCACCGCACGGACGTCCTCTTCCGTCTCGTAGGCCTTCTTAAGGTCGGGATTCTTCTTCTTGGCGGCATCGATGGTGATGCCGAGCTCATCGCCGATCATCTTGCAGATGCGATCACCCGTCGAATACGGATAGTCGAGCACGCGCGCCGCATCGCGCACGGCGTTTTTCGCTTGCAGGGTACCGAAGGTGATGACCTGGGAGACATGGTCTTCGCCATAGAACTCCTTAATATGGTCGATGACGCGTTCGCGGTAACGCTGCTCGAAGTCGACGTCGATATCGGGCATCTCCACGCGTTCGGGGTTGAGGAAGCGCTCGAACAGAAGACCATTGGAAATCGGATCGAGATCGGTGATGCCAAGAGCATATGCGACGATGGCACCTGCCGCAGAACCGCGACCGGGACCCACGCCGATGCCGCGCTCACGCGCCCATGCGATGTACTCCTGTACGATGAGGAAATACGCAGGAAAGCCCTGCTGGATGATGACGTCCATCTCGTAGTCGGCACGTTGCTGATACTCTTCAGGAACTGGATCGCCATAACGGCGTTTCAGCCCCTCGTTGACCTTCTTGCGGAAGTAGCTCTCCTCGGTCTCGCCTTCGGGCAAGGGGAAAATCGGCAAGATCGAATCGCGCTCGAGCTCCACATTGCACTTCTCAGCGATCTCGATCGTGTTATCGCACGCCTCGGGATACTTCGAGAGCGCAACGCGCATCTCCTCCTCGGTTTTCATATACAGCTCCGCGGACATCTTCATGCGAGGCTGCTCGTTGATAGTCTTGCCCATGCCGATGCAGAGCATGATGTCCTGCGCGGGCGCATCCTCGCGCAAAAGGAAGTGGAAATCGTTTGTCGCAACGGTCTTTAAGCCCGCAACCTGCGCGACGCGGTTGAGCATGACATTGAGCTCATCTTGCGTATGCCCGCCACGGTCGGTCGTAAGCCCTTGGTTTTGCAGCTCGATGTAGAAATCCCCTTCATCGAAACAGCTTGCGAATCTCTTCGCCCAACCGACCGCATCCTTGAACTGCACCGTGTTCTCGAAATTCTCAACATGAATCTCGTCTAACCTGCGTTGGATGATGCCCGCGATGCACGCGCTCGTGCCAACGATGCCGTGCCCATACTTCTGAAGCATCGCGAACGTGGTGCGCGGCTTGTAATAGAAATTGTCGACATGGCTCTCGCTCACCAATTTGAGGAGATTATGATAACCCTCGTTGGTCTTCGCCAACAGCAAGAGATGGAACAGAGGGGGCTTGCGATCCCTGCGCAGCTCATCATCGGTCGTGAAGTACACTTCGCAACCGTAAATCGGCTTGACATAGATGCCCGTATCCTTCTTCACGGCCTCAACCGCAGCCGCCAGCTCGGGGACACCGCTCATCACGCCGTGATCGGTGATGGCGATGGCGGGCATCCCGAGATCGGCAGCACGGCGCACCATATCCTTGATGTGCGTGAAGCCATCCAAAAGCGAGTATTCCGTGTGATTGTGCAAATGAACGAATGACATGCTCTTCCACCTTCTGTGCAACCTGAAATCCAATCTGTCGAGGACTATAATAGCAGTATCCGCGCCACACGTACGAGGAGGATTTCATGGAGGATTACAAGCAGAAATTCATCGATTTCATGGTGGAGTCAGATGTTTTGAAATTCGGCGAATTCACGCTAAAAAGCGGTCGCCGCTCACCCTTCTTCATGAACGCCGGCGCCTACGTCACCGGTGAGCAGTTGCACCGCCTCGGGCTGTATTACGCGCAGGCGATCGAGCGGACCTTCGGACTCGATTTCGATGTCGTGTTCGGCCCTGCATACAAGGGCATCCCCCTATCTGTGGTCACCGCCATGGGCATCTACGAGCTTTATGGCAAGCAGGTGCGCTACTGCTCGAACCGCAAAGAAGCGAAAGATCACGGCGATGCCGGAATGCTGATCGGCAGCACGCTGAAAGACGGCGACCGCGTCGTCATGGTCGAGGATGTCACCACGAGCGGCAAGTCCATCGATGAGACCTATCCGCTCATCAAAAGCATCGCGGATGTCGACGTCATCGGACTGATGGTATCGCTCAACCGTATGGAGCGTGCGGGAAACGCATCGGATGAAGTGACCTCTGGCATGTGCGCGCTTGATGCAATCCAGAAACGTTACGGATTCCCTACGGGCGCTATCGTCACCATGGACGAAGTCATCGGCTACCTGCACAACCAGAAACGGGGCGGACGGATCGTCATCGATGACGCTATCAAAGCCGCACTCGATGAATACTATGCGCAATACGGCATCAAAGGATAATCGTTAATTCACCATCAGCTCGCCAAACGAGCTGATGACCATATCGCATGTCGCTTCGAGCTCCTCGCGCGTCGAAACCTCGTTTTCATCGGCCATGCCAATGACGAAGGCGCCTGCCTTCCTGGCAGTCTGCGCTGCAAGAGCAGTATCCTCGAACACAACGCAATCGGACAGTTCAAGGGGCATATCGAAACGTTTAGACAAACGGCGGGCAGCTTCGAGGAACACCGTTGGCTCAAGCTTGCCCGCGCTGGCAAGCTCATCGCAGATGCACAGCTCGTCGAAAAAATCGATGATGTCGTTGCGCTTGAGCGCCGCCAAGAGCAGCTTGCGTTGAAGGGATGTCGCGATGGCCATCGGGAACTTTTGGCCACGTACTGCATTCAAATACTCACGCACGTAGGGCTTGAGTTCTACGGTGCCCTCATAGAACTGCTGCGAGAGGTCGATCCATTCCTGCACGACTTCATCTGCAGTCATCCCGATATCGAAATGATCGACCACCCATGCTGCACCTGCTTCGAAACCGAGCGCGGTGATCAACTGATTATATTCGTCATCCTCAGGCAGACCATGGCGCTCGAGGAACAATCGATCGACTTCGACCCACAGACCCAACGAATCGACGAGCGTACCGTCGAAGTCGAAGATAAAGGCCCGCGGAGAGAATCCGTCGAAGGTCACCTTAAACGCCACATCTTATCCTTTCGATTTATAGAAGCACAGGATTACCATGCTTATCATGCAGAAAACAGCTACGCAGCACATCATATGCGAAAAACCGGCCATTCCAGTTCCCGATGTGATGAAACCCACCAAGAGCGCGGGTGAAAGCGTCGTCCCGATTTGACGAATGAGCGTGATGGTCGCGATGGCGACCGTGCTCTCGTCCTCCGATGTGCTCTCCAAAATCATGTAGTTGGTCGGGGCTCCCATGGAAAGACCCATGCCCAAACCGATAACGCTCAGTCCAATGACAAGCAAAAGAGAGCTGGGATGCGCCGTGACGAAGAACGCGACGAATAGGAACCCAAGCGCTGTGACGGCCAGCCCGCCCATCAAAGGCTTCTTCGGGCCGAGACGATCGATAAGCTTACCGGAGACCAAAGGTCCTAAAAGCGAGAAGATGCCGATTGCGGCAACGTAGTAGCCACCCGAGCCGATGGGAAGATCGAGCAAGCGTTCCGCGAACTCCGGCACGAGCGTCATCGAGATGATCATGCAGCCGATGAAGAACGACACGCCGCAGGTCGCAAGGATCCGACGATCGTGCAGATACTCTGAATGGAAGATGGGATCTTGCGCACGCCGCTCGATGATGACGAACAATACGATACCGATGAGCGCACCTGCAAACGGAATGAGCACATCAGACGAGATAAGGCTTTCCGCATCGAAGAAATCGACCGAACGGAAGCTTAGGAGAAGCAGAAGCACCATGATGACGAAGACGACAGCGCCGGAGATATCAAGCGCTCCCTCGCCTTCCGCAACCTCGCGTTTCGGAAGAAGGAAGGCGGCAGCGATGCCGAGCAACGCGCATACGGGGACGCTCACGAAAAACATCCAAGGCCAGCCCTCGTTACCGAATAACGCTAACAAACCGCTTCCGCAGGCAGCGCCGAACACGTTGGAAAGACCGGTCACGGCCGCCGCAAGACCAAGCGCCATGCCGCGGCGCTCCTTAGGAAAGCTCGTGCCGATTTCGGCATTTGCCACGGGAATCATCCCGCATGCGCCTATAGCCTGTACGATGCGGCCGAAAAGCAGAACGGGGAAACCACCGGCATAAAGCGAGATTCCGCAAAGCACTGAGCCTATGGCGAACAAGATGACGCACGCAACAAACGCGGGCTTGCGACCATATCGGTCGGCAAGTTTACCGATAACGGGAATGAGCGCGGCATAGAAAAGCGTATATATGTTGATCATCCAGATGCCGGTCGCATCATCGAGGCCGAAGCTTGATTGAACCACCGTGCGCACAGGCGCGACCATACCGACATATAGGCCGCCGACTAAAAGCCCTGTCAGATAGATTGCAAGGATGGCGCCGAGGCGCTTCTCAGAACCGCTCTTATACAACGTGGATGAAACCACAACACCCTTAAATCTCGGAGAGTTCCGACAAATCGTATGGCGTCGCTTGATATACGTAATAATTCAACCAGTTGGTATACAGCAGCTGCGCGTGCGAACGCCATGTGGAAAGCGGCGCGCGCGAAGGATCATCATCTGGGAAATAATGCGCCGGCACCTCGGGATCGATGCCCTTAGCCACGTCGCGCTCATATTCCAACTGGAGCGTTTCGGTATCGTACTCGGGATGGCCGAACACGAAGAAATGGCGGCTATCGGTACTCTTCGCAATGAACACGCCCGCTTCATCCGATGCGGCGATGATCTCGAGCTTGGGATTGGCGACGATATCCTCTGCACGCACCTCGGTATAACGCGAATGCGGCGCGTTGAACACATCATCGAAGCCGCGTACGAGCGGCGAAGAGGGTTTGAGGACACGATGCGGGAACACACCCGAGCACTTCTTATCGAGTTCGTGCTTGTCGACGCCGTAGTGATAGTAGATGCCAGCCTGCGCACCCCAGCAGATGTGCAAGGTGGAGAACACGTTGGTCTTGCTCCATGCCATGATGCTGCACAGCTCGTCCCAATAATCGACATCCTTGAAATCAAGGAGCTCGACCGGCGCACCCGTGATGATCATTCCGTCGAAGCGCTCTTCCTTGATCTCCTCAAACGTACGGTAGAACATCGCTAGATGCTCCTCGGATACGTTCTGCGATTCATGGCTCGCCATGCGCAGAAGTTCGATATCGATCTGCAGGGGCGTGTTGGAAAGCTTGCGCAGAATCTGCGTCTCGGTGACGATCTTTGTCGGCATGAGGTTTAAGAGTAGAAGGCGCAAAGGACGGATGTCCTGATGCATGGCGCGATGCTCGGTAATGACGAAGATGTTCTCGTTCTCTAAAACACCGGTTGCGGGAAGCAGGTCGGGAATCTTGATAGGCATAGCGGCCCTTTCTCGTTACTTTACGGTCGAAAACGTACGGTGCCCATTATACTTGCCTTCCCGGAAAACGGAATACGGAGTGTTCCGAGATGCAAGCGAAGGGGGTGTCGGCTTATGCCAGCACCCCCTTTTACGTCCGATATGTGCCTTACGGGCTTGTGCGTTTACACGATTTCCAGATCGTCGCGGTCACGCAGGGAGTACTTCTTGCCCCACGGAGTCATCGTGAGGATCAGGTAGCACAGGCCACCTGTAAGCAGCGTGAAACCAGAACCGGTCGTGACATAGAAGATGTCGCTGTAGATGACGCCGGTCATGGGGTTGTACACCATCAGGCCGCAGATAAGACCGACGATGACGGAAATCGCGCCGATGATGTTGACGCCACCGGGATACTTGTACGCATCGTGGCCGGGCAGCAGGAAGGCCGACTTGAGCGACAGCTTGCGCTTGCGAAGGATGAAGCAGTCGACCAAGATGATGCCGTTGATCGGGCCTTGCAGGTAGGCAGCGATGCTGATGAACGCCCCGAAGTTCTCGGAAACGCCGCCCCAGATGGTCAATCCGCTGATAAGGATAGCCATGATGATGACGAGCGCCTTGTAGGAGACCTTCGGCATTGCGGATTTGATAACCATGTCATTGACGTACAGGCCGTTGCCCATGGTGCCGATGTTAGCGAACGCGACCATGATGAGCGCGAGCAGCGAAACGCCAGGGCCGACCAGAGTCGCAAGCATAACCGTGGGATCGGAGGTGTACTCGCCGACAGCAGCGTACATGGCGAGGGCCATAACGCCACCAAGGAATACGAAGAACGGGGCGATGAGGCCGTATGCAGCACTCGTCGACCAGTAGGCGGAACGCTCGCTGTTGCACAAACGAGGCAGAACGTAAGCCTGCGTAGACCACGAGAAGCAGAAGGCGACCATGCCCTCATTCGAATATGCGAACGCCTGGATGGGACTCTCGTAGTCTGAGAGATCCGGCTGGACGGCGGTGATGTCGGACGGCGAGACGCTGAAGCAGATGAAGAGGACGATAATGCCGACGACGAGCAATGCGGTTACCATGATACGCGATGCCCACTTGATGACATCGGGACCGCCGAGCGCGATGACCACGCCCAAGATGACGCATATCACGCCGAGGAACGGCACGATGACCTCGGGTATCGTCACGCCGAACACGCCAAACAGCTGCACGAGCGAATCCCTGAACAAGTCCGCGGTAACCGCGTACCACCCGAAGTTCAGAACCGGGCAAAGAAACGCCATGACGGCCACGCCGTTCTTGCCAAGCGCGGCACGCAGCCAAATCCACAAATCGATACCATATCGCGTCGAGAACCAAAGCGGGAGCATCTCGAGCAGCATGAAGAAGAAGCCGATGCCGAAAATGGTGATGATCAACTGTTGGAAGTTGACCAAACCTGCAGAATAGGCACCCTGCTCATAGCACCATGTTGCGATCGCGAAACCGCTGGTGACCAAGAAGCAATCCCAGAATCCATACTTACGGTCGCCCTTGATGAGCGGCACGATGCCGAAGAGCGTTTCGTTTCGGATGAAGTTATCATGCTTTCCCATGATTACATCACCCCCGTCGAGAGCGTAGCGAACTCGACGATGGCGATGGATATCACCATAATGACGCCCGCGACGATCCAGTCAATCTTCTTCATACGTGTGGGGAACTCATATCCCGGTTCTTGCATGATTGCAAGACGTTTGCTGACCTCGGCCTCGAGTTCAGCTTCAAAATCCATTTCTTCAGTAGACACTTCCACTCCTCCTTAAATATTGAGTGTTCAATATTTTAACAGTTTTCATTTTTTTGAACACCCACATTAAGGAATGGCTCACTAACGCGTGTGAACGGACGTTTTTCGCGTGTAAATATGCCCTTTTATGAAGAGCGTATGAAAACAGAGCTATGCCCGCGATGCCACGTCGCAGGAAAAAACGATATGGGACCGATGTATGGATTACTCGAGGGACTCGCCCCATACGCTGGCAAGCTCGCTTGCGCTGTGAGCATCGCTTGTGGTGATGAAACGCGCACCGCGCTCACGCAGATACTCGTAAATCGCAGGAGCTGGGTACGGCACGCTTCGCCAACCGCTTGAACGCCCATGCTGGTTGATCTCGAATGCTGCACCTGTAGCAAGGAGCGTATCGCATGCCTTTTGCCATGCTCGAACATAGCGCGGGTCGTTCTCATCGAAATAGCGGTTGCCCTCATTGTATTTAGAGAATAGATCGACATGCCCGATGATGTCGGCACCCGTGCGCTTGATAACATCGGAGACGGTTTCGTAGTAGGCTTCCGCGAACGCAAGGTAATCGCCATCGAAGCACGCGTACGCAGCCCTCACGAACAAGTCCTCAGTCTCGTCCACCGAAACGTAGCAGTGTTTGCCATCGCGGCTAACATGCCCACCCGATGCTTGCGCGTACTCGACCGGAACCTCCACGTAGTGCGCAGAGCCGATCAAATAATCGAAACCCGAAGGCGCGGGCTCGCTGAACATATCCTGCTCCATGCCGCACAGGATAGTGATGCGGTCTTTGTAGATCGAGGCAAGACGGCGCAACTCCGCCTGATAGGCGGCCGCCGCGTTTTCCGCCATGCAGTATTCCGTGTCGAAGTCCGTGAACGAGTGGTCGGTGATGCCGATGGCAACAAGACCCAGCCGTATCGCCTCATCGACCATCTCTTCAGGTGATGCTTCCCCATCGCTTACGGTCGTATGCATATGCAAATCGAATTGCCCAGTCGCGTCCTCGAGAATATCGGCAAGTTTGACAGTTCGCGCCTCGTCAAAGGCCGCATCGTCGCATGACGGCATCTCGATCGGATCGGTGAAGCAACTTACCGTTCCCTTGTGGCATGCCGGACCATCGGGATGCACTTCTACAAGCAACGTATCGCAGTCGCAATCTGCCGTAATGGATACGACATGCATGAAGTTCCCGCTTGTCATGCCCTTGGTCCAGAGTTCTTGACGGCTCCTGCTCCAAAACGTCGCCAGACCCGTATTCAGGGTTATTGACAGGCTCTCGGCATTCATCCATGCCACCATGAGGACTTGACGCGTGTCGCAATCGATAAGTACGGCGGGAACGAGGCCCTTGTCGTCGTATTTGATGTCATCGATCGTTGCCATTGCTCACCTTTTCTTTTAGGGACCTCATCATACAGGTCGCGTTAAATCAGTCGGATCGGAATGCCCTCAGAAGCAAGCAGCCGTTTAAGATCCGAGATGCTCACTTCTCCGAAGTGGAAGATGCTTGCAGCTAATCCAGCGCTCACCTCGGGGACGCGCTCCCACAAGTCCACGAAATCCTGTGCACAACCGGCGCCGCCGCTTGCAACAACGGGCACGTTGACTAAATCGCATACGAGCGCCAACAGCTCCAAATCGAAGCCGCCCTTCACGCCATCGGTATCGATGGAGTTGATGACAAGCTCGCCTGCTCCGCGGGAAACACCCTCGCTTATCCATTGAAGCGCATCGCGACCCGTATCGGTGCGTCCACCCGTGGAAAAAACATGGAAGCCATCGCCTACACGTGCGATGTCTGCGGAGAGGACGACGCATTGATCCCCGTAGCGCTTCGCGGCTTCATCAATAAGGTCAGGATTTGCCAGAGCGCCCGAGTTCACGCTCACCTTGTCGGCGCCGCAGGAAAGCACGCGCTCGAAGTCATCGACGGACTTGATGCCGCCGCCCACCGTGAGTGGGATGAACACGCTCGATGCCACCTCGGTGAGCGCGTCCGTGAATAGCGCGCGCTCCTCGAACGAGGCGATGATGTCATAGAACACGAGCTCATCGGCACCTTGCTCGTTGTAGAAGCGGGCAAGCTCCACAGGCGATGAGACATCTTGGAGGCCTTGGAAATTCGTGCCCTTGACGACGCGCCCGTGCTTCACATCCAAACACGGGATGATGCGTTTGGCTAGCATGATGGCACCTCCCCCTTTGCGACCTCGATGGCCTCTTTAAGGTCGATGTATCCCTCGTAGTAGGCCTTACCCACGATAGCGGCATACAGCCCCATATCGCGTAAGGCCTCGATGTCGGCAATAGACGACACGCCTCCTGATGCGACGATATCCATGTTGAAGCTTTCCGCGAGATGCGCATATAGTTCGCGATTCGCGCCAGCGAGCATGCCATCCTTGGAGATGTCGGTGCAAATGATCGTGCGCACGCCAAGCTCTTCGAGACTGGCGCAGAACGCATCAGCGGCAAGACCCGAGCTCTCCGTCCAGCCCTTGATGGCGACCATGCCATCAAGCAGATCGACGCCGACCGCAATCTTCTCGCCATACGTAGAGACTGCCTCGCGCAAAAACGCAGGGTCTTTAACCGCTGCCGTGCCTAGGATCACTCGGCCTACACCAGCATTCAGATAAGCTTCGATGACTTCCCTGGAACGGATGCCTCCGCCCACCTCCGTAAACAAACCCGACTCTTGAGCGATAGCTCGTATCGTATCCAGATTCGGAGTATCACCGCTCTTGGCGCCTTCCAAATCGACCATGTGCAAGCACGTTGCGCCTGCATCCGCAAACGCACGGGCGAACTCGACGGGATTCTCGCTATAGATGGTCTTTTGCGCGTAATCACCTTTGATAAGGCGCACCGCGCATCCATCGATGATATCGATTGCCGGGAAGATCAGCATGCGCTTTCCGCCTCCTTTATAAGATTGCAGAACGCGGTCAGAATCTGTAGGCCCACTTTGCCGCTCTTCTCCGGATGGAACTGGCAACCGAAGACGTTATCCTTCTGCACCGCAGCCGTAACGGGCACATCGTAATCGGCCACGGCAATCGTGTTTGCCGCGCATTCAGTCGCATAAAACGAGTGCACGAAATACACGTAGGCGCCCTCGCCCACTTCGGCGAGCAAAGACCCGCCAGATTGCCCGAGGCCGTCTTTGCACGCATCTTCGCCGCTTGTAAGATGCAGCGCATTCCAACCGATGTGCGGTACGAGCGTTTCGGGGTTAACGACCTCTTTTAATGAGCGCACCTCGCCCGGGATAAGGCCCAATCCCTGATGCTCACCGTATTCGTAGCTTTTATCGAACAGCATCTGCATGCCAAGGCATATGCCAAGCAAAGGCTTTCCGCTTTCGGCAATCTCGATGACGACTTTATCGAGTTCGGTCTTCCGCAAGGCATCGATTGCATCGCCGAATGCGCCCACTCCGGGCAATACGACCGCATCGGCAGCACGCAAGATGTCAGGATCGCTTGTAACGCATACGTTTTGGCCTATGGCTGAGAACGAGCACCTAAGCGAGTACAGGTTCCCAACCCCGTAATCGACGATGGCGACGTTCATTACAGGCTTCCCTTCGACGAGGGCACGACACCAGCTGCTTGCGCTTCTTTGTCAACAGCAACAGCCTGGCGCAGGGCACGTGCGATGCACTTGAACGCACATTCGATGATGTGATGCGAGTTCGTTCCCGCCAACTGTTGGATGTGCAGCGTGATGTTCGCATTGCGCACAAAACCCAACCAGAACTCCTCCACCAGCTCGGTATCGAAAGTACCGACCTTCTCCGTGGGGATGAACAGCCCATACGCTAACAGATCGCGACCCGAGATATCGACCGCAGACAAGATGACTGGTTCTTCCTCGCCACCTTCCGCTTGATCTTCTGCACGCTCAACGGCTTCGCGGATGGCAACTTCGCTCATGCAGAGCGCCTCATCCATCGGGAGCACCATGAAACCATAGCGCGCGATGCCCGCCTTGTCGCCGATTGCCTTGGCAAAAGCCTGGCCTAAGCAGATGGCGATGTCTTCGGTCGAGTGGTGATCATCCACATAGGTATCGCCTGTGCATTTCACGTCCAAATCGAAATTGCCGTGCACACAGAGAAGCGTCAGCATGTGGTCGAGAAAACCGATTCCTGTGTCGATGCTCGCTTTCCCCGAACCATCGAGGTTGAGCGTAAGCGCCACATCGGTCTCGGCGGTAATGCGGCGGATGTCAGTGATTCGATTCACGGAACAACTCCTTCCTTGGCCTAGCCAAGCAATTCTTTCAACGTGTCGAGCAGTGTCTGCATCTGCTCGGGCGTCCCTATCGATATGCGATTGTAATCGCAGATTCTCTCATTGTCGAAGTGGCGTACCAGAATTCCCCGCTCTTTAAGCGCATGGTAGAGCTCCCCTCCTGCCATCTTCGGCGTACGAGCAAACACGAAGTTAGCGTATGAATCGGGCATCTCGAAGCCTAGAGTCTTAAGCCCGTCCACCGTGAATGCGCGGGTCTCTTCGATAGCGGTGCAGTTATCGCGAAACGCATCATCATCCGCAAGCGAACCCAAGCCGTACGCGACGGTCGCGTTATTCACGTTATAGGGATTGATTGAATTACGTAGCGTATTCAAATCGGCAATGAGCTCAGTGCAACCAATGGCGAAACCTAAGCGGGCCCCTGCCAAGGACCGACTCTTCGAAAACGTACGCGTAACTAAAAGGTTATCGTATTTCCTGATGAGCGGCACTACTGTCTCTCCCCCGAAATCTATGTACGCCTCATCGATGACGACAACGTTTTCGGGATTGGACTCTATGATGCGCTCAATGTCGGAAACGCCCAAGAGCACGCCCGTTGGCGCATTCGGATTAGCGATGAATATGGTTCCCTTCGCATCAAGGTAATCTTCGGGATTGATTTGAAGATCGTCGGTCAAGGGAATCGTTTCATACGGGATGCGGCACATGTCCGCGAACACGGGATAGAAACCATACGTGATATCGGCGAACACTGCTGGCGTCTTTTCATCGCAGAATGCCGAAAACGCTAGGTACAGCGCCTCATCAGAGCCGTTTACAGCCATCACCTCGTCAGCAGAAACACCGATAGACTCTGCGAACGCACGGCGAAGCTCGCCGTATTCCGGATCGGGATAGAGCTGTAAGGGGCGAAGCGATGCGAACGCGTACGCCAAGGCTGCTTTTGAAAGCCTAAAAGGCGATTCGTTGGTATTGAGCTTGATATAGCGCTCTATGTCGACGGGCTGCTCGCCGGGAACGTAAGGCGTAAGGTTCGCCCGTGTTTGACTCAAGTACTTCGACATGCTCACTCCTTAACACCGTGCGTGCGGATCAGCGCACTTGCGGCGTGACCGGTAAGTCCTTCTTTGTTCGCGAAGAGTGCGATGCCCTCCGCAACATCGGCCAGCGCATCTTTCGTGTAGTAAATGAACTGGGATTTCTTAATGTAATCATCGACGCTCAAAGGACTCGAGAAACGCGCTGTCCCGCTCGTTGGCAGCGTGTGGTTCGGTCCTGCGAAGTAGTCGCCAAGCGCCTCGGGGCAATTGCGGCCCAAAAAGATGCTTCCCGCGTTCTTCACGGCATCAAGCCACTCGAATGGATCCTCTACGCACAATTCCAAATGCTCGGGAGCGATTTGGTTCGCGATATCGATGGCACTTGCCAAGTCGTCCGCAACGATGATCTTGCCATTGTTCTCGATGGAAGCGCGGGCGATCTCCTCACGAGCGAGAAACGGCAATTGCTCCTCAATCTGCGCTTGCACAGCTTTCGCGAGCTCTGCGGAATCGGTAACAAGCACGGCGCTCGCCATCTTATCATGCTCAGCTTGGCTTAAAAGGTCGGCTGCAACATGGGCAGGGTCCATCTGCCCATCAGCAACCACAAGGATCTCGGAGGGGCCTGCGATCATATCGATTGATACGACACCGAACACTTGGCGCTTCGCCTCGGCAACGAAGGCATTACCGGGACCGACGATCTTATCGACACGGGGAACGGTTTCAGTACCGTATGCGAGCGCGGCGATGGCCTGCGCCCCGCCGACCTTATAAATCTCATCGATGCCCGCCTCGTTCGCAGCTGCAAGAATTGCAGGATTGACCTTCCCATCCTTACCAGGAGGTGTGGTCATCACGACACGAGGGCAGCCGGCAATCTTTGCCGGAATCGCATCCATGAGCACGGTTGAGGGATATGCCGCTGTACCACCGGGAACATAAAGGCCAACACGCTCAATCGGCATGATCTTTTGCCCGATGACGATGCCGCCTTCCTTTTCGAGCTTAAAGCCCTCGCGTACCTGTGCCGCATGAAAAGTGCGGATGTTCTCTGCAGCTGCATGCAGTACCTCTAAGAACTCGGGATCGACAGACAAAAGCGCTTCACCGATCTCCTCAGGCGATACCCGCAAATCACTAAGCGCGACTTTATCGAAGCGCTCCGTGTATTCGTAAAGCGCATCGTCACCGCGCTCGCGCACGGTTTCGATGATGTCGGTGACGATATCGGTCACGCTTGCAGTAGTCTCATTTCGAGCAAAGATCTCCTCGAAAGACACCTCTCCGCATTTGAGGATACGGATCATCTCTTTATCCTTTCTGCATCGTGAGCGCACCGATGAGTTTTAGAATGCGTTCGCGTTTGAATTCGTAATTCGCTTTGTTAGCGATCAGCCGGGCGCTGATCGGCTCTACATCCTCGATGACCTCGAGGCCATTCTCTTTAAGCGTCTGACCTGTTTGCACGATATCGACGATAACATCGGAGAGACCCAATACCGGTGCGAGCTCGATGGAACCGTTGAGCTTGATGATATCGATATCGCGTCCAATCGACTCATAATACGCACGCGTGCAATTGACGTATTTGGTCGCCACACGCAACACCGAACGACCATCGTCGGAAAAACCCTTGCGGGCGGCAACGGCGAGCTTGCAGTTACCGATGTCGAGATCCATGAGCTCGTAGACATCGGGCGATTGCTCCATCAGGCAATCCTTGCCGACGATGCCGACATCAGCGGCACCGCGCTCGACATAGACGCCTACATCAGCAGGCTTCGCCCAGAAATAGCGAATGCCAAGCTTATCGTTCTCGAAGATAAGCTTTCTGCTATCCTCCTCGAGGCCTTCGCAGGCATAGCCTGCCGAAGCGAGAATGGCATATGCCTCATCACCAAGACGGCCTTTGGGTAGCGCGATATTAAGCATCTGCATTAGAAGCCTCCTTCGCAAAGCTACCGAGCGCGTCCACAGACACTGCGAATCCGACTGCATTGCCAGACTTACCCAGCTTGCGCATGAGTTTGTCATACTGGCCACCTGAGAGCACCTCTGTCGGAACACCGAGCACATAGCCTTGGAAAACGATGCCGTTGTAATAGGACGTATCGTTCATAAGCGAGAAATCGAAGCGCAGTGTTTCTAAGATGCCTTCGGCATCGAAAGCGTCGATGATAGCTTTGATGATGCTGATGGCTTTCCCGTCAAAAGCCTAGGCTTCGAGCCATGCAGGAAGGTCGGCGGTAAAACCGTCGTAGTTGAGAAGCGAAAGCAGATCGCTAACCTCATCAGAGGGGATATCGCAGCTTGCGCACAAACGCTCGAGCTCATGATAGTTCTTACGAGCGATGAACCCATAGATTGCCTGTTGGTCAACCGAAGGGAGATTCCAAGACTCAACGATGCTAGACACGAGATCAAGATATGTAACGATAAGCTTATTATCAGAGGAAATACAGGCAAGGCTTGATGCAGCAAGAAGAAGCACATCGATGACGCATTGCTGATCAACGGCGCCAAGGCATTCAATTCCCGACTGCATGAGTTCCTTGAAAGCTCCCGTGCCCTGGGAGACACGGTAAACATTCTCGTCGTAGCAAATTTTTGCAAGCTCATCAGGGTTGAACCGACAGTTCCTAACAAGCGAAAGAGTGACATCGGGCTTTAATGCCATAAGTTTGCCATTTGTATCAGTAAACGAAATGACATTATCCGAGATGAGGAATTCCTTATTCGTTGCGTACAGGTCATACGGCTCGAATTTGCTCATCTTATAACGCTTGTACCCTTTTGAACGGTACAAAGCACGAAGGGAGAACACTAAACTCTCTTCGTAGCTCATTAATGAATCATCGATATACACGAAGTGCTCCTTTGCATGCATTGCCGTGCGTATTATACGCGGTCTGCGCATCGTGCGTCTGCGCTTCCTGGTTAATAACATATTGATACTTTAGCACAGTAGAGTGCTAAAGTATAAAGATATCGGCAGGCGGTTAGATGGAATGAACACACAGGAATGAGGTTGCTGTGATCGGAGGTGTGCCATCCCCTACTTCGAATAGCACCGCTTAATGAAAAAACGGATCGAATGATTACGCATCCGATCCGTGGTTTCGTGGAGCCAGTGACAGGAATCGAACCCGCAACCCACAGATTACAAATCAGTTGCTCTACCGTTGAGCCACACTGGCAAATCGTCTGTGCCCTTCCTAGGAATCATCCCCTATCGTGCACGCAACGTGCGTCATTCTACCACAGAAAACGAGTTTGGCCTGTACATGTTCCGCTAAATGATAACCGCAACTTCACAACCTCGTCTTTCATCAATATTCCGTTTCCTGCCAGAACATGGCGTTCCCTTCGTTCTAGTCCTTTCTAACACGAGCTTTAACAGCAGATGAATAAAGAGAGGGCCCGCATTTTGCGGGCCCTCATATCGCTTCAGAATGGCTCAGAATTACATCTGCTCTATGCCTATCCTTATGCTACAACCTCTTCGTCATCGCGCATCCTGTGACGAGCGATCACGAGCGCAAAGAGCGAGAGCAACGACATACCGCCCAGTAGTCCTGCGGTGGTGCCACGGTCATCACCGGTCTTCGGCAGAGCAGGCTTCTCAGCATTCTTCTCCCACTCGGCGGTAAAGGTATGATCTTCTGTGACCGTGTAGGTATCGCCAGGCTGATACTCAGAGCCGCGCCAGTACAGGAACGTGTAGCCTGCGCGCTCGGCTGCCTCAATGATGGTGATGTCTACGCCGCCGATCTTATCGACCTCGACGGTCATCACGTACGGCTCTGTGCTACCGCGTACGATACCGCCGTTCGGATCGAATGTAATCTTGTACTCGGCAGGCTCGATGGTCAGCTTGCCATCGTTCACCGTGATCTCGTAGTTCGGGTTGTCAACATAAGTTGCGGTGATAGCATATTCGCCAGCATCCTCGCCTTCCTCGCGGTTGTACTCGATGCCGAGGCTCTCCTCGGTATCAGAACCTTGCAGTCCCTCAACCTTGCTGGTGAACTCGGGATCGTCCTCACCAAGCTTCTTGGTCTTATCGTCAACCGTGATGGTAAGAGGCGCAGACGTAATTTGATAAGTCGTCGTCATGACACCATCGTAGTTGCCAATACCCGTGATGGTTACGATAACGGTTCCGACGTTAGTCGTATCATCACTATAGGTAATTATGCAATCGGTGCCTTCCTTGAGTTCCTTGCCAGTCTCCTTATCAGTAATGGTAACTGGTTGCTTCTGGGACTCACCGTTGTAGACCGTATCGTCAGGACCTTCAACCGTAAAGCGTGAATCGGGATCAACTGGAGGAGTCGGCGGGAGAACGACGGCGTAATAGAAAGTATGCTCGTTCGTACCAACCGTAATCTCAATTTGAGCCGTGGTCGGAGCAACAGCAGTGAATCCACTCACATCCTTCGCTGCGATATCGACAATAGTGCCAAATGTCTGATTTTCAGCAACCGTAGGTTCAGTAATATCCTTGCCCGATGCGAGCTCGACATAGAAGACCGAGTAGTTCAGGTCTGTACGTACCACAAACTTGGCCGTGTACTCGGTGTCGTCGTAGTTGCCGGCATCGGTCTTGTTCAGGTTGGCATAGGCTCGGAAGGCACCTTCACGGATACATGAGCGAAATCCTCACTACCCCCGCCCTTGGTGCTGGACGGCACGCGCATGGCGCCCGGTCCCAGAAGCTCCTTC
>JAFRLO010000042.1 GCA_017431165.1 Eggerthellaceae bacterium
CCGCTTTTCCGAAGCGGGAGGATAGTTTTCTATTTTCTGAACACCCGCCTTACGGAAGGGGAGATGATGCTGCGATGCAGCAGGTAAAGGATACGATAATCGATGCGCGAAAGCAGGTGAAACGCCTGCTTCTTGCCGTTTTGGCGCTTACCGTCGTCTGCTCGATGGTTATTGCGTTTCCGGATCAGTCATATGCGGCGACCACCGTGAAATGCACGGCTCGCCCCAACAGCGATTCGGGCAATGACGTGCAAGGCGCGAAAGAAACCCGCATAACCTGGGAGATGCAGTTCGCTCCCGAAGAATCCATTACCAAGCTTTCGCTAACGCTTCCGCAAGGCTCATCCTGCTCAACCGAGAATGCTGCCATCAGCACCATAAGCGGCGCGGACAACATGACGCGCACCGAGCTGGACGCAGCTTTCGTGGTTCAAGGCGAGACCATCACGGCGACGTTATCCGAACCAGCGCCTGCGGGTAGCTACGTTCGATTCGTCATATATGGCGTGTTCTTTCCCGTAGAGGGGGGAGATATGGTCTGCGTTGGCAACGCAACGCTTGCCAATGGATCCACCGTAGAAATCTCCGATATTCCGGCGATTCCCGTGAAGGCGAACGATCCCGTGGAGGCTTTCGCCGAGGAGATCAACAACATGGAGTGGGCGAAAGCGTGGAACTCCAACAAGTTTTTGAACCTGTTCCTGAATCCCGGTCTTCTCGTCCGCAGTTTCCCGATTGTGCTCAAGGGCTTCTTGATGTCGCTCGGTATCGTGCTCGTTTCCTTCCCGTGCGCTATTCCGCTCGGTTTGGGGCTTGCTCTTATGCGTCTGTCCAAGCGCCGCATTTTGCGTGGCCTTGCGGGTCTGTATGTTAACGTCGTTCGCGGTACGCCGCTGTTCTTGCAGATTTACGTTGCGTTCTTCGGGCTTCCGTTGGCAGGCATCAGCCTTCCGAACTTCCCACTGGGCGTTATCGTGCTCTGCCTGAACTCGGCAGCATATATGTGCGAGATCTTCCGTGCGGGTATCCTGTCCATTCCCAAAGGCCAGTTCGAAGCAGCGAGCAGCCTCGGTATGCGTTACGGCCAGACGATGCTTTTCGTCATCTTCCCGCAGATGGTCAAGCGCGTGGTGCCGACGCTCACGAGTGAGTTCATCCTTTTGTACAAGGACACTTCGTTGCTTGCCGCTGTAGGCGTCATGGAAGTCATCCTGTACGCAAAATCCATCGTGGCGACGACGGGCAGCATCACGCCATACATCGTGGCAGCATGCTTCTATCTCGTCATCACCATTCCATTGGCTAAGGTCGCCATCATCTTGGAGAACAAGCTCGCCTTAACCGATGGCGGCATGGCTTCCTCGAGCGATGCGGGAACCAAGAAAAAGAAGAGCCGCAACCTGTTCGGCTTCGGAAAGAAGCAGCAAGCCAACAAACCGATGCCGCCATCAGATGAGGTGGGCATCACAGGTGAGCCGCTCAAGAAGGCGATAAGCCCCGATGAGTTAGATAGCTTGTAGGAGGTGTGAGATGACGATTCAAAGTGCCGATACGGTCATGGTAAGCATCCAAGACCTCCACAAAAGCTTCGGTGATCTGGACGTTTTGCAGGGCATCGACCTCGATATCCATAAAGGCGAGGTCGTGGTCGTCTTAGGTCCAAGCGGATCAGGAAAGTCCACGATGCTCCGCTGCATCAACCTTTTGGAGACTCCGACATCAGGGCATATCCTCATCGAAGGCGACGACATCACGGCTCCCCATGCGGATGTTCGCCAGTTGCGTGAGCGGCTGGGTATGGTATTCCAGCAATTCAATCTATTCCCGCACTTAAGTGCGAAGAAAAACGCGATGCTCGGGCAGGAGAAGGTCTTGAAGCGCAGCAAGGCCGAGGCCGAAGAGAAGGCGATGAAGAACCTGGCGAAGGTTGGTCTTGCTGACAGGGCCGACTACAAGCCCGGACAGCTTTCCGGCGGTCAGCAACAACGTGTTGCAATCGCTCGCGCGCTGTCCATGGATCCCGACGTCATGCTGTTCGATGAGCCCACGAGTGCGCTCGACCCCGAGCTTGTGCGCGAGGTTCTAAACGTCATGAAAGATCTGGCGCAAGAAGGCATGACCATGATCGTGGTAACGCACGAGATGGGATTTGCGCGTGAAGTTGCTGACCGTGTGGTGTTCATGGCAGATGGGGTTATCGTCGAGCAGGGAACACCTGAAGAGGTGTTCGACCATCCGAAATCCGACCGTACGAAGGACTTCCTTGGCCATCTAAAGGACTAAGTCTCATTTATAAAACGCGGAAAGGCGGCCTGCATGCAGGCCGCCTTTCTTGTATAGGCTTTTCTAGAGCGAATCGATGTTCTCGATGGCGAAATTGTAGAAACGCCGCGTTGCGGGTGAGACCGCCTCATCAGAGGGGGTGATGATTCCCACTTCGATCGTCATTCGCGGCTCTAATGGAACGCTCACGATGTCATCGGATAATTGCAAGGCGAGCAGTTTGTTGACAAGTCCGATTCCCAAACCGTTGCCAACCATCGAGAACACCGCAAGGCTATCATCGGTGGAGAAGCGGATGTGCGGCTCGAACCCCAACCTCTCGAAGAACAACGAGTTGTCGGTTTCACGTCCTGGATGCAAAAGGATGAACGGCTCGGTTCGGAAAACCTCTGGATCCACGGCGGCGCTTCCTGCGAGCGGATGGTTCTTCTCCACAACGGCGACAAGCTCATCTTCCATAAGCGGAGTCCAATTATGCTCTCCGTTCCTTGCCGCAATCAGTCCGAAATCCAACTCGTGCGCATCGATCTTGCTTGCGAGCTCGCTCGATGTTCCTTCGACGATATCGATGGTGATGTTGGGATACGCATCATGGAAACGCGAGATTACCTTCGATAGCCATGGATAGAAGTTCGTATATGCCGTTCCTACCGTGACGTTGCCAGTCTCAAGGCCGCGAAGTTCGTCGGCGCGCTGGGAGTAAAGATCATCAAGGTATACGAAATCCTTGATGATGGGCAGCATCGCCTCGCCTTCCTTCGTGAGCGAAACGCCCTTATGCGTGCGCATGATGAGAGGGAAGCCTGTCTGCTTCTCAAGCGATTCGATGGCGCGACCGACGCCTGAAGGGGTTTTATCGAGGATTTCGGCGGCTGCATTCAGGCTACCTGTTTCGAGAGC
Source organism: Eggerthellaceae bacterium (assembly GCA_017431165.1). Taxonomy (GTDB): domain Bacteria; phylum Actinomycetota; class Coriobacteriia; order Coriobacteriales; family Eggerthellaceae; genus SIG42. The sequence continues at coordinate 3,184 of JAFRLO010000042.1, forward strand.
GCACAGAAGCATCCTGCATTTATCGGTGTCCATCTATACCACTTCGTTTCCCAAGACGACCCAAACGTATGTCTTTTTGCCCATTTGTCATTCGAATATCTTAGGCGCGTATTGAATAATATTCAATAGGCTATATAATAAACGGCAACACCAAGGGGCTTGGTCTAGCCAAGCATGTCCAGTGTCCGAGAAGTATTAAGACTAAGGAGGAAACATGAGCAAGATGAAGAAGATTCTTGCACTTGTTTGCGCAGGCGTTCTCGTTGCTTCCGTTGCCGTTTTGGCAGCATGCTCTTCGAGCGCCTCCGTTGACAAGAACAAGACGTACGTGATCGCTACTGACACCGCCTTCGCGCCGTTCGAGTATCAGCTGCCTGACGGCTCGTCTGTCGGTATCGACATGGACATCATCAAGGCCATTGCTGAGAAGCAGGGCATCAAGATCGAGATCAAGGCTCTCGGTTTCGATGCTGCTCTGCAGTCGGTGCAATCCGGTCAGGCTGACGGTGTAATCGCCGGCATGAGCATCACTGACGAGCGCAAGAAAGTTTTCGATTTCTCTGATGCGTACTATGATTCCACCGTGTGCTGCGCTGTTGGCGTTGATAGCGATATCGCTGGCATGGAAGGCCTCCAGGGCAAGAAGGTTGCCGTGAAGAATGGCACCATGAGCGCCAAGTGGGCTGATAGCATGAAGGATAAGTACGGCTATACCGTTACCACGTTCGAGACCTCCGACATCATGTATCAGGACGTCCTTTCGGGTAATTCCGTAGCGTGCTTCGAGGATACCCCGGTCATGGCTTATGCCATCAGCAATCCGGATTCTGCAATCAGCGGCAAGCTGAAGATCATCAACCAGGCTGATGAGAAGAGCGAATTTGCGACTCCGTATGGCTTTGCTGTTGCCAAGGGCAAGAACGCTGGTCTGCTCCAGGCCTTCAATGCTGGTCTGAAGGACCTGAAGTCCAGTGGCGATTACGACAAGATTATCGCGAAATACATCACCGTCGGCTAATTAGGTGATTTTTCAAGCGGATGGAGCCGCTGTGTGCGGCTCCATCCATTTCCTTTCTTGATGGATTCTTGCTGCATGGCAGATGCCGCATCTGGTATGCAGCAAGAAGCTGTTTTTATGAATAGTTATTAAAGGTGGACGAATGGACGTTTACATTGATCTGTTGAAAGAGTCGATCCCTCTGCTCTTAGAAGGCCTTGGGTTGACCATGGAGCTTTCGGTCATCTCGCTTATTTTGGCCATGGTCATCGGACTCTTGTGCTGCTTGATGAACATCTCGCATAACGTTGTATTGCGAACCGTTTCCCAATGGTATATCAACATCATCCGCGGTACGCCGCTTCTGGTGCAGGCATTCTTCATCTATTTCGGCGTTACCGGTGTGCTGGGCGTTTCGATGTCTGCATTCACTGCTGGCGTCATCGCGTTGTGCTTGAATGCGGGCGGCTATCTTTCCGAGATCTTCCGTGGCGGCATCCAAGCTGTGCCGAAAGGTCAGATGGAAGCAGGCAGAAGTCTCGGTCTTTCCAAGGCGAAGACCATGTGGAAGATCATCATTCCGCAAGCTGTGCGCATCTGCATTCCCTCGGTGGTCAACCAATGTTGCATCACCATCAAGGATACATCCATCATCTCGGTCATCGGATTGTCCGAGCTCACGATGGCTGGCAAGATCATCATCGCCCGTACGTACCAATCGTTCGCGGTATGGATTTTCGTTGGCGTCATCTATTTCGTGGTGATCTATGTGATCACGAAGCTGGCGAAGGTATTGGAAAGGAAGCTCTCCCTTGACGATAAAAGCTAAAATCACGAATCTGCACAAGTACTTCGGTGACAACCAGGTCTTAAAAGGCATGGACCTGGAGGTCGAGGAAGGCGAGGTCATCTGCATCATCGGCCCGTCGGGTTCTGGAAAGTCCACGTTCCTTCGGTGCGTGAACCGCCTCGAGGAACCGACTGACGGCACTATCATCGTCGACGGTCATGACATCACCGATAAGAAGGCCGATATCGATAAGATCCGCGAGGACATCGGCATGGTGTTCCAGAGCTTTGAACTGTTCCCGCATATGTCGGTGAAAGAGAACATCATGCTCGGGCCAGTCGAAACCAAGCGCATGACCAAGGAGCAGGCGGCTGCGAAGGCCGAGGAGCTACTTACGCGTGTGGGTCTGCTCGATAAGATCGATGCCATGCCGAACAGCTTGTCAGGTGGTCAGAAGCAGCGTGTTGCCATCGCGCGTGCTCTTGCGATGAATCCCGATATCATGCTGTTCGACGAGCCGACGAGCGCGCTCGACCCGGAAATGGTCGGCGAGGTGCTTGCCGTCATGAAAACCCTTGCGGAGTCCGGCATGACCATGATGGTCGTTACGCACGAGATGGGCTTTGCTCGTGAGGTTGCCGATCGCGTCATCTTCGTCGATGGCGGGTATATCGTCGAGCAGGGTTCTCCCGAAGAGGTGTTCGACCATCCGCAAAATCCGCGTACTATCGCATTCTTGGAGCAGGTGTTGTAAATGCCATATATCAGCGTCAATCTCGCGCAGACTTTAAACGATGAGCAGAGGACCGATCTCGCACGGGCGATCAGCCAGGCGGTGACGGTGTTTCCGGGCAAGCCGCGACCCGAAGTGTCGATGGTCGACATCGAGGACGGCAAGATGATGTTTTTCGGCGATGAGCCGCTAGAGCATGCCGCATACGTCGAGATCGGCGTGCATGGGCATTACGAATATGAGGAGAAGGATGCCTATACGGCACAGGTTACGAAGGTGCTCGGGGATATGCTTGCGATTCCCTCGAATGCGGTGTACCTGACCGTCTCCGAATACGACATCTGGGGCGTTCGTGGCAAGCAGATGACCGGAAAGAAGGAATAAGCTTACCGTAAGCTGGAATAACAAAACGGCCCGAAAAGAGAATGCGCGCCCCATATTGGGACGCGCATTTTAATTTAAAGCTGTTATTCGTAGATCTTTTCGAAGACCGTATATCCTTCGGCCTCGAGTAATTTGATCTGATTCTTCATGTTCTTCTTCATAGGAAGGACAGTGGCGATTGCGCCCGTTTCGCGTAAAGCACGTGCTTGCTCGAATGTGCGCATCTTGCTTTCGAGGGATGCTTTATCGCTTACGAGGAATGCGGTTGCCTCTTGCGTAAGACCGAATCCTTCCGGCAGGTGGTCTTTAAGCACCGCGATGATGCGCTCGAATCCGATCGAGAATCCACAGGCGCACACGTCTTCACCGCAGAACTTGCCGATCATCTTGTCGTAACGGCCGCCGCCTGCAACGCTCGAATTGTAGCCATCGAGCGTGATTTCGAAAATCGGACCCGTGTAATAGCCCATACCGCGCACGAGCGTCGGGTCGTAAACGATAGAAACTCCTTCAGGAACCATGTCCCGAGTGCATTCGATGATTTCTGTGATGTTTGAGACCACACGCCCGTCCAACGCATCGGCACCAAGTTTGGCGCTAAACGATGCGCAGTCGATGCCTTGTGCTGCCTGCTCATACAATGCGAGATAGGTATCGACGACTGCAGGGTCATATCCGTTGCCGACCAATTCGGCGCGGATGCCATCGAAGCCAATCTTGTCGAACTTATCAAGAGAGATGAGCACGGCGTCGATGTCGTCTTCCGCGAATCCTGCTGCAAGCGCAGCTGCACGCAGGATTTCCCGGTCGTTGATATGGATTGTGAATTCGCTTACGCCGATTTCAGAGAAGATTTGCGAAAGCATCGTCGCCGTTGCGGTGATGAGCTCGATTTCAGCGAGGTTGGTTTTGTCGCCGAGGATGTCGATATCGCATTGCGTGAATTGGCGGAAGCGTCCCTTTTGGGGATTGTCGGCACGCCATACATTGCCGATCTGCAGTGCCTTGAACGGGCTCGGAAGCTTATCTTTGTTGTTTGCATAGTATCGGGCGAGCGGAACGGTCAGATCGTAGCGCATACCGTTGTCTGCGAGTGCTTCGGCGAGCACTTCGGGATCGGAAGCGAGTGCACGCTCAAGATCGCGACCACGTTTTAGAACCTTGAAGATGAGCTTTTCGTTATCACCGCCCTGTTTGCTGGTGAGGTTCTCGATATGCTCCATCATCGGCGTTTCGACTTGCATGAAGCCGAAGCTCGCATACGTCGATTTGACCATAGAGAGCACGTGCTCGCGCAGACGCATGTCAGCTGGGAGCATGTCGCTCATGCCTTTAACGGGTGTCTTGATGAATTGCATAATCGCTCCTTTTCGTAAGGCACGTTTCAGCGGCGTAAAAGCGCACATGGCAAAAACCAAGCCTGCTTTGCAAATCATGCGGCCGATGTGCCTATGCGTATGATAGAGCACAGAACCTTGTACAAGCAGGAAAACTGGTGTTTTTCGCACAGGAAGTTCGCGTACGTACAGGCAACATGATAGAGTGATGCATGAAAAGCGGATGTGCGGGATATGCGCACACAAGCGTATGAAAGAAGGATAGGCAATGGTAATGAGCTCAGGCATCTTCTATATTGTCTTGATGGTCGTGACCTTAGCGCTCGGCTTAGGTACGCAAGGCTACATTCAAAGGATGTATAGCAAGTTCTCGAAGGTGAAAATCAATCTGAATGCGACGGGCGCCCAAATCGCTCGCAAGATGCTCAACGACAATGGGCTTGCGAACGTTGAGGTCCGTTGCGTTGACGGGACCTTAAGCGATCACTACGATCCCAGGACTCGCGTGGTCAATCTATCACGCGCCGTATTCACCGGCAGCGACGTGTCCTCGCTTGCCGTTAGCTGCCATGAGTGCGGGCATGCAATCCAGCATGCGACGAACTATTCGCCGCTGATGATCCGTACAGCGATCGTTCCAATTGCGAACTTCAGCTCGAATATTTGGATCATCCTGCTGATTTGCGGCTTCATGTTCGATGCAATCGGCTTGGTATATGCTGCAATCGCGTGCTTCGGGTTTGCGGTGCTTTTCCAGATTGTGACGCTTCCTGTCGAGTTCAATGCCTCGAAGCGCGGACTCGCTTACATTGAATCAGGCTGCAATAGCAGTTGGATACCCAGCTCCGAAGTGCTTGCAGGAAGCAAGAAGGTGCTGACGGCTGCGGCGATGACCTACGTTGCAGCGGCGCTCATCAGCATCATCCAGCTTTTGTATTATGTGGGTATGGCGCGGAACCGATAGCAATCGGACCGTTTTACGATTACAAGCTTTTAGACGAAATGGGCCGGCATGATTCGCCGGTCCATTTCTCTATGGAGCTGAACAGGGCGTTTTACGCTCAAGAACTGCATCATTGCGGTTTTTTTCGTGCGCTTTTCCGTACAAGAAATCATTCCATGTACCATGTATACTGTCGAATTCTACACACAAATGACGTGGATTCAGTAAAACAAGGCATAAATGCGGAAGGCTGAAGTATGAAAACGGTAGAAAAAGCAATCGCAGCATTCCTCTCGTTCGTGGTGAGCTTCTCTTTGATGGGCGTTCCCGCCTATGCAGACGAGAAAATCGCAACAGACGAAACGGTCTTTGAGGCGACTCAAACGTATTCGACCATCGAAGCAGATGATGCGTCTTCAGCCGACTCGTCTGAAGTTGACGGGCAGGCAGAAGAAGGCAAGCTCGACAAGCACGATACTGTCGATCCGAAATCGGATTCCCCCGTTCTTTCAGAGGAGCCTTCCAAAGCGAGAATTCAGGAAGGCACAACCGATCAGAAGGAAGCTCTGACGACGGCGCTTCCTCTTGCCGATACGGTTTCCTTCGTATACGTTGATGCTGCTGTTGTTGCCTCGGGAGATGTGCAATATATCGCCGTGGGCTTCTCAGACGAGTGCCTCATTGCCCAGGACGCCGTGCTTTTCCTGAAAAGCAGTTCAACATCCGAGGATATCGTTCTTTCATGCGCTGCGGTGACGCAGGGTGCGGTCCTTTTCGCGTTTGAGCCTTCCGATTCCGATATCGCCTCCTACGTTATCGACTCGTTGCGTTGGGGCAGCGAGAGTGCAGGTTATTCTTCGGTCTCTTTCAAAGAGGATTCGGAAGTAAGCAACACGTACACCTTCGAAGTGGTGACGAAAGAGCTAGCCCAGGCTCTTGGCAAAGCAGCCGAAATCTCCGAATCGGAAGATGCGGCTGTGCTCACCATAGATGACGATGGAAACCTCACGGCATGCGCTTCAGTCGAAGAGGCGCTGAACGTAAGCGATCCAGATGCGGCCATCAAGGGCCAGGCAGGAGAGTCAATCGTTTCCGGCCAAGAGGAAAGCGATGAGCTTTACGAGAATTCGGAAGCTGGACTTTTTGAGAGGGATAAGGCAAACGGGCAGGATGCTGCAAACGAAACCGCCAACGTATTCCAAGCTACGCTCGATTCGATTGTTGCTGTCTTCCGTTCGCTGTTCATACCTGAAGCCGCATATGCCCAGGTCAGCTCTGCACGCGAGAACTATCTGATCGTAGCTATTGATCCTGGCCATGGCGGATCCGATTCAGGAGCAGTTAAAAATAATTTGCTGGAAAAGGACGTCAACCTTTCGATTGCAACGCATTTACGGGATGAGCTTTTGACGTATTCGGGCGTAAGCACTTACATGACTCGTGAAGACGACACCTTCGTAAGCCTGCAAGATCGTGTCGATTGGGCCGTGTGGTATGGTGCCGATGTGTTCATCAGCGTCCATTGCAACTCCTCCAGCTCGGGAGCAGGATACGGCGCAGAGGTTTGGGTTCCCAATAATGCTTCATATATGTACCAAGAAACGCACGTCGCAGGCTACGCGTTGGGCGAGAAGATTTTGACGCAGCTTACGGCTCTAGGTCTTCATGGTAGGGGTGTGAAAACGCTTGACGCTACGAGCGGCTCAACGTATCCCGATGACAGCACATCGGATTACTATACGGTGATTTACAGAAGCAGGCTCGCTGGTATTCCCGGCATCATCGTGGAGCATGCCTTTATCAACAACGCTTCAGATGCGAATACGTACCTGGCATCCGAAAGCTCGCGCAAGGAGCTTGGCATTGCCGATGCAACTGGCGTTGCGAACCAATACTCACTTTTGAAGGACTCGACTGCTCTGGCGCAATCCTCCGTGAAAGTGACCGCACACGTTGCTTATCTCGGTTGGGAAAGCGCGGTGTATGACGGAAAGGTTGCCGGAACAACGGGCAAGAGCTTCGAGATGGAAGCTTTCCAGATAGCCTTGCAAAACGAAGCGGCGAGCCAAGGCGGCATCGAATACCGTTCGGCAAGCGTTGGCGAGGGCTATCAAGGGTGGGTTTCTGACGGCGCAACCAGTGGAACGACTGGACAAGGGAAACCGCTCGAGCAGATTCAGATACAGCTTACGGGAAGCGCTGCAGATAACTATGACGTGTATTATCGCGCCCATGTTTCCAACATCGGTTGGCTCGGATGGGCGAAAAACGGCGCATCTGCCGGTAGCTCGGGGTACGGATACGGTATTGAGGCGATGGAGGTCGTTCTCGTTGACAAGGGTGGAGAAGCTCCTGGATCAACCGATATGCCCTTCGATAAAGGGGGACCGACGGTAAAGTATTCTGCACACGTTGAGAATATCGGTTGGCAAGCCGCGGTGAGAAGTCCGAAGACTGCGGGAACCACGGGGAAGGCTCTGCAGGTTGAGGCATTGCAAGCGTATTTGGATGGCTTCGAGTATTCGGGCGACATCCAAATCGCCGCACATGTGCAAAACGTCGGTTGGCAAGACTATGTCGGCTCGGACGGTTTCGCTGGAACAACGGGCGAGTGCTTGAGGCTAGAGGCGATGAAAATTCGTCTTACTGATGAAATGGCAGAGCATTTCGATGTGTACTACCGCGTGCATGCGCAGAACTTCGGTTGGCTCGGATGGGCGAAAAACGGAGAGAAGGCTGGTACCGAGGGATACGCTTATCGTCTCGAAGCGATGCAAATCGTTCTTGTAGAAAAGGGTGGGGAAGCGCCTGGTTCGACTGCGACCCCATATGTCAAGAAAGGCGTCTCGCTTGAATACGCTGCACATGTTGAGAACATCGGCTGGCAGGAACCTGTGTCAAGTCCTGGCATGGCTGGCACCACGGGCGAAGGCCTGCGTGTGGAAGCCCTGAAGGCGAATCTGGAAAGCTCCGAATATTCAGGTGACATCGAAATCTCCACGCATGTGCAAAACATCGGCTGGCAGGACTTTGTCGGTTCGGGCCAGATTGCCGGAACGACAGGGGAGGCCTTACGTCTTGAAGCCCTGAAAGTCCGTCTTACTGGTGAGATAGCGGATCACTACGATGTCTATTACCGTGTGCATGCCCAGTACTTCGGCTGGCTCGGATGGGCGAAGAACGGGGAGAGCGCGGGAACTGCGGGATTCGCCTTCCGTCTAGAGTCCATCGAGATAGCCCTTGTTGAAAAGGGCGGGGAAGCTCCAGGTTCGACGAACAGGACGTTCGTTCAGGGACCCACGCTATTTGAATATGCCGCGCATGTCGAGAATATCGGCTGGCAAGATCCTGTGGCAAGTCCAGGCATGGCTGGCACTACGGGAGAGGGTTTGCAGGTCGAGGCGATTTACGCCACGCTTCTAGGATTCGACTGTTCGGGTGATATCCAAATCGCCGCGCATGTGCAAAACATCGGCTGGCAGGATTATGTCGGTTCAGGTCAGGTCGCAGGAACGTCCGGAGAGGCCCTGCGACTTGAAGCCATAAGGGTTCGCCTCACCGGTGAGATGTCAGATCTCTACGATGTCTATTACCGTGTCCACGCTCAGTATTTCGGATGGCTCGGATGGGCGAAGAACGGGGAGAGCGCGGGCACAGCAGGATATGGCTATCGTCTTGAAGCAATCGAGATCGCGCTTATCGATAAGGGAGGCGAAGCTCCTGGTTCGACCGAGGAGCCATTTGTCGAGAAGCAGTCTGCCATCATGGGTGACTCTCAAACAACCGTTGCGCAAATGGTGAGGCGCTACAATAACGTAGGGAAGCCATATCCCTCTTCGGTTTATGCCCAATATGGAGCTCCGAGTATCAACGAATTCTGCCAGATTCTATATGAGGAGGCAGAAGCTGAAGGCGTACGTGCCGAGGTCGTTTTTGCTCAAGCCATGCACGAAACGGGCTGGTTGCAGTTCGGCGGTGACGTGAATGCGGATCAGTGCAATTTCGCAGGCATAGGGGCGACAGGTGGTGGCAACCCGGGCAACAGCTTCAATGACTGGGGAAACGATTCGGTGCGTAAGGGTTTGCGTGCGCAGGTGCAACACCTAAAGGCGTATGCATCAACCGACGACCTTGTGAACGAATGCGTAGATCCAAGGTTTAATTATGTGACTAGAGGATGCGCTCCCACTCTCGAGGACCTTGGAGGCCGTTGGGCGGTGGGTTCAACGTATGGTGATAGGCTTAGGGAACAAGTCGAGTATTTGTTGGCAGCATAAAAGCTAAGAGCATGGGTTTTAAGGGAAAAGGCCGGCTGGGCCCGCCTGTGTGCTCATAGCGTTTCAAGATAGTGGGCAATATGGGGCAATTTGAACAATTAAGAAGCATTTCTCATAGTTTTACACGAGCGTTATGGAATAATACGAACAATTGTGAAACATCCTGGATTGTTGAGAAGAAAGGGAGGGTCGTGGCGTTTCTCGTTGAATTCATCAAGCATCCGCGAACGATTGGCGCAGTAGCACCAAGTGGCAAGAGCTTGTCTCTGAAGATGATGGAACCCATTGACTTTCTTTCAGCAAACGTAATCGTGGAGTATGGGCCAGGTCCTGGGTCATTCACGAAGGAACTTGTCGGGCGTCGCCAAGAGGGAACGACGCTGATTCTTATCGACCAGAACAAGAATTTCTGCGAGCAGCTCGAAAAGAGGTTTGGCGAGGAGCAGGACGTTTACGTTATTCATGGATCTGCCGAAGACGTCAATCGCTATCTTAAGGAATACGGCTTCGACCATGCCGACTTCATCATCTCGGGTCTTCCCTTCACGTCTTTGCCGAAAAGCGTATCAAGCAACATCTTGGAGGCAACCAAGAAAGCGCTCGGGGAGAAAGGCCAGTTTTCCACGTTCCAATACAGTCTCGTGAAGAAGTCGTTTTTCGAGGAGCATTTCGAGATAACGGATATTTTGCACGAGAAGAAGAATCTTCCACCAGCGCACATTCTCGTCATGAGAAACAAACGGGATTAACGAGCAGTTGGAATAAAGAAACAGGCCAGCGAGAGTCGCTGGCCTGTGTGTTTGTGGTGGTCGATGAGGGATTTGAACCCCCGACCTTGTGCTTGTAAGGCACCTGCGCTCCCGCTGCGCCAATCGACCGGATAACACGTGCGGCATATGGTGATGCCGCGAAAGTGCGCATCTGATTGTGCCATAGAACACTCGTTTTCTCAAGTGCTGAGGAGAAAAACTCGACCGATGTCCTATCTGCAAGAGATGCTTAAGCGAGCCTGGAAATCCGCTACTTCATCGCCTTCTGGAAATCTGCTTCGGCCTTCTTCTGAAGACGTTCGGAAAGGGCGTCATATTCGTTCAGGAGTGCTTCTCCCTCTTCGGTCAATGTGCTCCCATGCGCGCCATCGCGATTGAGCAATTGGATTCCGAGCATCGATTCTGTGTCTTTGATGATGCGCCATGCCTTGCTATAGGCCATGCCCATTTGCTTAGCGGCGGCATTCAACGATCCTGTTTCGCGGACGCCGCGGCATAAGTTCGCGATGCCCCTGCCGAATTCGGACCTGTTCGTTCCATCTGGATTGACGATTGCCAAGCGTACAACTGGTTGGAGAGCTGAGAGTGATTTCATGTTACACCGCCTTCTTCCGATTGCATCCCATTGTACCCTTTTGTCAGGCATTATGCCCTTTCGGCGGATAATTCATCCAAAAATTCGAGTGCCGCCTTACGGATGCTTTCAGCTCCCGCATCGATGACGTCGGCAAAGCGAATCGGCTTCGAGTCAAGCTGCGCGAGTCCTTGCGGAATGGGGCTTGCATTCGTCTCGCGTGCGATGAGTTCATTGAGCTCGCAGCCGGAAAGCGCAGCGACCTCATCGGGAAGCGCCTCCCCTGGTGCTATGCCGTGCAATGCGCGGTAGACATTGATGCCGAATTTCGCCCAATGAGCCGTGCTTGCGATGAGCACGGGATTTGCACCCCGCAGGTTCTGTGCAACGCGATACGCGACAGCTGTATGGGGATCGAGTAGATAATTATGCTCGTCGAAGGCAGCCTTGATCGTCTCCAGGCAAGTCGCGCTATCGACCGAATCGGAGATGAAGGTTTCGCGTATGCGGGCGAAGGTCTCTTGGTCGATTCGGAATGCGCGCTTCTCTCGCAAATCGTCCATCCAATTCGTGATTGCCTGTGCGTTGCGGCCTGTAAGTTCGAACAGCTGTCGTTCCAGGTTCGAGGAGACCAAGATGTCCATGGATGGGGACGGGGTCAGCACGAAAGGACGGTCTGAGATGTCGTAGGTTCCCGTGTTGATGAAATCGGTCAGAACGCGATTCTCATTGCTTGCGCACAAAAGCATATCGATAGGTGTTCCTGCTTGTTTTGCATACCACGCAGCGAGGATGTTCCCGAAATTGCCCGTCGGCACGCACACATCGATCAAGTCGCCGGCTTTGATTTTGCCATCATGGACGAGTTGGGAATAAGCGCTTACGTAGTACACCACCTGCGGGAGCAGACGACCCCAGTTAATGGAGTTCGCGCTTGAAAGCGCGATGGAATACTCGTCAAGCAGCTTCTTTGCGAATTCGTCGTCCGAGAACACATTCTTCACGCCTGTTTGGCAATCGTCGAAGTTGCCGCGAACGCCCCAGACATGCACGTTTGAGCCGGCTTGTGTCGCCATCTGCTTGAATTGGATATCGCTTACGCCGCCATGCGGATAGGTCACTCCGATGGATACGCCTGGGACATCGCAAAAACCTTCAAGTGCTGCCTTTCCCGTATCGCCCGACGTGGCGACAAGGATCAAGAACTCATGGTCGAGTTCGCCGCGATCACGCAGCAGCTGGGCGCTTGCGGAGAAGAACCACGGCAGGCATTGCAGAGCCATATCCTTGAATGCGCTCGTGGGACCATGCCAGAGTTCGAGCACATGGGTGGAATCGTCAAGCGATGTGATGGGGCCGATCGCTTCATCATCGAAACGATTACCATAGGCTTTCTCCATCAGGTCATCGATGGTTTCTTCCGGAATATCCACATCGAATGCCTTGTAGATGGTTGCAGCGCGTTGCGCATAGGGCTTTTCTGCCAATGCAACGATCTGCTCGAGTGAAAGCGTGGGTACGGTTTGCGGCACGTAAAGTCCGCCGCCATGCGCAAGTCCGTCTATGACGGCTTGCGTGAAAGGAACGGCTTGTTTGCAGTTTCCACGGGTATCCACGTACAGGTTCTTGCCCATGTTGACCTCCTTGAGCGATGAAACGCGTTCAGTATACTCCAGTGTCCGCACCCATGCTTTACCGTGCGCGGCAAACGCAAGTATTTCTTTTGTTTTGTATGATGAAAGCAAAAAAAGTATGCTATTCTAACTGCGGTTCTAGCATTAATCGGACAGTAAACGAACTACGATGCGTAAGGGACTGATCTCCATTGTCTGAGCAATCGTACGTACTCTCGTTTGACGAGGCTTCACGCACGTCATATGCACGTGCAAAACGCAGTGCGCGCGGAAATCGCTCCCAAAGCCGTTACGCGTCCGAAACCGCTTCCCCTCGCAATCGCGCATCCCGTTCATACGCATATGAATCGTCCCTGTCATGGGATAGCCTATCCCTCCGTTCCGCATCCGCGTATCGTTCAGGTGTGTTACGCACTGCTGCAAGCGAATCGAGGTCACGTAGTTATCCAGATTACGGACCCGAGAGCAATCGTAGCAGCTCAAGGCGCCAAACCAGTCATAGGTATTCATCTCCCGAGTCATCTTCGAGAAGCGTATCCGATCGTTTGCCGCAGATGCGATTTGCCCATGAAGATGACTATGAAGACGAGCGTCCGCGGCGAATGTCTGAAAACGTACGTAGGCATGATGCACGTCGCGACGAACGTGAAAGAGAAGGCAAGCAGACCTTCATCGAGCGTCTCAAGCAAAAGCGCCATGCATATCGTAAGGCAAAGGCTGGCAGGCAATTCGCCGCGCAATTCGCGGATGCTCCCTCCGATGCTTCTCAAAATGCACCACGCGCTGCGGTGTACACGGGTTCTTTAGGGACGAAGCAGCGACAAGCTATGGACATGCAGCATTCTCAGACGCGTACGTCATCTAGTTCACGTCGTGCTGATCGCGACAACAAGAAGACTTCGTGGCTTGACAGGATGCGCTCCCCTAAAATGCTCGCAATAGGCATCGTGACAATATGCCTGATAGCCGCATGCGCATTTATTTATCCAACGGCACGTCAGTACTATCAGACCATACGCCAAAACGCCCGACTCGAAGCGGAATACGAAGCTATCCAAGAGCGCAATGCCACTTTACAACAAGAAGTTGATTCCTTACAGAGCGCGCAGGGAATCCATGATCGTGCGCATGAGCTGTACGGTTGGGTAGGTGCAGGTGAGAATTCGGTATTGATTCAGGGCCTCGAACCCTCGACGGAGGGAAAGACGAACGGCTATCAGGCTGCGATAACGCCCGATAGCATTCCTGCGCCCGATACGTGGTATTCGCCCTTCCTCGATTGGTTCTTCGGCTTCGATAATTCGCCTTCGTCTAGCTAAGAATATTTGTCGATCTGCTTCCATGGGGCTTCTTGGGCTTTACGGGGTCTGTGCATGGGCATGCATGAACCGGCAAGAGAAGCCTTCCTAGTACAATCATGGGGCAAGCATGGTCGTATCTCCAAATGAGCCTAAAAACCAACGTAGAATTCTGCTACTATAAAAGGCTGTGGATATCATTCGGGAGTGTGGCGGAATGGCAGACGCAGCGGACTTAAAATCCGCCGCCGGAAGGCGTGAGGGTTCGAATCCCTCCACTCCTACCAATGCTTCGAGTCGATGTTAGGACCTTATGACAACCATCACTGAAATCTTGGCCGAGACAAATGTCGAGCCGACGACGTTCGAGGAATATCTTTCCCTTTATGCGAAAAAGGTCGGCGACTTGGTCAATACCTATATTCCCCATGGCACGCATCCCGATATGGATCGATATCTGTATCAGCCACTGATGGATTACAGCCAAAACGGCGGCAAGCGCCAGCGGCCGCTCATCTGCTTCGCCGCATGCCGTGCGGTTGGCGGCGATGTTGAAAGGGCAACGAGCGCGGCTGCAGCTATCGAGCATTTCCATACGGCAGCGCTCATCCATGACGATATCGCCGATGATGCCGAATTGCGTCGCGGGGAACCGTGCATGCACTTGGTCGAAGGTCTCGGCCTTGCTATTAACGTTGGCGATTTGGGCCTTGCAATGACCAACGGTACGGTCATGCATGACCCACTGCTCGATGATCATACAAAGGTGCGCGTGGTGACCGAGCTTGTTGAGATGACGCGTCGCACCATTGAAGGTCAGGCGCTCGATATAGGTTGGGCGCGTGAGTGCCGTTACGACATCACGCCAGATGATTACCTCATCATGGCGACGCATAAGACCGCGCATTATTCTGGAGCTGTCCCGATGGCAATCGGCGCCATCGTTGGAGGCGGTACGGAAGCCGAGATAGAAGCGCTGCGTGCCTTCGGCTTGGACACGGGACTTGCATTCCAAATCCAAGATGACCTGCTTAACCTGGTGGGCACCGAAGAGGCAACCAAGAAGGATTTCCGGAGCGATATTACGGAAGGCAAGCGCACGTTGATGGTCGTGCATGCGTTGCACAACTCTCAGCGCAAGGATCGTCTCATTCAGATCATCTCCTCGAAGGAGCGCGATCCAGAGATCCTTGCCGAAGCCGTTGCCATCATGGAGGAGTCAGGGAGCGTCGACTATGCGCGAGATTACGCCGAGCAACTGACGAACTCGGCAAAGGAGCGCCTCATCGCAGAAATCAAGCCGTCATCTGCTAGGGATTTGCTGATTTCGATGGCCGATTGGTTCGTGCATAGGCTGAGGTAAACGTATGGAGACGATTCGCCTACACGATACTGGAGTCGCGGTCGAGGACGTTCAGCAGCGTTTGGCCGTTGCAGGCTTCCTCGATGAAACCGGTGTGGATGGAACTTTCGGTCCTGCCACTGCTTCTGCCGTGAAGGAATTCTGCAGAGCAGCCGGTCTTCCTGAATCGGAAGAGGTCGACAGCAAGGTATGGGCAGCCTTGGTTGATGCATCATTCACCTTAGGTGACCGCACGCTGTATTTGCGCCTTCCGCACTTCCACGGAGCTGACGTTGCCGAGCTCCAGCAAGCCTTAAGTGCGCTTGGTTTCGCGTGCGGACCGGTTGATGGGATCTTCGGTGCTTATACTGAGCTCGCTTTACGCAAGTTCCAGCTCAATCTTGGTCTGCCAAGTGATGGCATAGCGGGTGCATACACCTATACGGCGATCAACAACCTGCATCATTCCTGGGAAGGGAAGGAAGCAGTAAGAAGCGCCGCCTACCAAGGGTTCGCCCGCGCTTCCGAGGCTTTGGAAAGCCACAGCATCTGCCTATTCGGCACGGAACCGTTCACGCGCAATGTCGCATCGCGCATGTCGAATCTCTCGCTGGCAACGAATCCGTTTTCGAAGGTTGCTTCCGCCGAATCGTTACTTGTTGCCCCAGAGCAGGACATGATGCTCATCCATATCGTTTTACCCGGCCATCAAGTCAACGATGGGATTCCGTGCATCTCGTTCGAGCCGCATGATACGCTTCCCGTCCGCCTGCAGACCGCGCTTCGCGTGAGCATGGCGCATGAGCCCGCGCGCATTGCCATCGAATTGCCAGGCGATACGTGGGAGGGTGCTGGCGAGGAGCGCAGTGCACAGCACTTCGCAATTTTCCTGCTCGATGCCCTGTGCAGCGCGTTGACGATGTAGTGCTTATCGTCTAAAGGCCATTCCCAATAAAAAACAAGCCCGAGAGGGCTTGTTTTCGTCTGGGCATGTTCACATTGCGGATATTAATGATGGTTGCATGCTTGCTCGGGCCCCATTGTGGGTACTCCACCAGCGGCGACCTTCTTGGCGACATCCCCAACGCCTGGAGTTTCCGCCTCGTAGAACACGGCGATGCCAGCTTGCGAGAAGCCCATCATGGGGCGCATGCCCATACCGGCAGCAACGATCGCATCGATGCCGTTGTCGGCAAGCAGCTGCACGGGACGCATGCATCCGCCTTCCTCGTGCGGTGGATTGTCGAGTTTGCCAACTTCAGTGATCTCTCCATCTGCGATGGTGATGATCGTGAAACAGTCGCAATGTCCGAAGTGACCGCTACGCTCAGCATCGAGACCTGCTTCTCCCAAAGTTGGAACTGCGAGTTTGAAAGTGCTCATAAACTCCCTCTTTCGATTGTTTTGTCTCTTTCGCGTAATCAGTTTAGCACTCATATGTGAGGTGAAGTACAATTGACAGGTTAGCGTTTGGAAAGTGAACCGCTAACGACACAGAACAAGGAGATATCAAGGCATGACAGACTATTTGAACAAGTACTGTATCCATACGGCGACGTGCGGAGAGCTCCGTATCGACGATGTTGCACGTGAGGTGACATTAACGGGATGGGCGTGGCACACGCGCGATCACGGCGGGCTGATTTTCATCGATTTGCGCGATCGTGCAGGTTATACCCAGATCGTCGTTGACCCCGATTGCGTGAGCGAAGAGGATTTCGCAAAGGCGGAGCATCTCGGTCGCGAGTATGTTCTCAAGGTAGTTGGTGTTGTTCGCGCCCGCGGCGAGGAGAGCATCAATCCAAACATGGTAACGGGCGAGATCGAGGTTCTCGCATCGTCAGTCGAGGTACTCAATACTTCGGTGACGCCTCCATTCAGCATCGAGAACGGTATCGAGACAGATGAAACCACGCGTATGAAGTGGCGTTATCTCGACCTTCGTCGTCCCGAGATGTATGCGAACCTGCTTTTGCGCCACCAGGTTGCCCAAGCGATGCGTGCTGCGCTCAACAAGCGCGGTTTCCTCGAGGTCGAGACGCCTATTCTTGCGAACTCGACGCCTGAAGGTGCACGCGACTATATCGTTCCGAGCCGTCCGAACCCCGGTAAGTTCTATGCGTTGCCGCAAAGCCCTCAGCAGTTCAAGCAGATGCTCATGGTTGGCGGCATCGAGCGTTATTATCAGATCGCTCGCTGCTTCCGCGATGAGGACTTGCGCGCCGATCGTCAGCCGGAATTCACGCAGGTCGATATCGAGATGAGCTTCGTTCATGGCGATGATGTCATCGATATGATGGAAGACGTTATGGCCGAAACGCTTGCGGCTGTTGGCGTCGAGCACGAATTCCCGCTCATTCGCATGCAATACTCGGAGGCTATGGACCGCTTTGGTTGCGATCGCCCCGATATTCGCTTCGGTATGGAGCTTGTAAACATCACCGACATCGTGAAGAACACCGGTTTCAAGGTTTTCTCAAGCGTCGCACAGTCGGGCGGCGTGGTTAAGGCCATCAACTGCAAGGGTGCGGGCACGTGGAGCCGTGGCGAGGTCGAGAAGCTTGCCGACATCGCTGCCGCAAACGGCGCGAAGGGCATGGCATGGATTGCGTTCAAGCCTGATGGAAAGGTTCAGAGCCCCATCGTGAAATTCTTCACCGATGAGGAGTTCGAGGCCTTAAAGGCGGCCATGGATGCACAAGAGGGCGATTTGCTCTTGTTCGCGGCAGCTGATCCCGATACGGCGAACGCTGTGCTTTCTGCGTTGCGTCTGCATATGGCCGAGGCGCTTGATATCCCGCGTGAAGGCCATGCGCTTTTGTGGGTCGTGAACTTCCCGATGTTTAGGTATGACGAGGACGAGAAGAAGTATGCTGCCGAGCATCATCCTTTCACGCATGTGCTCGATGAGGATCTCGACAAGATCGAGACAGCTCCGCTTGAATGCGGTAGCTATTCGTATGACTTGGTCATGGATGGCTTCGAAGTGGGCGGCGGCACGATCCGTATCCACAACGCAGAGGAGCAGCGCGGCGTTTTGCGCGTGTGCGGTTTGACCGATGAGGCTATTGATGTGAAGTTCGGGCATCTTATTCTTGCTCTTGAGCTTGGTGCCCCGC
>JAFRLO010000043.1 GCA_017431165.1 Eggerthellaceae bacterium
ACAAGCGAGCCACAGGTCTAATTATAGTTAGCTCAACATGCATTCGGTTTGTGAGTACCATTTGAGTACCAAGTTCGAGCAAGTATGGTTAAAGAATAGGCTTCGTGAGTACCAGTCTGGAAAGCGGATAACGCATCATCGCAGCTAGCGCGACAAACGATGACTAGCATTTCGCACCGTGCCAAACCGCCACAGTATCTCAAAACAGCGTTTCCGCAGGTAAAACCCCATAAAGAATGGCTCCCGATATGCTCAGGAGTCATTCGAAATCGCATA
Organism: Eggerthellaceae bacterium; assembly: GCA_017431165.1. Taxonomy (GTDB): domain Bacteria; phylum Actinomycetota; class Coriobacteriia; order Coriobacteriales; family Eggerthellaceae; genus SIG42. The sequence goes on from JAFRLO010000043.1 coordinate 277, forward strand.
TGCTGCACCGTTGGCTTGTGTGTAAAGCGTCCTAAAGCGTGTCAAAACGTACTAAGAGAATCGCCTCAAAAACACCTCATGGACGCCAAAGGGAATAATACCCGCGATTACTCCCACTCAACTGTTCCGGGAGGTTTCGGAGTCACGTCGTACACAACGCGGTTCACGCCAACAACCTCGGCCACAATGCGACTCGATATCTTCTCGAGTACCTCATAAGGCAGCTTAGCCCAATCAGCAGTCATGGCATCGGTGCTCTCAACCGCGCGCACAATCACAGGGCGCGCATACGTACGTTCATCACCCATGACGCCCACGCATCTGATGTCGGGCAGCACCGCGAAATACTGCCAACATGCATGCTCGCTGTTGCGCTCCCCCGTCTTCTCGAATAGCAGTGCATTGTAGGTGTCGAGCTCTTCGCGCACAATGGCATCGGCGTCCTTGAGAATGCGCAACTTCTCGGGCGTCACATCACCGATGATGCGAATGGCAAGCCCCGGTCCTGGAAAAGGCTGACGCCATACGATTGAATCAGGCAAACCAAGCGCCGTGCCAAGCGCGCGCACTTCGTCCTTGAAGAAGTGATCAAGCGGCTCGACGAGCTCGAAGCTCACCCCTTCAGGGAAAGGAATCAGGTTGTGATGCGATTTTATCGTCGATGCTTTCCCTCCCGTCTTGCGTGCGCCGCTCTCGATGATGTCGGGATAGATCGTGCCTTGCGCAAGGTACTTCACCGGCCGCCCGTCTTCCGCAAGCTGCTGCGCGACTGCGAAGAACTCCTCCCAGAACTGTGTGCCGATAATCGTGCGCTTGGCCTCTGGATCGGTCACACCCGCGAGCAACTTGGCGTAGCGCTCCTCGGCATGTACGTGCACGAAATCAACGTCGAACTGCTTGGTGAAAACTTCCTCCACTTCTTCGGGTTCGTTCTTGCGGAGCAGGCCGTGGTTCACGAAAACACAGGTCAGCTGCTTACCGATTGCGCGGGCGCATAACGCACCGACGACGCTTGAATCCACGCCACCTGAAAGGCCTAGAATCATGCGGTCGTTTCCCACCTGATTGCAAATCGCTGCGATCAGTATGTCAGCGATGCCGTCCGCACTCCAATCGCGAATCAGCCCGCAAATGTCGAACAGGAAATTCGACAGCATGTCGTTACCGTACGTGGTATGGCGAACCTCAGGATGAAACTGAGTCGCATACAGGTTGCGCTCGGCGCACTCCATCGAAGCCACCGGGCACACGGCGGTACGCGCTGTGACGGCGAACCCCTCAGGCACCTTCACGACCGAATCGCGATGGCTCATCCATACTGTCTGCTCCTCGGGCGTGCCGTCGAACAGGCGCGACGGCGTCACGCGGGTGATGGTAGCAGGACCATACTCCCCTACATCGGTATGGCCGACCTCACCGCCGAGGACTTTCGCCATAATCTGCTGACCGTAGCAAAAGCCAAGCACTGGAACGCCCAACTCGAACACGGCAGGATCGATGCTCGGCGCATTCTCCGCGTATACGCTCGCCGGACCGCCCGAGAGGATGATGGCATCGACACCAGTCGCAGCAAGCTCCGCCGCTGGCGTATCGCACGGGAGAATCTCGGAATAGACGCCCAGATCGCGCACGCGTCGCGCGATAAGCTGACCATACTGCGCGCCGAAATCGAGGACGATGACTTTCTGCATACGCGTGAATCCTCCCTTTGTGAGCAGGCTGTTTCAAACATCGATACCATCAGCATACGCCGAGTGCACTGAAGCACATCGGGCATGCTGGCTTCTTCGTCGGCAAACAGTTTACTTCTTGCGCTTTTCGATTCTGTTAAACACCAGCGGAACGACGAACACCGCAACAATCGCCACGACGAGCATGGCGCAGAGCTTCGCCCAGTTGTACGGCATGATTGCCTTGAAGAGCACATCAAATCCCAAATATGCGCCGCCGAAAATGATGATTCCCACCACAAAGCGGATTCCGACCATGCGCTTGGTGAGGTTATCGGTCGTAAAGCCTACCAGACGCCGCTCAAGCACCCATCCTATCACCGCACCGGCAAAGAGACCTGCAGCTTCGAAACTGCCCTTCTGCATCACCTCAGGATCTACTAGCAGCGTGCCGTTTACGTAATCCATCGGGTATGCCTTCAAATCGACGAATGCAACCGAGGCCGCGCAGACCACAAGGACAACCACCATCACGATGATGTCCTTGTTGTGGCCGGGCTTCTCTTTGTCGCAACGATCGATCCACTTGAGGAACACGTTCGCAACCGCAATCATGACGATGGCGAGCACGAGGCCGACGAGCACGTCCTGAGGGGTGTGCACGCCGAGGAAGTTCCGCGAGAACATCATGAGCAGGATCGCGATAGCGCACACGACGGTCACCCACTTGTGCTCCTTGCGTGCATACCATGCGAAGCTGCCGAGCGCGGAGCCGGTGCCCGTTGTGTGGCCGCTCGGGAATGAATAGCCCGCCGCCCCTTCGATCGAGCCCTGCGCGGGGATGATCGACGTATCGCGGATCCACGGGCGATACACGCACAGGATGTTCTTGAGCAGCTGGCTTATAAAATTGCACGATGCGAACGCGATGAGGGCGAACTGCCCCGCGCGCTTACTAACGCACCAGTACACGACGAGCACGAGCACGGCAAGGATGGGTCCGTCGCCGATCTTCGAATAGTACTCGAGAATGGTTTCAACGAAACCGGGAAGAGACATGCGCAGGTCTTGCAGCGTAAGCAGGTAGCTGATATCCATGTGAAACCTCGGACGAGCGAATCGGACTTACAGGTTGATCTCGACTTCCGAGATGCTCACATCTGCGAGCAGCGGACGTACCTTGTCGAGAAGCTGCGTAACCTGTTCCGGGCAGCGGCCGATGTAGAGCTTCGGATCGAGGATGGCATCCATCTCGTCCTTTGAAAGACCGAACTCCTCGTTCTTCGCCAAGCGCTCGAGCAGATCGCACTCCTCGCCGTTCTTCATCTTAGCGGTCGCCTCCATGGAGCATGTGCGGATGATCTCGTGTAGATCCTGGCGGTTACCACCGCGCTTGACAGCTTCCATCAACAGATTCTCGGTCGCGATGAACGGCAAGTACTCCTTGACCGTACGCTCGACGATCTTCTCGTTGACGTGCAGCCCATCGGTGACGTTCTGTGCGAGGCGCAGGATGGCATCAGCGCATAAAAAGCCCTCGGGCAGCGAGATGCGCCTGTTGGCGGAGTCATCGAGCGTGCGCTCGAGCCACTGCGTGGATGCGGTCATCGGGGCGTTCATCGCATCGGCCATCAGGTAGCGCGAAAGCGAGCACATGCGCTCGCAGCGCATCGGATTGCGCTTGTAAGCCATGGCGGACGAACCGATCTGATTCTTCTCGAACGGCTCCTCGACCTGACGGTCATGCTGCAGAAGGCGGATGTCGTTGCCCATGCGATAGCAGCTCTGTGCAACAGACGAAAGTGCGTTAAGGATGCGGCTGTCGACCTTGCGCGGATATGTCTGACCGCACACGTCGAAGCACTCCGTGAAGCCGAACTCGGCAGCGAGCATGCGGTTCATCTCATCGATCTTCGCGCTATCGCCCTCAAAAAGATCCATGAAGCTCGCCTCGGTACCCGTCGTGCCACGGCAGCCAAGGAATTTGATGTTCTCAATTGCGAAATCGACTTCATGCAGGTCGGTCCGGAAATCTTGAATCCACAGGCTCGCGCGCTTGCCCACTGTGACGAGCTGCGCGGGCTGATAGTGCGTGTAGCCGAGCGTGGGCATGTCCTTGTACTCGTCAGCGAACTTCGAGAGATTGCTAAGCACAGCCAGAATCTGTTCACGCACATACAGAAGCGCATCGCGATACAACACGAGATCCGCGTTGTCGGTCACATAGCAGCTTGTCGCGCCCAGATGGATGATACCAGCTGCCGAAGGAGCGACCTTGCCGTATGCGTACACATGCGCCATCACATCGTGGCGCACTTCCTTCTCGCGCTTGGCAACGACATCGTAATCGATATCGGTAATATGCTCGGAAAGCTCCTGCACCTGATCTTCTGTAATCGGCAGACCGAGCTTCATCTCGGCTTTCGCAAGCGCAACCCACAGCCTACGCCACGTCTGATAGCGCATGTCCGACGAGAACAGATTCAGCATGTACTCGGACGCATAGCGCGAGGACAAGGGAGATTCGTACCGATTCGACATTTTGGTGCTCCTTTTCACAAGGTCGTTCAACGGATGAGAAGGAAACGGCGCAGGGTTACTGCGCCGCATCGCTTCGCGTGGTTATCTGAGGATGATGCTCTCGCGCTCGGGACCAACGGAAACATACGTTATCGGACAGCCGATGGCCTTCTCGATCATAAGCACGTAATCCTGTGCGGCCTTCGGGAGGTCCTCCCACTGGCGCACGCTCGAGACATCGCTCTTCCAGCCGTCGACGTATTTGATGACAGGCTTCGCATCGGCGAGGTCCATCGGGAACGGGAAGTAGTCGACCTGTTCGCCGCGCACCTCGTAGCGCGTGCATACGGGGATCTTGTCCATATAGCTTAAGACATCGAGCTTCGTGAGGGCGATGGCCGTTGCCGACTGCACCTCCACGCCGTAGCGGGTGGCCACCAAATCGATCGGTCCCACGCGACGCGGACGGCCGGTCTTCGCACCGTACTCGTGACCTTCCGCTCGCAGCACTTCGGCTTCGTCGCCGAACATCTCGCAAACGAAGGGGCCTTCGCCCACGCACGTGGAATATGCCTTCACAACGCCGATGACATCGGTAAGCTTAAGGGAGGGCAGACCCGCACCGATGGGCGCATACGCCGCGATGGTGTTCGACGAGGTTGTATACGGGATGATGCCGTAATCCAAATCGCGCAATGCTCCGAGCTGCGCTTCGAACAGGACGCGCTTGCCCTGCTTCTGCGCATCGCGCAAGTATGCGCCGGTATCGCAGACAAACGGCTTGATCTTATCGCAGAAGTTCGCAAGCCATGCCTCCAGGTCCTCCATCGTGCACGCCGGTGCGCCGTACACCTGCGTTAGCGTGAGGTTCTTCCATTCCATCAAATCCGCAAGGTGTGAACGCAACTCCTCCTCGTAGAAAAGCTCACCGGCAAGGATGGTCTTCTTCTGGTACTTGTCGGAATAGAATGGCGCGATGCCCTGCTTGGTGGAACCGTACTGCTTGTCGGCAAGACGCGCCTCCTCCAAGCCATCGAGATCGCGATGCCACGGAAGGAGTAGCGATGCGCGATCGGAGATCTTCAGGTTATCCGGCGTGATGGCGACGCCTTTCGCCGTAACCTCTTGGATTTCGGTCCAAAGATTCTCGGGATCGAGCGCTACGCCGTTGCCGAGAATATTGACGACGCCATCGCGGAAGATGCCGGACGGAAGAAGATGCAGCGCGAACTCGCCCTTCTCGTTGATGACCGTGTGCCCTGCGTTGCCGCCACCTTGATAGCGGACCACAACATCGAAATCCTCGGTGAGCAAATCGACCATGCGGCCTTTGCCCTCATCACCCCAGTTGATGCCAACGATCGCACAGTTTTGCATGTTGCCAACTCCTTCTATTGCAGGCTTATTAAGCCATCCGTTGGTTATTCGAAATCACCAAAGGTCTTGCCGCTGATCTGCTCGTAAGCTTCGATATAGATCTTGCTCGTCTGGTCGATGACCTCCTGCGGCAGACGCGGCGGTTCACCCGTGAAATCCCAGTTGGCGAGCAGCCAATTGCGCACGAACTGCTTGTCGAGGCTTTCCTGCTCCTTGCCTTCCTCGTAAGTTGCCATGGGCCAGAAACGGCTCGAATCAGGAGTCAAAGCCTCATCGGCCAAGATGATGGCGCCATCGAGCATGCCGAACTCGAACTTCGTGTCGGCAATGATGATACCACGGTCGACTGCGTGATCGCGCGCACGCTCGTAAATCGCCAGCGACAGATCACGCAACTGCACTGCATCCGCCTCGCCCAAAAGCTCGATGCATTCCTGGAAGTTCAATGGCATGTCGTGCTCGCCGATCTCCGCCTTGCTCGTCGGCGTGAAAAGAGGCTCGGGCAGACGCGAGGAATTGACAAGCCCGTCAGGTAACTCGATGCCGCAAATGGTCTGGCTGCGCTTGTACTCCTTGAAGCCGCTGCCGGCAAGATACCCGCGTACAATGCACTCCACAGGAAACATCGCGACCTTGTGCACGAGCATGAAGCGGCCGCGCAGATACTCGGCGTATGGCTGGAACTGCTCGGGCAAGTCGGCGACCTTAGCGGAAATCAAATGATTGGGCACCAGGTCTTCCATGAGCTTGAACCAGAAGCATGAAAGCTGCGTGAGCACGACACCCTTGTTGGGAATGATGTCGGGAAGGATGTAATCGAATGCGGAGATGCGATCACTCGCCACGATGAGCAAAGAATCGCCTAAATCGTAGATATCGCGCACCTTTCCCTGGTAATCGGGCTTGATGGGCATTTCGCTGATGATGGCCGCCATGATGCATCCTTTCTGGCCGACTGCAAAAGAAGAAAGCGCTCGTTCGAAGCGGGACCCAAAGGGTAGTGCACATCTCGTCGAACGACCGCCTTTGTTCACCTTGTATATACAACCCCAACGGGGGCATGCTGTCAATGTCGCGGTCGGTAAGATGCGGGTACTGAACGCCCAGGAAAACCCGCAGTCCGAGAATGCGTGCACAAGGCGCGAAATGCATGTGAAAGAAGATTTGATGCATTGACAGTCGAACGCGTGCTGCGCCGTCAGCAACCGCTTATGAGGCAGCCGAAGAACTCCACTTATCGAACGCGTTCCTGTAGCGGCGTGCAGCCTTTTCGAACCTATCATCCGCATCGCTACGGACATAGCCTGCCTCGATCAGGTGCCCAACGATGCCGTTCATTCGTGCTCCGAGGCCAGAAAGCTTACACATGACATGCACCCCTCCATCGTTCATGGACTCGGTTCTTCCGGCCATGTTCTCGATGATCAAGGTCAGATTGAAAGTATCTAGGTGCTCCATCTTCTCCATTTCGTCGAGGAGCCTGCCCAAATACGCTTCGGCATCGCAATTGTCCCTGCGAATGATCTGCACTATGCGCTCATGCGCGACCCAAACGCGATCAGGATCGGACCATAGACTACTGAAAACGCCGTCAAGAAGCTCTTCGTCCCATTCTTTCAGGGTTTCCTCCCCAAGATTAAACATCTTGAAGCTGTTGTATTTGACGGGCTCTTCCCTATCCATGTGAAACGAGGAGCCGTCGTACTGGAAATAGAATCTCTTGGCGTCTTCCGGCGTCATTACGTGCACCCTTCTGAATTACCGCCGCAGCAAAGCAACCGTCTCGACATGCTTCGTATGCGGGAACATGTCGACCGGCTGGACAGCATCGAGCGTATATCCACGCTGTGCCAGATACGCGAGATCACGCACTTGTGTCTGCGGATTGCACGATATGTAGACCACCCGCGATGGAGCAAGCATTGACGTTGCGTCAAGGAATTCGGGTGTGGAGCCCGCACGCGGCGGGTCCATGAACAAAAGATCAACCTCCTCGCCCACCGCTGCCCGCTCGCGCATGAACCGAGTGGCATCCGCAACGATGAACTGCGCGTTCTCGATGCCGTTATGACGCGCGTTCTGACGCGCGTCCGCTATGGCCGACTCCACCGAATCGACTCCTATGACCTGCGCCCCGCTGCGTTTGGCAGCCACGAGACCGATCGTTCCGGTGCCGCAATAGGCATCGATAACGGTGTGCGCATCTTGAAGCCCTGCAAACGTCATGGCGGTTTCGTACAACACTTCGGTCTGCACGGCATTGACCTGGTAAAACGATTGAGAGGAAATGCGGAAGCTCAGACCGCACAGCGTATCGAGGATGAACCCCGGCCCGTAGAGCGTGCGCTCCTGCTGTCCGAGAATGACATTCGTCGAACTCGTATTGATGTTCTGCACGACTGTCGTGATAGCCGGGCATCGCTTGACGAGTTCGCGGCAGAACGCCTTCGATGAAGGGAACTCTTCACCATTCGTTACGATAGTCACGAGCATTTCACCCGAAGCATGGCCGACGCGGATGACGGCGTGGCGGATGAAACCTTGACCGGTATCCTCGTTGTACGGCTCCATGCCATGCTTGAGCATGATGGAGCGGATCGCCTGCACCACCTGGTTGGCGGCTTTGTTCTCAACCAAACAGCCACGTGTATCGACGAGCTGGTGAGAATGCGGTGCATACATGCCCGTAAGGATGTCGCTCCTTTTCCCTTTCGCGTTGCGGCGGCCTTTCTCAGGAGCGAACGGAGAAGCGACTTTATTGCGATAGCGGTACGGATCGCCCATGCCGAGAATCGGTTGGATAGCACTGGCGTCAACGATGTCGGAGAACAATTCCTTCACGTAGACGTCTTTGGCCGCCAACTGCTCCGCATAGGGCACATTGATGCTCTGACATGCCCCGCAGCGCTCGGCAACTGGGCAAACCTGCATGAATCCCTCACTGCTCATACGCTGCCGAATAGCCTAATCGCGCGCGGGAATACGACTCTCGCACGGAACGCCTGCCTGACACTTCCCACACCCGAAATACGGCGGCGCAACCGTGCGCTTGGTCTGCTCCAAAAACACCCAACACGGAATCTGTTGCTTGCCTCCCTCGACGCTGATCGCGTTCACCGGGCAATGTTTCGCACACGCTCCGCAGCGGTTGCAATAATCGTATAAGCCCTCGTACGGACGCTTCGTGAAAGCGAGAGGTGCATTGGTCACGATTGTGCCGACACGCCCCGAAATGCCTTTCTCGGTGATGATTCCACGTGAGAGAGCGAAAGTCCCGAGCCCGCATACGTAGGCAACATGACGTTCGGACCAATTGCTGCGGAACGACTTTTCGAGGATGATCTGCCCTTCTTCATCGCGAATATCATCGACAGCTTTGAACCTCGGATCAAGTGACGGCACGACCGCCTTGAAACCGCGCTGCTTAAGCCAATCAACGATGAATTCGCAAGCCGCGAACACCACACGCTGCCCATCGATACGACCGTGCAGCCATGCGCCTGACGGAAAGCCGTCGATTTCGCGATTTGACGCCTTTACGGTCTCCGAAAACGGCGCGAAGAAGGAGATGACGCTCAGTGCTTCGGGAAGCCATTCCATCGGCGCCATGAATTGAGGCCCCACTGCTTGAGGCTGCTTCTGCACTTCGAAAAGAGGGTCGGATGCATCACCGAACGCGAAGACGCAATCATCGATAAGCCGAGCCCCATCGAGTCCGGTTTGCAACACGGAATTAGCTGGTACGGCATTTAGGGGAGATGTGCGCACGAACTCGTTTACCGCGTCCATCAGCTCTTCGGTAAAAACACTCCTGATAGCGTCGGATAGTCTCATTGGGCCACAGCACATTGGTCTGCACACTCCGTCCCTACGCGTTGGATACAGTGGAAAACGGTTACGCGGTCCATCCTTGCATTGGATCGTTCATCGTCGCAAACATATAATCACGGCGATACCTATATGCCTCAACGGCTATGATGATCAACAGGACAAGCGAGATCAAGCGACCGACGAACAGCGAGAAGACCGCAGCGACAATCGCCCAAATGAGCACGGCTTGCATTTTCTCTGGCCTATTCCATCTTGTGATACCCAAGATACCCGCAACAAGAGAGAACGCACCCGCGATCATGCACAAGAACGAAATAAGGCCTGCAAGCACGAGCATGATTCCCGCGAAATCGTAGGCTGCACCCCTGCTTATCTCGATACCACCGAATTCATCGATATCGATTCCTAACGCTTTAAGTTCCCTGAGCTCAGAAGGTGATAAACCGAGGTCGTCAACATCGATTCGTCCTGAATAGATTGAATCAGAAGAAGAGACATAGTCATCCGAAGCAGCGCTGATGGCCAGCATGCCCATCAGTCCACCGAGGACCAATGTCCCAACAAGCGACAGAGCCGCAAGGATGGTGACTGCAATGCTCAATCCGCGGATGGTTCTTCCGGTTTCAGACATTTTGGCGCCTTCCTTCCTTTTTCCCAGCATTTTTCACACGCGTATTATATCGCGAATCATAGTCGAGTTCGGAAACCGCACGAATCGTCCTAAAGCTTGCGACGATAATCCTTGTTCGTACGGCCACCATGTACAGCCTGAACAGCGATAACGATGACCAAAGCCGCATAGGCAAGCGCCATCAATGCCACGGCAAAACATACGGAAGATCCCAAAACCAGATATGCGAGGATACCAAGCGCCATGCCCGCATAGCACAAGCACACCGCAACAACGCACGAACGTGCAGGCGAAATCCCGCTGGCCATCAAGTCGATGAAAATATATGAGACCCCGTACACATTAAGCAGCGCAAACGAGAAGAAATTGCACATACGCACGATCATGCGCGCATCGTTTCCCCAAAGGGCAGACATGAATGCACCGGCGAGCACAGTGCATGCTGCTACAACCAAAACAACGCGCATTGGCTGACGCTCGTCACGCCCTTGATAAGAAATCGAAGTGGCAAAGCGTCCGACGATGAAAACCACCACAACGGCAATCAGATAGCTCACCGGCTTCGCAAACGCAACAGGCAATTCCATTTCTAGCGTGTTCGACCAATATGCTGCCCCCGTCATGAAGAACCCTAAGACAAGAGCGCAGCCTGATTCCATGGCATGCCATCTTCCCATATGGCTTGAAGCGGAATATACGAACGACTCGAAAGACGTAAGTGCTGCTCGAACCTCCAAGCGATTTCGATTGGCAGATGAACGCTTGAGAGCTTCCCTATCGCGGTCCTTGTCGCGCGTTGAAATACCTTCTACAACCGCAGCGACGCCTGCGCACGCTGTGCACAACGCCAAACCCATGCATACGGGAACGAATCCGTTCAACAAACGGAGTACGAACCAGATAATAGCCATGAGCAGCATCGAACACGCTATAGTAGGCAGCACATCTTCCCGTGGAAAGCGGCTAAAGCACCACGCCCATTGCCCAAGCATTCCGACCGTACCGAGGCCTATGAGCACCCCGCCGATTGTGGCGCAAAAGGATACTTCGACATTCGTGCCCATCCACGCTACGAAAATGCCAACGAGGCTCACGATAGTCCACAGTATGGCCCGCGCGATACGCCCCGAAGCCACTTGACGCGTGAACACAAGCAATAAACAGCTGATAAGCGCGCCGATGGCAAAACTCCCAAGAAGGATTTCAGCACAGCCAGCAATCGCGTAAAAGCCGATGAACGCGTTATCGGCACGACAAAAGAGCGCTATGACAGCGAAGGTAAAAGCAGATGTAAGGCCTAGCGGCTTAACGCTCATCACTATCACCTAGGTGAATCTATCGTATTAAGAACGCTCTTGATACTCGGCCATCAACGCGGCAAACGCAGGCTTGCTATCCTCAATGGTCTTTTTAGACACGCAGTAGCTTACGCGTACCCAGCCAGAAACGCCAAAGCTGTCTGAGGGAACCAAGAGCAGTTCATGTGCTTTCGCACGATCGCTGAACGCCTGCGCATCGTCCTCGAGCGCACGTACCCACAAATAGAATGCGCCTTGCGGCTCCACGAACTCATATCCTAGCTCGCGAAGATTCGTCGTCAGGATTTCTCGATTAATACGGTAGGGTTCCACATTGGAAGGCACGTCGACGCACTCGGCGAACACGCGCTGCCATAAGGTTGATGCACAGATATAGCCCAGTGCACGGGCCGCACCTGCCACCGCAAGCGATACTTCTCTTGCCTCTTCCATCGCATCGGACACGTACACATAACCGATACGTTCGCCCGGAAGCGAATGCGACTTCGAGAGCGATGCGCATACGAGCGTGCGCGGCCAGATGGCGGGCACCCAGGGCACATCCTCCCCGTATGTGATCTCGCGATAGGGTTCATCGCTGATAACGTAAAGAGATCGACCGAGTTCCTGTTCCTTCGCAGCAAGCATTTCCGCGAAATCCTTGAGGTTGTCCTCGCTGTAGATTGAGCCGACGGGATTGTTCGGCGAGTTGATTATGATGGCACTGGTCTTCTCGTTGATAGCGGATGCGAGCGCCTCGATATCGAGCTGAAAATCCGGCTGCGTGGCTGGAACGGTAACGAGCGTGCAACCAGCCTGTTCGACCCACACGCGATACTCGGGGAAAAATGGAGTGATGACGATAATCTCGTCCCCTGGTACCGTCAGCGCGAAAATGCAGATGGCAATCGCTTCGGCAGCACCTGCCGTCATGAACACTTGCTCAGGCTTCGCATCGAAGCTATGGACTCGTTTAATGTGATTGGCAGCTGCAGTGAGCGCCTGCATGGAGCCACCAGCAGGCGTATAGGCATGAAGTGCAACCGGATCGTCTTCCAGTGCACGGAGCAGGCTTTCTTTGATTTCGGATGGCGCAGGCACACTCGGATTTCCGATGCTGAAATCAAACACCTTATCATTCCCGATCTGGGCCTTACGATTCAGACCGTACAGGAATAACTCACGAATCGCACTCGGCTCATCGCCGAGACCGAACATAGCTTGATTGATCATCACATGCCTCCTTGATAGCGTATTGCTACGTTTAAGAGTATCACACTTTACGCGTAAGCCGCGCTGATGCGTCAGACGAGAAGCGAAAGGATATCTGTCGGCCGCGAGCACGTATACGATGGAGTTTGCTCGCAAAGCACCGCCTTGCTGAACATCCCCCAGAGTGCAGCGATAGTGACACACCCTGCACTGTTGCCTGCTTGGATGTCGAACGGACTATCGCCCACGTAAACGCATTCGCTCGGATCACACCCCGCAAGACGGCAGCCATATAGCACGCTACCGGGATTCGGCTTGAACTCCGGCCAATCATCGGGTCCGACAAGGAAGCTCATGTATGACGCAAGCCCTGCAATATCCAGACCACGTTGGGCTAGCTCATGACGCTTCGAGGTCACTACACCGAGTGACAAACCAACGTCCTTGAGCGCGGCAAGCATCTCCGAAACACCGTCGAACGCACGAACGACAGCATCGTGGCGTGCTTCGTTGTACGCTCGATACACCTTGAGCAACTCATCGATCAGCACAGGGTCGCTCGTGAAGTCTGTGAACTGGATTGCAAGAGGCTGCCCGACTTTCGCCATAAGCTGCTCATCGGAGCAATCGAGGCCGAGCTCCGTTTCAATCGTATAGCGCATCGAATCTAAGATGAGCTGATAGGTATCGAGCAGCGTGCCATCCAAATCGAAAAGAACTGCTTTGATATGCGCTAACTCTGCACGCATTGCGAGCAATCCTTACGCGAACAAGTTGTCAAAAGCATCGAACGCGGGATCCTCCGGAATGTTTGCGCACACCGTCTCGAATGCATCATGCAGCGATGCAAGCGCCACATCGCGCTTCTCGCCCGTGCGGCGCAGCTTCAACTCGACCGTTCCATCGGCCAACCCGCGCTTACCCACCGTGATCTGCAGCGGCCAACCTATCAGGTCAGCATCCGCGAACTTGACGCCTGGACGCTCTTTGCGATCGTCAATGACCACTTCAAGCCCAAGTTTGGCGAGATCGGCTGCGATCTGCTCTGCCACGGGAAACACATCTTGATCGCCAACAGTGAGCGGGATGACACACACGTGAGCAGGTGCAACCGCGAATGGCCAGATGATGCCATACTCATCGTTATGCTGCTCGACCACCGCTGCCAGCGTGCGCGTGACGCCGACACCGTAGCAACCCATGATGAAGTAATTCTCTTTGCCATTCACGTCAAGATAGGTCGCTTCCATCGTTCGGGAATACTTATCGCCAAGCTGGAATACCTGAGAAACCTCTATACCGCGTGCGCCATCGAGCGGCAAGCCGCACTCGGGGCATGCATCTCCCGCTTTGACCGTCGAGAGGTCCATCCATTCGTCGATTTGGAAATCCTTGCCCAGTTCGGCACCAACGATATGAAAACCATCCTCATTGGCACCCACAGTCCATTTGGACAGTCCCTTAAGATTCACATCGCCGATTACGCGAATGCCCTCGGGTAAGCCGACCGGACCCATAGACCCTTTGACCAAGCCCGCTTCGAGCATCTCTTCATCGGAAAGCAGCATGAACCAGCCAATGCCATGATCAGCCTTGATGTCGTTGAGTTCGTGATCGCCGGGGATGAACAGCGCGATGATGTTACCTTCCTCGTCCTTGCCAGCCAACGCCTTGACCGTGGAGCTCTCGGGGATATTCAGGAACTCTGCCAACTCCGCAATCGTGTGGACGCCAGGTGTTGCGATCTTCTCGAACGGCACGTCATACATCGTTGGCGTACACTTGCACTCGCCTGCCTCGACATCTGCAGCATATCCGCACGAGCAGTAAACAAGCTCGGCCTCGCCCGCTTCGGCAAGTGCCATGAACTCGGTTGACACCTTGCCACCGATTTGACCCGAATCGGCTTCGACTGGGCGGTACTCCAAACCGCACCTCTCACAAATGCGCCCATATGCGACGCTCATGCGATCATAGGTCTCTTGCAGCGACTCTTGATTCTCATGGAAGCTGTATGCATCCTTCATGATGAACTCGCGGCTGCGGAGCAGACCGAAGCGAGGACGGATCTCGTCACGGAATTTCACCTGAATCTGATACAACGAGCATGGCAATTCCTTATACGAACGCAACTCGTTGCGGATAAGCGAGGTGATGAGCTCCTCGTGCGTCGGACCAAGGCAGAAGCCATGGTCATGACGATCGGAAAGGCGCATGAGCTCAGGCCCGTAATCGTCCCAACGGCCGCTCTCATGCCACAGCTCGGCGGGCTGAAGCGCAGGCATCATGATCTCTTGCGCGCCTGTAGCGTCCATTTCCTCGCGCACGATTCGCTCGACTTTCGCAAGCACCTTCGTCCCGAGCGGGAGGAACGTGTACACACCCGAAGCGGTCTTGCGGATCATTGCCGCACGCAGAAGCAATCGATGACTTGCTATTTCGGCATCAGCCGGGTCTTCCTTCAACGTCGGCATGTAGAGTTTGCTCATGTATAGGATGTCCGTCATGGTTTAGTCCAATCGTTTTCGTTCAAGGTCTTTCCCGCCGAAGAACTACCCCTATTTGAAATGGGCAGTTTTTTCGGCAACGCATATTATACATGTCCCGATGACTCGCTCCTGTCGCGCCTGACTTCATTCAGCTCGAAATACCGTATGCGGTATAATAGCGCCCAAGCATACGAACGACTCCACCCGGAAAGGAATGCGAGTATGGCGGCATTACAAGACTTAACAGAGCAACTACTCAGCAATCGCGCGCTCGGCGAGATCGCAGGAACGTTCAAGCAGCAGGACATCATTGATATTTGGAACGATTTACGCAAGCTTATCGCGCACTGCTACGTGGGCACGGAAGGCTCCGTCAAACGCACAGACAATGCGAACATGTTGCTTTTGCGTATCCGCACAGGTCTCGCAAACGCCATCTCGCAGGTTATGGGTATCACGCTCGATGAGGCGTACGGCAAGGCCGATGAGTTCATCGGTCGGCTTCCATCCGTCTTGGAATCGCTTGACCTTGATATTCAGGCAATGCTCGATGGCGATCCTGCCGCAGAGAACAAGTCCATCACGGTTCTGGCATATCCAGGATACCTGGCTATTCAGACATATCGCCTTGCACACGAGCTCGTCTTAATGGGCATCCCGATGATCCCTCGTATCATGTCCGAACATGCGCATAGCCTCACCGGTATCGACATCAACCCTGGTGCCACCATCGGTAAGTCGTTCTTCATCGACCATGGCACCGGCATTGTCATCGGCGAGACCTGCGTCATCGGTGACAATGTCAAGATTTATCAAGGTGTGACCTTAGGCGCGCTATCCACGCGCAAGGGCCGACAACTCGTTGGCGTACGTCGTCATCCTACCATTGAGAACAACGTCACCATTTACGCAGGAGCTGTCATCCTCGGCGGCGATACCGTCATCGGAAAGTACTCCACCATCGGCGGCGGTACGTTCATCATCAAGAGCATCCCGCCATATTCAAAGGTTAGCATGCAAATGCCGCAGATGCGCATCGAGCAGGATCTCCGTGCTCGCGAAGGCGACTCGCTGTTCGAGATTCCTGAATAAGGCTTCAATAAGTCGATTTAAGCGTGAAGAAAGACCCGCCATCGCAATGCATGGCGGGTCTTATCGTTATTGAGGTTCAAACCTCGCGTTCGCGCGAACGCTATGCTGCTTCACGCAGCGCTGTCGAATTTAGGCGATGAGCGCCATGAGGTCGGCGATGTCCTCAAGGTCCTCAAGATGGTCGATAACCTCGACGATCTTGTCTGCATTCTCCTTGGAGACCTTGCCACTGAACTCGATGTTCGCATAGTACTTGGCAAGCACTTCGTCGCGGGACAGACGCGTCTGCTTGTAATCGCCAAGAGCCATGTCGACGCGGGCCCTGAGCTCGGTGCCGTCGGCGAGCTTGATGACGCACTCGGCAGGAGAAACGTCGCCGGCCTTGGGCAGGTCGTCGAAGATCGTGAGTTTCTCGAGGATTGCGCCGATGGCGGGATCGGTCATGTACTCAGGCTGCTCGTACAGCGGGGTCACATTGCCGCGCAGGATTGCGGTTGCGCACAGGAAGTCGATGCTGAAAGCGCCCTGATAGCTCTTGTCCATACCGAACACGAAACCCTGACCAACGAAGCTCTTGATGCCAGGAGCAACATGAAGCTCGACAGCCTCGATCTCGTCGGCCGTGAAGGTCTTGCCTGCGCATGCCTGCAGCGTTGCATCGATGGAGGCATGGGTTGCACGGCATGCCGGCCACGGCTTGATAACGGCGTCTGCATAGAAGCGCGTGCCAAGGTTGGTGAGCATCTTCTCGGGAGTCGGGTTGGAATAGAACATCTGGAACATGCCGCGCGGGCCGTTCATCGAGTCATTCAGGCAAGGACCGAAACCGCACGTAGCAAGCTGAGCCGCGAAAACGCCGGCGCGAGCGGACAGAGCGATCGGGACCTTGAAGGTGATCTTCTTCTCGAAAACGTTCTGCATGGTACCGGACATCTGGTTGATGCCGAGCGAGAATGCGCCCTTCATCTCTTCCTTGTCAAGACCGAGCAGCTTGCCAGCGGCAACCGTGGATCCAAGGATGTTGGCGGTGCCGTTGCCGTCGAAGCAGTCATGAACCGAGAAGCCCGTGGAGCACAGCGCACGCGTAGTCACGTCGTCGCCCAAGATAAGAGCGAGCATAAGATCCTTGCCGGAAGCATGAAGCGCCTCGGCAACGGCAAGAGCGGCTGGAACCGTCGTACCGGAAATATGAGCAGCAGTGTTGCCCTCATCATCATTCAAGGCTTCGGCATCGATGCACTCGAAGTCATACGAACGCATGAGGATGCTGTTCGCGAAAGCAGCCTGGGCCATCGGAATCTTGCTGCCATACGTTGCAATCGTGGACTCCTCAGCACCACCAGCCTTTTGCAGCAAGGCAACCGTTGCATCGGTGTCGGGAGACGTATGACCGATTGCGAGAACGCCGAACGAGTCGATCAGACGGCACTTAACGCGGTCGATCGTCACGTCATCGAGGTCCTCCCATTTGGTGTCGCACACATAGTCGACAAACACATCAGTAAGGTTCACGTCACTCATAGATATGCTCCTCTCATGTTTCTATCGGCCCACAAGAATGGGCCATCCTTCACTATGTATTATTACACCGCGCGAGCGGTTTGTAACCAACAAAAAGAACAATCTTGCAAGAGTTTTCCAGCTGTTCAAACATCTCGAGAAGCATAGGGCTTATTCGCTTTGCAAAACGGCGATTTGGTCGTCTTGCGAAACATGGATGTCCAATTGGCCGTATGGTATCTCAAGCCCCGCCTCAAGCAGCGACTTGCGGATGATTCCTTTTGCTTTGCGAACATATTCTAGATAATCGAGCGGATTCACTCTCAAGAGGATTCTGTACACCACGGCACTGCTGCCGAATTCCTGCAACCCTTTGAACTCGCATTTCCGTACCTTATCGAGCGCAGCGATGCTCTTGCACGTTTTTGTGAGCACTTCAGCGATGCGCTCAGGATCGTCTTCGTAAGAGAGCCCGATGTCGATGAAGCGGACGTCTGACACCTTCGTGACGTGAGTGAAGTTATGGTTGCCAATGGCATGGATATCGCCATTGGCCAAATCGCGGACCATCGTCGTTTGGGAGGACATCGAAATGACCTCGCCCTCGATGTCGTTGAAGCGGATCACATCCCCGACTCGGAAATAACCGTCCATCACGATACGGATGCTCATCACGATATCGCGTAATGTCTCCTGCAATACCAAGCCGACGATGACGCTGGCAATGCCGAGACCTGCAACGATGGCGCTCACGTTGATGCCGAACACTTGCATGATGGTGAGCACGGCAACGACTATCAGGATGACTCGAATGATGTTGTATGCAACGCGGAACTGGTTTTCGAAACTCTTTGAGGACTTCCCCCACTTGGCAAGTGCGGTAGCAAAAAGACGCATCAGCTGGCGAAGGATAACCAGTAAGACGATGACAACGACAATGATGCCGACGGCCGCAAGGAATCGGCCCCAGCTCAAATTGGGGAATATCTCCGTAATGCTCGCAACGAAACTCGACAGCGCGCTGTCTAGAGCGTTTTCTTCGTTCATTCCCTTCCCGTCCAGCAATAGGTGCACAAATCACATTCAGGAAGGCCGATAGCCTCGATTACGCCTTCCAGAGACTGAAACTCGAGTGAGTCGAAATGGAGTTTCTCGCAAATCGCCTTACGCAATGCACAGCCGCGCTCGGTTGACCCGTCACTGTATTCCTCGAGATACTTCTCTCCTTCTTCGCCTTCGAGCTCGTTGACGACACGACGAGCAATGAGCTCCATATCGGTGGTCTCTCGCGAGAAGTTTAGGTATTTACAGCTGAACATGATAGGCGGGCAAGCGCTTCGCATGTGAACAGACTTCGCACCGTTGTCGAAGAGGAACTGGACTGTACCTTGCAATTGGGTGCCACGAACGATCGAGTCGTCGACGAACAACAGGTCCTTGTCTTTGATCAGATCAGGAACAGCGATTTGCTTCATCTTGGCAACCTTGTCACGGTCAGCCTGCGTTTGCGGCATGAAGCTACGCTGCCATGTCGGAGAATATTTGATGAATGCTCGAGCAAACGGCGTGCCGCTTTCGTTGGCATATCCGATAGCATGAGGAGTACCTGAATCGGGCACCCCGCCAACATAATCGATATGCATGTCAGGATGACGCTCGGCATCGGTTTGCGCCATGATGCGCCCGTTTCGATACCGCATCACTTCGACATTGACTCCCTCATACGATGATGTGGGATAGCCGTAATAGCTCCACAAGAATGCACAGATGTGCTTTTTATTTCCTGGAGCAGCAAGCTGCTCAAGGCCATCCGCCGTCACTTCGACGATCTCACCGGGACCCAGCTCATAAAAATCTTCGAACCCGAGTTTTTGGAACGCGAAAGGTTCGGATGAAACCGCAAAACCGTCCTCGTTTTTCCCTACATGCACCGGAAGTCTGCCAGCTTTATCGCGTGCGACGATCAAAGAACCGGTATTGGTGAGGATGAGCAGGTTCAACGTGCCATCGACGAGCTCTTGCGCCTTCTTGACACCCGAGGTGAAGTCGCCTTCCAAGTTGATGAGCGCGGCAACCAATTCGTTATCGTTGACTTTTCCACCCGTCATGGCATCGAACGTAGTGTTGCTGTCGTTAAGGCAGATCTTGGTCAAATCGGACGCGTTGTTGATGACGCCGACCGTGCAGATGGCAAATGCGCCGAGCTTCGAGCGAATCAACAGTGGTTCGGGAAACGTATCGCTGATGCAACCAATGGCGGAGGTGCCCTTCATCTCATCGAAAATCGTTTCGAACTTCGTACGGAACGGAGCGTTCTTTATGCCGTGGATGCGCCTTTGCAGGCCGATTTCGCTATCCCATGCTGCCATGCCACCCGCATACGTTCCAAGATGGGAATGGTAATCGGTTCCGAAAAACGTATCCAGCATGCAATCTTGCTTTGAAGCGACCCCGAAAAATCCACCCACAGCCTTTTCTCCTAACTGCTTTCTTCTCGCACTAACCCGCGACGTTCGATGCGTACGGGTTCTTGTCTTTCTGCAGTACGTCGTGCGCACCGCCTTCTACGATACTCGTGGGGCTCACGACCGTAAGCTTCGCCTTCTCTTGCAACTCGGGAATAGAAAGGGCACCGCAGTTGCACATCGTAGCCTTGAGCTTCGCCAGCGTAAGCTCGACATTATCCTTCAATGCGCCCGCATACGGGACGTAGCTATCGACGCCTTCCTCGAAATGCAGGTTCTTCTTGCCGCCGAGATCGTAGCGTGCCCAGTTCTGTGCACGGGCACTGCCCTCGCCCCAGTATTCCTTCATGTACGTGCCGTTTACCATGACTTTGGCAGACGGGCTCTCGTCGAAGCGTGCGAAATAGCGGCCGAGCATGCAGAAGTCGGCTCCCATAGCCAGTGCAAGCGAGATGTGGTGGTCATAAACGATACCGCCATCAGAGCAGATGGGGACATAGATGCCCGTCTCTTTGAAATACTCGTTGCGCGCCTTGGCGACCTCGATAACCGCCGTTGCCTGGCCACGGCCGATGCCCTTCGTTTCACGAGTGATGCAGATGCTACCGCCGCCGATGCCGATCTTGACGAAATCCGCGCCGCTTTCAGCAAGGAAGCGGAATCCCTCGGCATCAACGACATTGCCAGCACCGATCTTGACCGTGTCGCCGTAGTGCTCGCGCACCCAATCGATGGTGAGCTTCTGCCAGTCGGAAAAGCCCTCCGAGCTATCGATGCACAGCACGTCAGCACCCGCTTCAACCAACGCGGGGATGCGCTCAGCATAGTCGCGAGAGTTGATGCCTGCACCGACCATATAGCGCTTATACTCGTCAAGCATTTCGTTGGGATTGGATTTATGGGAATCATAGTCCTTGCGGAAAACCATGTACATCAGATGGTCGTTTGCATCAACCAGAGGAAGCGAATTAAGCTTGTGATCCCAGATGATATCGTTGGCTTCCTTGAGCGATGTATCGGCATAACCCACGATGAGCTTCTCACGCGGTGTCATAAAGTCAGAAACCTTCTCGGTGCCATCCATACGGCTCAGACGGTAATCACGACCCGTGACCACGCCGAGCAGCTTGCCATGGGGGCCACCATCATCAGTAACCGGCATCGTGGAATGCCCGAAGCGCTCTTTAAGCTCAACGACATCGTTGAGCGTCATATCGGGAGACAGATTCGCGTCACTCTCGACAAAACCGGCCTTGTAGTTCTTCACTCGAGCGACCATGGCAGCTTCGCTCTCGATCGTCTGATTGCCGTAGATAAACGAAAGACCGCCTTCGGTTGCAAGCGCAACCGCCATCCTGTCGCCCGACACCGATGCCATGATGGCAGACACCATGGGAATGTTGAGTGTGATAGGACATTCCTCCTCGCCCTTGCGGTACTTGACAAGCGGAGTTTTAAGGCTCACCGCGGAGGGAACGCACGTTGAGGGAGTATGCCCGGGAACGAGCAGGTATTCGTTGAATGTCCGAGACGGTTCGTCATAATAGAAAGCCATGAATGTCTCCTAACGCTAACTTTCAACAATTAAGTTATTATAACTAGCTTTCGCATGCTAACCATTGAAAAAAGCCGTCTATGAACTAAGATACTAGGGTAATCGCACGACGCAAAGAACGGAGAAAAGACGTGTACGAACTCAAAACTGAAAGCAGCTTCGATTCGGCTCATTTCCTGACCGATTACGATGGCAAATGCGAGAACCTCCACGGTCATCGATGGCGCGTAGTGGCCTATATCGCCACCGAGAAGCTCCAGGCCGAAGGTACGAACAAGGATATGGTCATCGACTTCAAAGATTTCAAGGCCGCAGTCCGTGAGCTGACTGAGCGCTTCGACCACACCTTCCTCGTTGAGGAGGGCTCTCTTGCACAAGC
This sequence comes from Eggerthellaceae bacterium, assembly GCA_017431165.1. Taxonomy (GTDB): domain Bacteria; phylum Actinomycetota; class Coriobacteriia; order Coriobacteriales; family Eggerthellaceae; genus SIG42. Next base: position 22,296 of record JAFRLO010000043.1, read on the forward strand.
AACCATCGATGCGCTTGAGGCAGAAACGTTCCGCATCACATTCCTGCCGTTCCGCACCACAACAGAGAATCTCGCACGTTATTTCTACGGCAAACTCGCCGAAGCAGGATTCCCGGTCAGCAAAATCGAAGTGTACGAAACGCCGCTGAATTGCGCGATGTACTCTGAAGCATAAAGGCCCGCAACCCATTTTGAAAGGAGCGTAACCATGGACGTGAATGCTTTCCGCTACGATGGAAACGGCGCATTCTCGCTGAGCGAGTTCCCCACGTCAAAGGAGATCAGCAAAGACCAGAAGGCGCAGTACGAGAAGATGCTCGCCGAAAACACCGAACGCATCGCCGAGTTGCAAGACAAGCTTTATGCGCAAGGCACCGAGGGCGTTCTCGTCGTCATACAGGCCATGGATGCCGCAGGCAAAGATGGAACCATCAAGCATGTCATGAGCGGTGTCAATCCCCAGGGCGTGAACGTCGTCAATTTCAAAACACCGAACACGACCGAGCTCGCGCATGACTATCTCTGGCGTTGCATCCTCGGGTTGCCCGAACGTGGCAAAATCGGCATTTTCAATCGCAGCCATTACGAGGATGTACTCGTTGTACGCGTCCATGAGATGTGGAAGGGCTACAAATGGCCCAAACGCTGCTTCGATATGAGCGAAGATGAGTTCTTCGCAAAGCGCTTCAAGCAAATCAACAACTTCGAGGAGTATTTGTACGAGAACGGATATCGCCTCGTGAAAATCTTCTTGAACATCAGCAAGGAAGAGCAAGCGAATCGCTTTATCGCACGCATCGACGAGAAGGACAAGAACTGGAAGTTCTCCATCGGCGATGTAGACGAAAGCGATTTGTGGCCGAAATACATGCAGGCTTATGAATCGATGATCGCGGGTACCGGCAGCGCGTGCGCACCGTGGTATGTGATTCCCGCAGATCAAAAGTGGGTTGCCCGTTGGCTGGTCAGCGAGGCCATCATCCAAGCACTCGAAGACATCGACCCTGAGTACCCGAAGCTAGCTGCAGACGAGCTCGAGAAGTTCCCGGCCTATCGCGCGCGTCTCGTCGGTGATGACCCCGAAGATGCGCAAGCCATCGAGAAGGCGAAGGCAGCCATCGCCAAGAATGTCGAAAAAAGCAAAAAGAAGAAGGAGAAGAAGGCTAAGAAATCCTCGAAAGAGTAGCCTTAACACTTCAAAGAATCGATGAAAAAAATCGGCCCCCTTGCGGGGGCCGATCCTTTTTCTCTCAGCGAACTTGCCTTTATGAGGCAAACAGCTGAATCAGCAAATTACTGCATGTAGACGACGGTCTTCGCGCCATGCTCAGCGAGCTTCGCGCCAGCCTCTTCCACGGGGATGAGTTCCATGCAGGCAGCAAGGCAATGATGCACGCAACGCGGCTTCTTGCCCTCGGCAACGCGATCGGCGCACAAGTCGCACAGCTGGGACGGAACCGGAACATAGTCCCAGATCCACTCGCCATTGCTGAGTTTCTTCGGACCCATCTCGTTGATCTTGATGCCCCACTCGTCCAGCGGGATGTCGTGCTCTTTACGGCAGCTCACTTCGCAGACGTGGCAGCCGGTGCAGTACTTGTAATCAATAAGCAGTGCATATTGGCTCATCTTCTGCCTCCTTACGCAATCTCTTCGCGGGTTGCCAGGTCATAACGCTTGCCGGTCTCAAGATCGACCAGGTTGCTTGCTTCCGCATCATAAGCATAACCCGTGTAAGCGTCGAAGTAGGTGCCGGTCTCAGGATCAAGTGCCCACTGCGTATTCGGATCATAGATATGACCGTTTACGAAGCCAGCGCCCTTCTCGGCATCCCACTGCACCAGACCAGGAAGCTCATACGGAGCCTCGGCAAGACCCGGGAAGCACTCAACGCCACCGACGACAACGGATTCCTGCTTCTTCTCATTCGGATAGAGAGCAGCGCGTGCTTGCTCCGGAGTGGAAACGAAGCTCGCGGGATCGGTGCCGATTGCGCCTTCTTCGGTGTCGGGGCTCAGGGTTCCGAGTGCATTCAGACCGTCAACCTTGAAGATTCTGCAGGCGACGTTCTTGAACGGAGCACCGAAGCCGATGCGACCGATTGCGCGGTGCGGGATAAGGCTGTTGATGTTGGACTTCCAAACGCCGTACAGGTTCGGAGCTTCGCCGTCCTGCTCGGGGAACCACCAACCATGCTGGCAGTGGATAACTTGCGGCGGAACGATCTCGGTAACCTGAGCCTTCTCGATGGCCTTGCTCAGCGGGTTCTCGATGCAGACCCAGTCGCCGTCTTCGATGCCATACTTCTTCGCGGTCTCGGGATTGATCTGGACGAGCGGCCACGGCATGATAGCGCGGAGGCTCGGGATCTGACGATGCTCGCTGTGGAAGGACGTGGTCTCGCGGCCGCCAGTCGTCATGATCAGCGGATAGTTCTCCATCAGATCGGGACGTGCATACGGCGTGAGCTTGTTCTCCTCATAGTACGGCAGCGGATCCTCGCCCCAGTCCTCGTACAGGCTCGAGCAGAGCTCGACAAGACCAGTCGGGGTGTTGAAGCCAACGTCGCCGTCAGGACGGAGCAGGCCCTTCTCATACTTACGATACTGGAACGGCATATGGAACCAGCCCTCTTCACGAAGATCCTCGAAGGTCTTCTCGACGCCGCCGTTGTGCAGCTGCTCGGTAAAGAAGTCAGAAACGTTGTCCCACGGCCATGCCTTCGGATTCAGGCGCTTGCCAACGAGGAAGTCGATCTCGAGGTCGGACTTGGTCTCGCCAACTTCGACGCACTTGTTCATGGCCATGACCATATGAGTGTTGCGGCCGAAGTGCGGGAGGACCATGCCATCATGCTCGGCTGCAGAGGCAACCGGGAGGAACAGGTCGCACATACCCATGGCCGTCGGGGTCATGAAGGTATCCTGGCAAACGTTGAATTCCATCTTCATCAAGGCGTTGTACCAACGCTTCGGCTGAGCATTGGTGGTGTTGGCGATACCGTTGGTGGCATAGAACCAGGCCATCTTCAGCGGATAAGGCTCGCCAGTCTCGAGGGTGTCGAGGATGCAGTCAGGATGAGCAATCAGGTGAGCGGCCTTGAAGCCCTTGTACTGCTCATTGTCGGTGATCTGCTTGTCGAGCATGCCCTCAGGAAGCTCCTTGGAGCATTCATAACGCCACTTGCCCATGAAGGAGGCCGGAACAGCCAGAGTCACGCCACCCGGAACATCGAGGTCGCCCAACAGAGCGGCGATGTTCAGGAAGCAGTGGCCAGCCTGCGTGCCATTGGCGTTGGTGTCGATGGCGAGACCCCACATGAACGAGGACGGATGATTGGCTGCCAGCGTGCGGGCTGCCTTCTGGATGAGCTCTGCGGGAACCCAGGTGATCTCCTCGACCTTGTCGAGCGGATACTGGTCAGCGCGCTCCTTGAGCTCTTCAAGACCATAGCACCAATTCTCGACGAAGTCATGATCATAGAGGTCCTCATTGATGATGACATTGATCAGGCCGAGGCCGAGAGCGGCGTCGGTGCCGGGACGCAGCTGCAGATGGATCTCTGCATGAGCGGCGCACCAAGTGACGCGCGGGTCGATGACGATGAACTTGGAGCCGAGCTTGTACAGGTCGATGATCGCATGACCGAAGAAGCCGTCAGGATTGCTGAACAGAGGATCCTTGCCCCAGAGGACGATGTACTTCGGAAGCTCCCACTCGGGGTTGTCGAAGCGATCCGGGAAGTACGCCGCATAGTCGAGCTCAGGATAGCCAGCGCCCAAAATGAAGTCGGCGACGGAGCAGCGGGGACCGTAGCAGGAGTCACCGGACATCGGGAAGCAGCTGTTCGGAGTGCCCAGCGCTGCATAGGCGAGCGGGGTCTTGTACAGCGTAGCCTCACGGCCGGTACCCTGGAAGGCAACGATGGCCTCAGCGCCATAGTTCTCCTTGATGTAGTTGACGCGCTCTTCGATGATATCGAGAGCCTCGTCCCAAGTGATGCGCTCCCACTTATCCTTACCACGATCCTTAGGATCGCGCTTCAAAGGATAGATAACGCGGCGATCGTTGTAGATATACTCGGGAAGCGTCAGGCAACGAACGCACAGACGACCATTGGTGATAGGATGCTCGGGATCACCCTCAACGTCAACGACCTTACCGTCCTTGACTGTGAGATACATACCGCATCCTACCGGATGGTCTCCTGGAGGCGACCACACACAGGTGCGCATCTTAAATGTGCCGTCACCACAGTCGATAATTCTCTCCGACATAAACTCTCCTCTCATAAAAGTTCGCTTACTATCGTGAATGCCCGAAAGCATTTCAACCAAGCCTTACGGTCACACCGCTAACGCGAATGACCGTCTTACAAACGCAAAAACAGCCAGACTATCCCTTGTGGATAATCTTGGCTGCGCTCCGTTGTTCTCCGGCTAGAGCACGATCCTCCCCCTTTTTGAACCATGCTCCCGGGAAATGCGCAACCCCGTTTACGCCTCTAGAAAACGTATGCGGCATTGCGTTTTTCTTGCGCATTCCATTGTCGCGCTTTTGGCGTTTTTGCGCAAGTAATTATCGAAAGATATCTGCTTGTTTCGCGAACGAAACTTCTTGTTGCGGACATGGGAAAATGCGCTTTTGAATCAAATTATTCGCAAACGAGAATCATTAATAATTCCATATATGAAACGGCATTTCCGCACGCGGATCAGTTAGTTCCACGGGTCACGCTCAAATAAAGGCTCGAACTCAATGCGATCGGAATACGGGTCGTAACCATCGTCGTCCTCGTCCGCCGCACGGATTTGACGCTCATCGAAGCCATCACGGGCTTCAGCGGCCATGTATTCCTCGTCGTATGGGCATTCGCTATCGGACATATCGAAATCCGGACTGTTGATATCTGCCATCAGGAAGCCCCCTCTTTTCGCGTCCTCGCTATCGAAAGGGAGCGAAAGACAACTCGCCTTTCGCTCCCCTGAAAAAACAATGTGCAAGACATATTAGAAATAACGCTTCAACAAACCTTCAAGCGCTTTGCCGTGGCGAGCCTCGTCACGTGCCATCTCGTGCACAGTATCGTGAATGGCGTCGAGACCGTTCTTCTTTGCGCAAGCAGCAAGATCGAACTTGCCTTGCGTTGCGCCGTATTCGCAATCAACGCGCCAAGCGAGATTCGCTTTCGTGTCTGCCTTCATGTTCGGCTCGAGATCCTCGCCTAAAAGCTCTGCGAACTTCGCAGCATGCTCGGCCTCCTCGAATGCGGCCTTCTCCCAATACAGGCCGATCTCCGGATAGCCCTCGCGATGCGCGATGCGAGCCATGCACAGATACATGCCAACCTCGGAGCACTCGCCGTTGAAGTTTGCCTTCAGCTGCTCGAAGATGTAGGCCTTAGTCTCGTCGTCGATGTCCGGATTGTTCTTGACAGTCTTCGCGTAGATGCCGTACTCATGCTCGGCCGCGAGCTTCAATTCGCCCTCGACCTTCTCAAACATGCTGGCTGGCGCATGGCAGACCGGACACTCTTCCGGCGGTTGCTCACCCTCATAGATGTAACCGCATACTTTGCATACCCATTTCATGTGGTTTCCTCCTCCTCTCGGAAGCCTTGTGGGACAAGGCGGCTTCGGGTTTCGGCAGGTTCACGCTGCCGTTTTCTCGCATATCATTATAGTATATCGGGCGCTTCGAAAAGCGCCCGATATCGACTTAACACAATGGCATGGATAGCGTCATGATATGAACTTCGGTAACCACCCCAACACCAAGATCAGGATGATGAGCACGGGTGCACCGAACTTGAGCCAGCCGTACATGAACCGCGGGAAACGCGGTCCCTTGCCTTGGTCGGCCTCGGCGAGGAAGTTATCCCAACCCCAACCATTCTTCCACGTGCAGAAGAGCACGAAGATCAGGCTGCCGATAGGTAGGATGTTGTTCGAAACGAGGAAGTCCTCCAGGTCCATGATGCCGCCGAACATGCCGAACTGCACATCAGCCCACACATTGAAACCAAGAGCCGCAGGGATGGAGAGCACGAGGACGAGCGGGCCGTTGATGCAAATGGACTTGCGGCGGCTCCAGCCCCACTCGTCCATGCCGAAGCAGATGATATTCTCGTATACGGCGACGACAGTCGAAAGCGCCGCGAAGCTCATCAGCAAGAAGAACAGCGAGCCCCAAAGGCGCCCGAGCTCCATCTGCGCGAAGACGCATGGGAGCGTTTGCAACACCAGCGTCGGACCTGCGTCCGGGTTGACGCCGTACGCGAAGCACGAGGAGAAGATGATGAGGCCGGCAGACAATGCGATGAGCGTATCGAGCGCGGCAACCGAGATGCCCTCGCCCATCAACTTGCGATCGCGGGACAGGTAGCTGCCGAAGATCGCCATGGATCCGATGCCGACGGACAATGTGAAGAACGAATGCCCCAACGCCGCGTTTGCCGCTTCTCCGAAGCTACTCAAACTCGAGAATAGCGCCCCGAAATCGGGCATCAGGTAGAACTCTAGACCCGCTTCTGCACCGGGAAGCGTGCAGCAGCGGATGCCGAGCACCACGATGAGGATGATCAGGCCGATCATCAGGAACTTCGATGCGCGTTCGACTCCTTTGCGGACGCCGAAGCTGCAGACGATCAGGCCGATTGCCCACACTACCACAAGCCAGAACACCATCTGGAAAGGACTTGACATCATCTCACCGGTGATGGCGATCGACTGCTCGGCCGTAATGCCTTCGAGCTGACCGGTCGCCGTCTTGAAGAAGTAGTTGACCAACCAGCCAGCGACCATCGCATAAAACATCATGAGCAAGTAATTGCCTGCGATGGCAACCCATTTGAACCAGTGCCAGCGGGTGCCCTTAGGCTCCAACGCGTTGAACAATCCCGCAATGCTCTTCTGGCTGCCACGGCCTAGGGAGAACTCCATGACCATAATCGGCAAGCCCAGAAGCACTAGACAAATCAGATAGATGACGACAAATGCCGCGCCGCCGTATTGGCCTGTAATGTAAGGGAACTTCCAAACGTTTCCCAGACCGACCGCACAGCCAACGCTTGCTAGAATAAAGCCCATGCGCGATGCGAAATGCTCACGACCACCTGAAGTCTTCACGGGTTTTTGCGCCATAGTGTTCTTTGACCTCCTCTTGATATTAACTGATTTAAGGTACCATAATCAGCACTAATAGGAATGAAGCATTTTGACGATGAACAAAAATTTCCGCTCGCAAAAGAAAGGACGCTCATGGAACTGCAAGCCGCATTAGAACAGCGTTACTCCTGCCGTAGTTTTCTACCAGATGCTCCAACGCAAGAGCAAATCAATGCGATTCTGGAAGCCGGTCGCATTGCGCCGACCGCCCGCAATCTCCAGCCGCAACGCATCTGGGTCATCACGAAGAAAGAGGACCTCGAAAAAATCTATGCTTGCACGCCTTGCCAATACGGCGCGCCAGTCGTGTTCATCATCGGCTACGACACCGATGTTGCCATGATGCATATGCAAGCTCGCGAACCATGGAGCTTCGGCAACGTCGACTCGGCAAGCGCGCTGGTTCAGATGCTTCTCAAGGCAACCGACCTCGGATTAGCAACATGCTGGATAGGCCTGTACGATGATATGGCAGTACGCGCCAATTTCCCCATTCCCGAGAATGTCGAGCTGCGCGCACTCGTATTCCTCGGAACCCCCGCCGAAGACGGCGAACCGAGCCCGAGGCATACCGAGCGTCTACCGCTCGACCAAACCGTCACATGGCTATAAGTAATCCTCTTTCAGTCATCTGATTGAAAGCATACGCTCTCAAAAGCTCTTATAACAAAAGGGCCTGACCATGAGGGTCAGGCCCTTTCTTTTGGATATCATGTCGATGTTTTACTTAGCATCCATCAGTGAAGCGTACTGCTCATCGGTAAGCGAAGCCCCTACAACTTGACAGACGGCTTCGCCCATCCGATTGGCAAACTGCAATGTCGAGAGCCAGTCTGCGCCTTTCGCACGCTGAGCCAACACAGCACCGAGATGCGAATCCCCAGCCCCCGTCGTATCGATCGCGTGAATGGCATGGGCCGTAGCATAATAATGCTTGCCATGCTCGAACGCATGGCTGCCGTGCGCGCCGTCGGTAACGACAACGGCAACGCCACATTGCTTGGCCATCTCAGCCCCCGCAGCTTCTAATGAATCCGAATCAGTGAATGCGCAAACCTCAGCAGCATTGAGATGCCAATTCGCCTGCAGCGAAATCAAACGGCCAATGCGTTCAGTATCGATTTGCGCAACAGATGGTCCGGGCGAGAACCATATCTCTAGCTCGGGGTGTTGCTCGAGAAAATCGATGATCAAATCGCCGCCAGCACCGCCGATTTCATAACCGCACACCTCTACGAAACCGAAACCAGTCGTATCAATCGATTGCAGCCAGTACGGTTCGCTTAAACGCTCGATTCCTGGCAGCGTTATCATCGTACGTTCGCCATCAGGTTGCACAAGGCATATAGCGGCACCGTTGTCGGGAGCACCCTCGATACGGAGCACATCCATGCCGCGCTTCGCAAGCTCGTATTGTGCGAATGCGGCGTACGGCCCCACGCCAATGGGGGCAATCAGACGGGTTTTCCCTCCTGCAAGGCGAATCGCATTCGCGGTATTGTAGGCACAGCCTCCCAATGCTTGACGATAGCCATCCGCAATCACGCCCTGACCTGGAGATGGAATAGCATCAACCGGACACAGTATGTCCACCATGATCGAACCGATGCACAACACACCAGTTTGATTATTGAGAGAATTCATCGATTATTCGACTTTCTCTTCGACGGCGTCTACTACATCAACAGCTTCCTCGTCCGCAGAAGCGCCAGCAGGCTTATCGAACGCACCAGCGCAGTGCGGGCAACGCGTTGCGCCTTCCTTGACTTCCTCGAGGCAGAACGGGCACAGAATCGGCTCGGCTGCAGCCTCTTCCTCCTCGTCCTTTTTGATTGCTTTCTCCGCCGTTGTCCTCATCTTGTTAAAGCCCTTTACCACAAGAAAGACGACGATCGCGACCAGAAGGAAGTTGATGACAGCACCGATGAATGCGCCGAAATCGATAGCGGTACCCGGAACGACCATGCCTCCGACAGCCACACCGTCAGGACCAACGGTGCCGCCCGTGGCAGCGCTGATCAACGGAGTCACGATATTGGTGGTGAGTGCCGTCACGATAGCGGTGAACGCAGCGCCGATAGTCACGCCAACGGCCATGTCCATGACATTACCCTTGTTGATAAATTCCTTGAATTCGGATACGAGGCTCATAGCATCTCCTTTCAGATTTAAAACCGCTTGCCAGTATACGCTTTTCATCCTCGGAAAAGGGACAGCACATATGAAATCCCCTTTCTCTCATCATTCGGGAACCGTGTTTGCGCATCGTTGCCCGAATACGTTCGTGCTATGATGCATACGATAGATTCAAATGCCATACAAAGTTGGAGTAGCAAAGGAGTCAAGCATGGCAAGCAAGGGAACGCGCGATTTCGCGCTCGTGCTTTCTGGGGGCGCAGCGAAAGGCATCTACCACATCGGCGCTTTAAAGGCGATACGGGAGTACGGCTTAAACATCACCGCTATGTCGGGCAGCTCCGTTGGCGGACTCAACGCGGTAGGCTTGACCTTCCTGGATCCTGCTCGCATCGAGGAAATGTGGGATGCATTCCGGTTCGATAACTTCTACACTGCAGCAGATTCACCTGATAACAGTTTGTCATCGCAAACCGGCGTACGAGCCGTAATCGAAGAGCTGGTCACAGAAGACATCTTCCCTGTTTCGAAGCCCGTCTATGTGACAATCGCCGATTCCCAAGGTACGCCAGAATACATAGACTTAGCTGGTCGTCCAAGACGTGAGGTCATCGATCTTTTGCTGGCAACATGCGCGATGCCGATAGTCTTCTCGCCGGTCACCTTCGAGGGTGAAGCATATATGGATGGCGGCGTTGTGGACAATCTGCCCGTCCTGCCGATTTACCTCGATGGGTACCGTGATGTCATCAGCATCAGTGCATCGCAAACGCTCAAAATCGATAAAGACAAATACTTCTTCGATAACCTCATCGAGATCACGCCGAGTAAAGACTTGGGCGGCATTATAGATGGAACGCTGAATTTCTCAGTGACCAGCAAGGCATTCGCAAAAGAGCTGGGCTATCTTGACGCAAAGCGCGCCATCGAGAAATACCTGATCGAACACGACATGGCAACGCCCGACATGGTCAAGCAAGCGCAGCTGGTTGACGAGGGATACGGCTATAGCACGAAGAGCTATGAGCAGAGGCTTGCCGAAGCGCAGACCGCCCGAGAGGAAGCTGATTACCAGAACGCCCGCAAAGCCGCTAAGCATGCCGAGTTAGAGGATCGCATATCCTCTACGTTCGACAAGCTTGAGAAATTCTTATAGGAGTCTGCGCTACTTTGCAGGGCAGCATTCAAGAGATTGGCGAATGTGCTCAGTCCAACGCTGGAATGTATCTTCGCTGATAACATGCTCGATGCAACATGCCTCATTTTCGGCAACATCTGCCTTGACTCCTAACACTTCCGTGAAGAAGCGTGTAAGCGTATTGTGGCGCTCAAGCACCGCTGCGCCATACATTGCACCAGCGTCCGTAAGATAGATATCGCCGTAGGGCTGCTGCTCGATAAAACCCTCTTCTCTGAGCACAGCGACGGCCTTGTTGACGCTTGGCTTCGAAACCCCAAGACGGTTTGCAAGATCAACTGAGCGAACTGGCAGGCGATCTGTACCAGCAAGTATCACGATAGCCTCAAGGTAGTCCTCGTTAGCCTGGGTTAGTTTTGCCATACTCGTATCCCTCTCTTGATGTGTCACCGCACTTACATGGTACCTTAATTCACTGGTTGGCATATGCAGATTCTATCAATGGCAATACCGGAAAACACTATCGTTATATACTTTACCGCATGAAGAAGCTATTCGCACAATTTATGAAATTTGGAGTTGTCGGCGTCCTCGCGTTCGCGTTGGATTATGGCCTTCTCGCCTTCTTCACCGAGATACTCGGAATCGATTACCTCATAAGCGCAACCATAAGCTACATCATCTCCACTGTGTTCAATTATCTTGCGTCCATGCGCTTTGTGTTCCGCCACCGCGAGAATATGAGCAGAACGCGGGAGTTCGTGCTTTTCTTCATCGGATCGCTCATCGGCCTGGGAATAAACGACGGCTGCATGTGGCTGGGCGTCGAACTCCTCGGAGTGCACTATCTGATCACGAAGCTGTTCGCAACGTTCGTTGTCGCCATCTGGAATTTCGTGACACGCAAGATATTCCTCGATGCGGATCGGGAAAAGCTCGAACCCTGATTCCCGCCACGATCACCCGCGCCGCTTGCGGTTTGCGTGTTGTTGGATAATAGTGTATAAGTGTCCACGTGTGTTTTCGCTCCTGTTTGGGCAGGACAGCTGGGCAAAAACGTTTTCGAAAACACGATTTGGGGATAATGATGAGCGAACTATCATATCAAGATAAACGGAAGCACGTTCCCTGCTTGTGGTTCGTCATCCCCTGCTATAACGAAGAGCCCGTCATCCCCATCACCGCACCGATGTTTTTGAAGGAACTGGAGCACCTGATCGATTCGGGAAGGGTTTCCGCTGATAGCAAAATCGCCTTTGTCAACGATGGATCGACTGATTCAACATGGCAGATAATTGAAGAACTCGCACGGGCAAACGATAGCTTCGTCGGCTTGTCTTTGTCACGCAATCGGGGACACCAGAACGCTCTGCTCGCCGGACTCATGGAGGCTCGCAGCCAGTGCGATATCACCATCTCCGTCGATTGCGATGGGCAAGACGATATCACTGCTGCCACGAAAATGGTCGATGCATACCTCGATGGTGCGGAAATCGTTTACGGTGTTCGCTCGAATCGGGATAGCGATACCGCATTCAAACGTGGCTCGGCCGAGAACTTCTATCGCTTGATGAAGCTCATGGGCGCCGAAGTCGTCTTCAATCATGCTGACTATCGGCTCATCAGTTCGAAAGCGCTCGACGAGTTGGCGAATTTCGGTGAAGTCAACCTCTTCTTGCGCGGACTCGTTCCCATGGTCGGATTCAAAACCGCCGAAGTCTACTACACACGTACCGAACGCATAGCGGGTGAAAGCCATTATCCCCTCGGGAAAATGCTCGGATTGGCACTGGACGGCATTACCAGCTTATCGGTGAAACCCATGCGCATCATTATGGGATTCGGGGCAATCTTCTTCGTCATTGGCATAGCGCTTGCAATCTGGGCGATCATCACTGCGGCAATGGGCAATGCAGTTGCTGGCTGGACATCGACGATTTGCCTCATCAGCGTCATCGGCGGCTTGCAGCTTCTTGCATTGGGCATCATCGGAGAATACGTCGGAAAGACCTATTTGGAAGCGAAACGTCGTCCTCGCTATATTATCGAGAAGAGAACCTGGGAAGATCTCTAGGCTATCGCCCCGTTCTCGACCACAACGACAACCAACTTGACACAGTAAGCCATACGTACATGCAACCACAGCTCGAACAAGACATGGCAAAAGAAAGCACGGCTCTAAAGCCCGAAGGAGGAATCGCCGGCTTTGCGAGGGCCGTTCCAGCTTTTCTTCAATCGGTGTATGCCATATATCTTGCCCTCGCATTCATCGCTGCGCTCTGCATCGCCCCATTCGTCGAATATGCGTGCAAGCCTTCTCTGACGGATTACAATGCGCTTTTCGCTATCGTCGGAATCGCAATCGGCTTGGCGATTTGCGCGATTGTCTCGCGAACGATTGTCAAACAGAGGACACGCCAATCTTCACCGCGAAATCATTTTGGATTGATAATCGTAATCGGAAGCATCTGTTTGTTGGCCATCCAAATCATCATTTTCCTCGGCTGCCGCTTCGAAACAGGATGGGATGTTATGCGCCTCGTTCAAATGAGCAACGATGCGCAGACCATGTATGCCGAAACGCTGCCCGAGTATTATTCCATTTACCCGAACCAGCTTTTCCTTGGCGGCTTATTCCGACGCATTGGCACCATCGCTTCATTCCTTGGCGTTTCCGATGTGTACGCAGCGCTTACCATCTGCAGTTTGGTTTGCGTTAACGTCTCAATCGCATTCGCCGCCTTCACCGCCGAGAAACTCGCTGGGAAGGCTGCTGGTTATTTCACCTTCGCGATAGCGGCATTGCTGATCGGCATCAATCCATGGATTTTGGTTCCTTATTCGGATACATTCGCGATGCCTGCAACGACGCTTCAGTTCTGGGCATATTTCTGCATAAAGAAAAAGCAGGTGCGATGGCCGATCATCGCAATCTGCGCCTATATCGGCTACTGCATCAAGCCGACAGCCATCTTCGCTCTTGCCGCAATCTGCATCGTCGCATTCTGTCGATTCCTCCGAAGAAAACAACTCGATAAAACGGAGTCTTCCCATTCGGCAAAAGAAACGATTGGGGCGATTATCGCAACATGCCTTGCATGTGCCATTGCCTTCGCCTTTACCATCTACGTAAAGGATTTCGGTATCGAAGTCGACCAAAACCGTTCTTTCGGTATTCCCCACTATCTCATGATGGGAGCCAATGGGGAAACGAACGGCATATTCAGTTCCGATGACGTTGGCATCTCCCTCTCTGCGAGCACCGCTGAAGAACGCTCGAAAATGAACATTGCCGAATGGAAGAAGCGCATTGCGGAGAACGGGTTCTTGGGCTGCGGGATCCTTGCCGCACGAAAGACATTGACGAATTACACTGACGGCACGTTTGCCTTTGGCATCGAGGGCGCATTCTTCCAATCGGTCCAAGGCGACAATGAGACCTTGAAATGGTTCTTCGGAATCGACAGTTCCGACCCTCCGTACGCTGTCATCGCTCAGATCCTATGGTTCTTGGTTTTGTTCGGAACCATCTGGGGAAGCATTCCGAGAAAAACCGCGAATCACAAGGCGGCTGCTATCGCCATCGCGCTCCTCTTCCTCAGTGTATTCCTTATGGTTTTCGAATGCCGCGCGCGTTATCTCTACCTATTCGCGCCATCATTCGTCGTCCTGTCATCTGCAGGATGGCTTTATCTTGCGAATCTCATCGCAAAAAGGCGGACCTCGAAACGCTGAGAGCGTCATTTGAGTTTTGCGCTGCGCTCCCTCCAGTCGGGAAGATAAGCATCGAGTAAGGCTTTGAACCTTGGCCCATGACCCGATACGATAAGGTGGCACAGTTCGTGCACCACGATGTATTCCAAGCATTCGGGCGGATATAGGGCCAGGCGGGTATTGATGCAAATTCGACCCGTTTTCGGCTGGCAACTACCCCAACGGCTCGTCATGTTTCGATATGCCAGCTTTCCCGCCTTCACGCCAATGATGCGTTCCCATTTGGCGATAAGCGGAGGTGTCGCCTCCTTGACGACCTTCATCCACTCAGCAGCTTCTTTCTTCGATGCGTCAGATGCACGCGCCATGGGGCGCTTCGCCAATTCGGCTCGCTGTTGGGCTATCCACAAACGCTTCTCTCGAATCAGGGCAGCGATCATGAAGTCAGGTGCATAATACGGCGCTGAAACGAGAAGGGGACCATCAGGCGACTTGATGCGAAGCGTGATTCCGCTAACGTTCTTACGGCTGATGCGCACTTGCTGGCCATCAATGATGACATCGGTGTTAATCGTACGTGCCATGTGCGCGATCAGGCTTTCAGGACGATATCGTACGCCTCGTTGCGGCCAATACCGAAATCGCTTGCAATCGTTTTCGCGACATCTTTCTTCGACCGCCCGGCGGCAAGAAGCTCTTTTGCGCGAGCAGATGCATCGTGGCACGCACTACGCGCCTTTTCGAGTTCCTCCTGCTCGCTGGGTCCATCGAGCACCACGACGATCTCGCCCTTGACGGGTCCTGCGACAGCTCGTTTCGAGTACTCCTCAGCAACTTCAAGGGTCGTTCCTCGCACAATTTCCTCGTGTATCTTGGTGAGCTCGCGGCATACAGCCAGCTCTCGATATGGAAATGCCTCTGCTAGGAACGCGAGCGTTTTCAGCAGACGATTGGGGCTTTCGTAGAACACAAGTGCAGCATCCAGATTTGCGAGGCTTTCCACCAGCGCGCGTTGTTCGTTAACCTTACGAGGGAAGAAACCTCCGAAGTAGTAATGCGGATTCGTGCATCCGCTTGCCACATATGCTGTTACTGCAGCGCTTGCGCCGGGCAAGACCTCAACGCATGCACCTTCATGTCGTGCTGCCTCTATCAGCCGAGCTCCAGGATCGGATACTCCTGGCATCCCTGCATCAGAGCAGAACGTGATGTTCTCCCCTGCCAAAACCCGCTCAACGATTGCAGGTGCTTTCGCGGCAATCGAAGCTTCATCCAAACGCTCCAAGCGCTTGCTGATGTCGTACGCTGCCAAGAGCTTGCCCGTTACGCGCGTATCCTCAGCGCACACGGTGTCGGCGCTGCGTAAAGCCTCAAGTGCGCGCATGGTGATATCACCAAGATTGCCAATCGGTGTCGGACAGATAATCAGTTTTCCTTGCGATGTCACGCTTTTCACAGCATTCCTTTCATACGATTCGCGATACCTGCCACGCAAAGGCCATGACAGTGATGCGAGCCGTTGATATCCTATAGATCCCGTTGCATGCAGATAATCGGATAATCATCCCCCATGATAGGCTCGCCGTATTCCGTGAATCCTTGCGCCCGCCAGAACTCACGGGCGGATTCGCTTCTCTCTGGGCATTTAAGCTCGAGATGCGCGATACCTTGAGCTGCAAGCGAGGCGCGCACATCGGCGAAGATGCTCGAGCCGATACCTTGACCCTGTAGCGACGCCTCCACCATGAACCAGCCGATGAATGCAGCATCGGGGCGCGGATAACCCGTAATGACATCGAGCACGGCGACCAAATCGCCATCATCATCGAAGAATCCCACGAAATACTTTTCGGTTCCTGCATCGTCGGCGTATTCGTTCGACACGTTGCTGATGAGTTCGGTCAGACGTTCGCGCGATGGACGAATACCCAACGAGAAGTAATACCTACGGTTCGAACGTGCGAGCATGTATACGTCAGTGATATCCGCTTCCGTCAAGCGACGCACATCGAATTGCGTACCGAATGATTGCACGTCGAGTACGGGCACCTGCGCAGCCTCTTCGGGCGAAAGCACGCTTGAGAACTGGGTGTAGAACAATTCGCTGTACACGCCGCCAAGTGCCAGAAGCTCCTCGTGCGTTCCCTGCTCGACGATGCAACCGTCCTGCACTACGAGAATGCCATCAGCCTTTAAGATGGTGGAAAGGCGATGCGCGATGACCACGCTGGTTCGGTTGACCATAAGCTGTTCGAGAGCCTGCTGAATCGCGTTTTCCGAAATGGAATCGAGGGCACTGGTCGCCTCATCTAAGATGAGGATTTTCGGATCTTTAAGGATGACGCGCGCCAGGGAAAGACGCTGCTTCTCGCCACCGGAAAGCTTCAATCCGCGGTTTCCGACCTCAGTGTCGTAGCCATCTGGCTGATGGATGATGAAGTCATGGATGTTCGCCACGCGACACGCCTCTTCGATCTCTTCCATCGTGGCATCTTCCTTGGCGTACCGCAGGTTCTCAAGGATCGTACCGTTGAACAGATACGCCTCCTGCGTCACTACGCCGATGCATTGCCTAAGGTACGGCAGATCGAAATCACGCACATCGACACCTGCGATGTGCACCGCACCGCCGTTAACGTCATATAGACGTGGCATGAGGTTCACGACGGTCGACTTACCTGAACCGCTGCGCCCGACGATGGCGTACATACGCCCACCCGGCACGGTAAAGCTCACGTCCGTGAGCACCAGATTGCCTTCGTCGTAACCGAATGCTACGTGATCGTATTCGATCGGCTTGCATGCCACATCGGGCTTCTGCCCGTTCTCGGGTGAGACAATGGTGTTCGGCCGGTCGAGATAATCGAAGATGCGCGTGAACAGCGCGAGCGAGCGCGTGAAATTCACTTGAAGATTGAGCAGAGATTCAACTGGCCGATACAATCGGTTGATGAGTGCGACCATGGCAGTAACCGTACCGACTGTCAACGTAGGATCATAATGTTCGATGATGAGCAGGCCGCCTGCAAAGTAAATCAGCAACGGTCCGAGCTGGATGAACATACCCATCGCGATTCGGAAAATCGATACGCTCCTCGTCTCTTTCATCGAGAGGTTCGTGACCTCCTCGTTCGTCTGGCGGAAGCGCTCGCATTCCTGCTCTTCACGTGTGAACATTTTCACCAGAAGAGATCCGCTTGCCGACAGCGTCTCGTTGATGATCTGATTCATCTTGTCGGTTTGAGCCTGCGTGAGCGAGGCGTATTTGAGCCGTGACTTGCCCGCGCTGCGCGTTGGGAAAATAAGCAGCGGCAGCACGATGAGACCGACAATGGCGAGCTTCCAACTCATCGTGAAGATGGCCACGAGCGTGGTAATGATGGTGGCTACATTGCTGACGATCTGAGAAAGCGTCCCGCTGATCACCGAGCTCACGCCGCTGATGTCAGTATCCATACGCGTGATAACATCGCCCTGTTTCTCGGTCGTGAAAAAGGAATGGGGCATGTACTGCAGATGGCGGTACATCTCGTTGCGCATGTCGTAGATGATGTGCTGCGAAATCCATGCGTTGATGTAATTCTCAAGTACGCCGATGAGCTGACTGGTGAGCAATGCTGCCAATGCGATGAGCAGTAGTTGCACCAAATACATGAGATCCTCGCCCACGAGCGCCTGGTCGACGATCTTGCCCGTGATGATGGAGGGGAACAACCCGACAACTGCCGCAATCAGAATGGCGAGGAACACCAGCAAGAACTTCGCCCAGTAGGGCTTTAAATATGAGGCGATGCGCTTGAGCAAATCCTTGGTTACTTTAGGACTTGCAGCCTTTTCCTCGTCCGTCATATAGCCCGCGCCTGGTCTGAAACCCGGAGGTCCTTGTGCCATAGCTGCTCCTTCGCTAAGGGAATGGTGCTGTGGATGCGCATGCAAAAACCCCGGATAGCATGACGGTGCCGCACAACGCAGCACCTTGCCATCCGTTCAATCAGTTATTTTACCGCGTCTGCCTTCATGGTGCTATGATGCCCGCCGTGACTTCTTTCATCAAACAGCACACGCTTCCCCTCATCGCCTGCATTGCAGCGGCGATTTCGGCGTTATTCGTTCCGCCGTCAGCCGCGTACCTGGATTACTTCGATTTCAAGACCCTCGGGTGCTTGTTCTGCATTTCCGCGACAGTCAATGCCCTTGTGAGTACCGGACTGTTCTCGCAGCTGGCACAGAGAATCGTTCGCACATTGAAGACGCAGCGCACTTGCGTGATCACGATGGTTCTCATCACGCTTGTCGGTGCTATGTTCATCACGAACGATATGGCATTGCTGACGTTCTTGCCGCTGAGCTACCTTGTCCTCCGCGGCATCGTCGATGACCGTAAGCTATTGGCATGGTGCTTCATCTTGCAGAATGCTGCCGCAGTGCTCGGAGGCATGATTCTGCCATTCGGCAATCCTCATAACCTCTATCTATACAGCTTGTTCGATATCCCCACGGGAACCTTCATCCTCACGATGCTGCCGACGTTCATCGCTGCGGTCATCCTCATCGGCGCATGCTGCCTGTTCGTTAAGCCGACTCCGCTTGCCCCAGCAGATACGGCCAGTGAAGATGCCGAGCAAAAGATCGAAGGCCGTATTCCGCGCAAGGTCCAAATCGGACTCTATTGCATACTGTTCGCGCTGACGCTATGTGCCATTCTGCGCGCCATCCCGTATCTTGCCGTACTCGTCATCGTGATCGTATGCCTGCTCGTCGCAAATCCTCGCGTCCTCGTACGCGTCGATTACGGTCTGCTTATCACATTCGCGGCATTCTTCGTATTCGCGGGTAATCTGAGCAGTATCCCGCAGGTCAAGGAATTCCTGATGAGCCTCCTTGAAAGCAACGCGCTCATCACCATCGTGGGCACCTGCCAAATCATCAGCAACCTGCCAACGACGCTTTTGTACGCGCCCTTCACCACCGACTGGGCAACACTACTCGTCGCAACCGATATCGCTGGCATGGGCACGCCCATCGCCTCGTTGGCGTCACTCATCACCATCAAATCGTTCATGAATTATCGGCGAGACGATGCTGGACTTTTCATGAGACTGTTTTTGGCCGTCGGATTCAGTTTCCTCATCGTGCTGAGCGTCGTAGCCGCGGTATTCCTATAACGAAAGTCGTAATTACCGCAGAAAAACGTTTCGTGCGCTTTGATAAGTTACGCGAGTTCGTCGGGTTCAAGTGCCTGGATGCCATGCTCACGCAGAATCGCTGCGAATACCCCCTCGCCATCGATCAGCGTTCCCGAAAAGCTCCCATCATAGACCTGATGTACGCCACAGCTTGGGCTTCGTGGTTGGAGAATCGCGCAATCAACGCCTGCACGTTGCGTGATATCGAGTGCGCGGTGCGCTCCGCGACGGAATTCCTCGTCGACGCACTCCCCTTTTGCATTCATCACCACACCATTGACGATTTCGGCAGGAACACGAGGAGTCGGAAGCCCCCCGAGCTGCTCGGGGCATACGGGAACAACCTCGTGCGATGCCACGTATTCGATTACCGCCTGATTGCGATTGTTGGTACCGTTGTACTTGCAGTTATGCCCAAGGAGGCACGCGCTCACTGCAATCTTCACCGAAGACCTCCTGCAAAGTGACGTGATGGATCAGCGATATCGCGCGACGATGCCTCGATGCGGATACTCACCGTAATCGTTTATATGTCGATGCGAACTTCGATGTCGGAATCGATCAGCTCGGCAAAGCCTTCTGCTGAACGACGCGTGTCATCAAGCGCACCATAATGCAATGGAACCACCTTGGCTGGTTTGACCGCATTCGTATATGCGGCCGCCTCGTGCATATCCATCGTGTAGATTCCGCCAATGGGAACGAACAGCACATCGGTTTGCACGGCGCGTACATCCTCGTTATCGTCCGTATCGCCCATGACATAGACGCGTTTGCCATCGATGTTGATAACGTAGCCAACCCAGCCCTTCGACTGCGTATGGAAGGCCTTTCCCACATTGTAGGCTGGCACTGCTTCTGCGGTAAGACCGCGCACCTCGATCTTTTGACCTGGTGCGACGCTCACGAAACGATCCCCCGAGAAACCCGCTGCCTCAGCCTGTGCGCGGCAATCCTCCACACTGACGAGAACGGTATCAGGCTTCGAGAGCTTCTTTATATCCTTCTCGCTAAAATGGTCGCCATGAGGATGCGTAACGAAAATCACATCCGCGTCATGTGCGGCTATCGCCACTTTGAAAGGATCGACATAGACCACCCTTTTGGGCTCGTCGCTGTACATGCGCACGCATGCATGCACGAGGACCTTCAATTTCGGAGACTGCAATCTACTCATGCTAAACCCCTCTCTCTCGGACAAACGTGCTTATTTACCATGCGCCCGCTTCGCTACTTGCCTGCTTCGCGCGCAACTTTATCTGCAAGATTCGCCTTCGCGACGCTGATCATCAGCTTTATGCGATTGAGCTGGTTCACCTCGGAAGCACCTGGATCGTAATCGACTGCGACGATATTGCTCTCAGGGAAGCGTCGACGCAATTCCTTGATGACCGACTTCCCCACTACGTGATTCGGCAGGCACGCGAACGGCTGCGTGCATACGATGTTGGGCGCACCCGTCTTGATGAGCTCGATCATCTCGGCAGTCAACAACCAACCCTCGCCCATCGAATTGCATAAGCTCAGGATTTCCTCCGCGTATTCGGCAAGTTCGAAAATGCTTGCTGGCGGATTGAAGCGCGTCGATGCTTTGAGCTGATCGAGAATCGGCTTGCGCAACCGATCGATGACGTCAAGTGCGATCTTGGCGCCCACTGCGCCTTTCTTGCTGCGACCCAATGGATCGCGTTGGAAGATGCGGCCCGCGATGCCGAACAGGAAGAACTCGACAAGCCCAGGAACCACCGCTTCGCACCCCTCGTTTTCGATGAGGTCGACAACCTGATTGTTCGCCGTGGGGTGGAACTTCACAAGAATCTCTCCGACGACGCCAACGCGCGGTTTGGTACCGAAGTTCTGCAGCGGCAACGTATCGAAATCGTTCACGATATCCTTCACGGTGCGCTTGTACTCGCCCCATTTCACGCCGCGCTTCAACTGCTCCCCGCACACGCTCATGTAATGATCGAACAGCCGTGTCGCGCTGCCCGGCTCGAGTTCGTATGGACGGGTGCGATACAAGCACATCATGAGCAAGTCGCCATAACCGAATGCATACACAGCCTGATAGAGCATCTTCGGCGTGATGGAAAAGCCAGGATTGTCCTCGTCGACTGTGCTCTTGCCTTGCAGAGCAATGGAAATGACGGGGATATGGCCGAGGCCTGCCGCTTTGAGGCCCTTGCGGATTAGCGCGATGTAGTTCGTCGCACGGCAACCGCCACCGGTCTGCGTGATAAGCACCGCGAGTTTATCGGTATCGTAACGACCGCTCGTGACAGCCTCCATGATCTGGCCTGTCGTCAGAATACTCGGGTAGCAGATGTCGTTGTTCACGTACTTCAAGCCCGCGTCTACCGCACCATGGTCGACACTCGGCAGAAGCTCGACGTTGTAGCCAAAACGATGGAACACAGGGACAAGCAACTCGAAGTGATACGGCGCCATCTGCGGTGCGAGGATGGTGTACCCTTCCTTCTTCATCTGCTCGGTGTATGTTGCCCGATAGAACGCACTCGACGTATCATCGCGTTGCTTCAAATAGCTGCGCAACTCATCGGATGCCTTACCCGTAAACTCATCCGGCGCATATTCGGCAGGTGCATCGTCCAGATTGAATTCGCACGCTGCCGCAGGGCAACCTTGCGCAGTCAGGCGCGCCTCGACGGCTTGGTCGTTCTCGATGTCTTGCTGGTTCTTGAGCGCAGCAAGCAGGCTGCGCACACGAATGCGTGCGGCACCGAGATTCGAGACCTCGTCGATCTTGAGCACCGTATAGATCTTGCCCGCTGCTTCGAGAATCTCCTGCACCTGATCGGTCGTGATGGCGTCGAGACCGCATCCGAAGCTGTTGAGCTGAATGAGATCTAAATCCTTACGGGTACTTACGAACTTAGCCGATGCATAGAGACGCGTATGGAACATCCACTGGTCAACCGCACGCAGCGGGCGATCGATGATGCCCAGATGGGCGACCGAATCCTCTGTGAGAACCGCCAACCCGAAGCTCGTCAAAAGCTCGGGGATGGCGTGATTGATCTCAGGGTCGTTGTGATATGGACGACCTGCCAACACGATGCCGTGCGTGCCCGTTGCTTCCATCCATTTGATGGTTTCAACGCCTTTCGCACGCATATCGTGCTTGAAACGCTCATCCTCCGCCCACGCAGCATCAACCGCATCGGCAACTTCCTGCTTGGTCGGGGCCTTGGCGCCGCCTTTCGTCATCAAATCGGGATGTGCCTGCACAAGCTCTACGTAGAGGCGCTCCTTGAGCAACTCCTTCTTATCGTACGGAAGCCATGGGTCGAGGAATTGGACATCGCTCGTCTGCAGATCGTCTACATTGAGGCGCAACGCCTCGGGATAGCTTGCCACGATGGGGCAGTTGTAGTGGTTGCCCGCACTCGCGTCCTCCTGGCGCTCCCATTTCGCGCAGGGCATCCAAATGAAATCGGGATGCTTGGCTAGCAGATTCATGATATGGCCGTGGCTCAGCTTCGCGGGATAGCACACGCTCTCTGACGGCATGCTCTCAATGCCCGCCTTGTACGTATCCTTGTTGCTTGCATCGGAAAGCACCACACGCCAACCCAGCTTCGTGAAGAACGTGAACCAGAACGGGTAATTCTCATACATGTTGAGTGCACGGGGCATGCCGACCGTGCCGCGAGTGGCCTCTTCGGCAGACAACGGTTCGTAGCCAAATAGGCGCTTCGATTTGTAATCGAACAGATTCGGCACCTTCGATGCATCGGTGCGATTGCCCGAACCCTTCTCACAGCGATTACCGGTGATGAACCGGCGATGCTTGCCTGTGCTTTCATCCACGCCGAAATCATTGATCGTCAACAAACAGCTATTCGAGCAGCCTTTGCAACGCGTCGTACGCTGCGTGGGAGCAAGCGCCTCGAGAGCGGCAAGCCCCAAGATGGATGAACGAGGAGCGTTCTGCCCGCCCAGGGCAGCCCTATCACGCGCAAGCAATGCGGCGCCGTATGCACCCATGTTGCCAGCGATGTCAGGACGAACCGCGTTGACTTCGGAAAGCTGCTCGAAGGCCCTCAGTACTGCATCATTGAGGAAGGTGCCGCCTTGAACGATGACCTTCGTACCTACATCACGAGGATCGCGGATCTTGATGACCTTGAACAGTGCGTTCTTGATGACCGAGATGGCAAGGCCTGCGGCAATATCGCCAACCGTCGCGCCCTCTTTCTGTGCCTGCTTCACGCGGCTGTTCATAAAGACGGTGCAGCGGCTTCCCAAATCAACGGGGTGCTCCGCCGCTATGGCCGTCTGCGCGAACTCGGAAACATCAAGTCCTAAACCACTTGCAAAGCTTTCGATGAACGAGCCACAGCCTGACGAACACGCCTCATTGAGCATGATATGCTCGATAACGCCATCCTTCACGCGCAGGCACTTCATATCTTGGCCGCCGATATCGAGGATGAATTCCACGCCGGGAAGCATTTCCTGTGCACCTCGCAGGTGCGCAACCGTCTCGACCTCGCCAGAGTCGACACGCAAAGCCTCGAGCAAAAGCCCTTCGCCGTAGCCTGTAACCGTCGCATGCCCGATGGTAACCAGCGCGCCTCCATCCTCATCGATGGGAAGCGCGCTATACAATGCCGAAAGCGCCGTCTTGGCGCACCCGAGAACATCGCCTTTATTGCTCATGTAAATCGACCAGAGAATAGATCCATCCTGACCGATTAGAACTGCTTTGAAAGTAGTGGAGCCTGCATCGATGCCCAAGTAAGCCGTACCACGATAGCTTGCCAAATCGCCACGCGCGACGCACTCGCTTGCATGACGCTGCTTGAACTCCTCATACTCTGCCGCATCGGCGAACAACGGGGGAAGACGCACGACTTCAGATCCCTGCATATCACCCAGGCCACGAAGGCGCTCGAGTACATCGTTAAGGCTCTCGGGATGCACGTGCTCGCTCGTAATGCCCGCAATGGCACAGCCGCGCGCCACGAACAGATGCGCATCTTCGGGAACGATGCGGTGCTCTTCATCTAACTCCAAAGTCTCATAGAAGCGCTCGCGGAGCTGATCGAGATACTGGAGAGGACCGCCCAAGAACGCCACATATCCCCTAATGGGACGACCGCATGCAAGGCCCGATATCGTCTGCGTAACCACGGATTGGAAAATCGATGCAGCGATATCCTCTTTCTTCGCGCCCTCATTGAGCAACGGTTGCACATCGGTTTTCGCGAACACGCCGCAGCGACTCGCGATTGGATAGATCGTGGTATGGCTCTTGGCGAGTTCGTTCAGGCCCGTTGCATCGGTGTTGAGCAACGTGGCCATCTGGTCGATGAACGCACCCGTACCACCTGCGCACGTTCCGTTCATGCGCTGCTCGATGCCGTGGTCGAAATAGATGATCTTCGCATCCTCGCCACCAAGCTCGATAGCGACATCGGTCTTCGGGATGAAGGTTTCAACAGCGGTTTTGCTGGCAATGACTTCTTGTACAAAATCGAGATTGAGCCATTGTGCCAGAAGCAGACCGCCGGAGCCGGTAATGGCTATGGTCATAATCTGGTCGCCGTACTGTTCCGCAGCACCCTGCAGCACTTCGACGATCGTTGCGCGTACGTCCGCGTGATGGCGCTGGTACACCGAGTACACTACCTCATGCGCGTCGTTTAGAATGGCGAGCTTGACCGTAGTCGAGCCTACGTCGATACCGATATGCAAATCGGTTTGAGAAGGCGTAGGTGCCGCCTTCAAGGTATCCGTGGAAGAAGGCGTTTTCATATCCTGTGGCATACGTCAACGTTCCCTTTCAATATGGCAATTACTCAACATAACGCTCGTATGGTTATCTGAATGATTATACCGTGATACTATGCTTCTATGTCTTCAAACACGGACAACAGGAAGCATTCACACAACTCGGCGGACGCACAGAGAACGCCGGGGCGAAGAGGTGCACCCAGGAAATCGCAAGCACCTTCTCCGCGCAGCAGGAAGCAGTCGCCCAGACCGCTTATCACGCTTGTCGTGTTGTTGGTCGTCATCGCCGTCATCATCGTGTTCGCAGCATCCCGCATCAGCTCGTGCGCGCAGGAAGCACAGCAAGCGGCAGAGTTCGCGCATGCACGAGTGTCTTTCATTGCAGTCGGTGACAATCTCCCCGACTACGGCATCGGCGACGAAGCAGATGCGAAAGCGGGAGAACTGGATGACGGTACGTACGATTACCATTTCATCTTCGAGCACATCGCTCCTTACTCGCAAGCAGCTGATCTCGCTTACATCAAACAGGAAACCCACGTAGGCGGTGACGAAATCGGTCCGAAAGGCTATCCATCGTTCAACACCACCGATGAGATGGCTGATGCAGTCGTTGATGCTGGGTTCGACTTCGTGGCTTCGGCGAGTAACCATAGCTACGATTGGGGGTATTACGGTGCCCTCAAGCATTCATGCGAAGTCTGGGCAAACAAACCCGTGCAGTTCACGGGCACTGCTCGCAGCCAAGAAGAAGCAGAAAAAATCGCGACTATCACCTGCAAGGGCATGACATTCGCCCTGCTCGATTACACCTATGGCGTCAACGGCTGCGATGTCGGAGAGGATTTTGAACCTTATGAGATCAATCTCATCGACGAAGACCGCATTCGTGCAGACGTTGCGCGTGCGAAGGAAACAAGCGACGTCGTGATCGTCGCCATGCATTGGGGTACCGAAAACCAAACCGAACCCGACGACGACCAGCTGTATTACGCGCAGCTGCTCGCTGATTTGGACGTCGATCTCATACTCGGCTCCCATCCGCATGTTATCGGTCCACTTTCCTGGATACAGGGAGCCTCCAGCCATCGAACCCTCGTCGCCTACTCGCTCGGCAATTTCGTGAGCAATCACGAAACGCCCGACCCGCTCAACGAACTCGAGGGCATGCTTTCGTGCGAGTTCGTACGCGATAACGATATAATCACCATCGAAAATGTCGAGTGGATACCTTTGGTGAACCACACCGAGGAAGGCGTGCACACGGTTTATGCGTTGCCCGATTATAAAAGCGAAATCGCATCACGCCATATTTTCCTAACGCAACTTGACGACCCCGTTGGATGGCTCGGAGAGACATCTAGGACCATCGTCAACAGCCTAGGAGACGATTTCGCCATCAGATTGCCTCAGAAGGAGGAGAAGCATGCAAATAACGCCGGCTGAGATCAATGAGACACTCTCGATGATTAACAAGCAGCATCTCGATATCCGCACCATCACCTTAGGGTTGAGCCTGCGGGAATGCTGCTCGTCTGATGTCGATGTCCTCGCCACAAAAGTCTACGATCGCATGACCGCAGCCGCCGAAAAGCTCGTGCCCGTAGCTGAACAACTTGAGCGTGAATTCGGCATTCCCATCGTCAACAAACGCATCTCGGTTACTCCCATTGCCGAGATCAGCGCTGCCGTAACCGCAAACGATCTCACCCCCGTTGCCGATGCCATGGACCGGGCAGGCAAAGAGGTCGGCGTCGATTTCATTGGCGGTTTCTCGGCGCTCGTGCACAAAGGTGCAACCCCAACCGACCGCAAGCTCATGCAATCCATCCCCCATGCGCTGGCAACAACTGACAACGTTTGCTCTTCCGTTAATGTCGCATCCACGCGCGCAGGCATCAACATGGATGCCGTATGGGAGATGAGCAACATCATTCTCGATACTGCAAGAGCAACTGAAGAGCGCGACGGAATCGGCTGCGCAAAACTCGTCGTGTTCGCGAATGCCGTCGAGGACAACCCCTTCATGGCCGGCGCGTTCCATGGATCGGGTGAAGCCGACAAGGTCGTCAACGTCGGCGTTTCGGGTCCTGGCGTGGTGCGCAATGTGCTTTCCCATCTACCCGAAGATGCAGATATGACCACTGTCGCCGAAGCCATTAAGTCCACAGCGTTCAAGATCACGCGCGCTGGCGAGCTTATGGCACGCGAAGCTGCCAAGCGTCTCGGTGTGGCGAAAGGCATTCTCGACCTCTCGCTTGCTCCAACACCTGCAGAAGGCGATTCGGTTGCACAGATTCTCGAAGCCATCGGCGTGGGAACATGCGGTGGACCGGGCACAACGGCTGCATTAGCCATGCTTAACGATGCCGTGAAGAAAGGCGGCGTTATGGCATCGTCATCCGTTGGCGGTCTGTCGGGCGCGTTCATTCCGGTATCGGAAGATGCGGGAATGATCGCAGCTGCGCAAGCAGGCGCCTTGAGCCTCGAAAAGCTCGAGGCTATGACGTGCGTATGCTCGGTCGGACTCGACATGATTGCAGTGCCAGGTGACATCACCCCCGAAACCATCTTCGGAATTATCGCCGACGAGTGCGCTATCGGCGTCATCAACAACAAGACGACTGCCGTACGCTTGATTCCTGCAATTGGCAAGAAGGAAGGCGATATGCTCGACTTCGGCGGCTTGCTCGGCTCGGCCCCAGTCATGCCGGTAAACCGCTTCGCGGGCGATGTGTTCGCACATCGTGGAGGCCGCTTCCCTGCACCTATCAATTCGTTGAAGAACTAAGGACCACGATGCTGGATTCATCGAATCAAACAATGGAGTCGAAAGCCCCTTCTTCAAAAGAGGTTCTGATCAACCCGCGCATGCGCGTGCTCCATGTCATTGGCAAGATGGATCGGGCTGGTGCCGAAACAATGGTCATGAACCTCATGCGCACAATCGACCAGCACGATGTTACATTCGATTTCCTCGTCCACACGAACGAGACGGCTGATTACGATGATGAAATCACTAAACTAGGTGGGCATATCTACCGCGTTCCGGCTTTCACAGTAATCAACCGCCGGGCGTATCGGACCGCTGTCGAGGCGTTTTTCGATTCTGCCGACCATCCACACTACGACATCGTGCATGGACATATCGGCAGTTGCGCATCGATTTATCTTGATGTCGCACGCAAACATGGCGCGAAAACT
Source organism: Eggerthellaceae bacterium (assembly GCA_017431165.1). GTDB lineage: Bacteria > Actinomycetota > Coriobacteriia > Coriobacteriales > Eggerthellaceae > SIG42. The sequence continues at coordinate 50,600 of JAFRLO010000043.1, forward strand.
ATCGCACATAGTCACAACATCGACTCAGCTTCGCCACTTTCGGCTGCAGCATATCGATTGTTGACGCGCTCGGTCATCAAATATGCAGATTATTTCATTGGCTGCTCGTACGAAGCAGGTGCCAGCCGCTTTGGGCAAGACGTCGTTGATTCGGATAAATTCGAGGTTTTGCTCAACGGCATTAACTGCAAAAACTTCCGCTTTGATGAGCACAAGCGCAAGCAAATCCGAACAGAACTGGGATTAAGCGCTAACGAATTGCTCATAGGTCACGTAGGACGTTTCAACGAGCAGAAGAATCACGATTTTCTTCTCGACATATTCGCCGTCGTAAAAGCTCTGCGCGCTGACGCGAAACTCGCTCTTGTCGGTCGAGGCGAGCTTGAAGAAAAAGCCCGTAGAAAAGCAAAAGCGCTGGGGATTGCCGACAGCGTTCTTTTCTTGGGTATTCGCGAAGATATTCCGCAGCTTCTTTCGGCCTTTGATGTTTTTTCATTTCCTTCGCGCTACGAGGGCCAGCCCGTTGCGCTGCTCGAAGCCCAAGCTGCCGGACTGCCCTGCGTGATAGCCGATACGATTCCTCCCGTAAGCCATATAACCGATGTAGTGTCGGCACTCCCGCTTGCCGATGCGGATATCTGGGCAAACGCAATCGTCTCGGCAGCTGAAAGAACAGGTACCCAATCCGACCGCACAAAACGCGCCGACGCCATCATTGAGGCTGGCTACGATATCAGCACTTCTTCAGCTCGGCTTATTGCGCGATATGAATCGCTTTTGAATAACACGGAAGAAAGGGGAATCCACATGAGCGTCAAACTCAATCCTGACAAAGAGATCGTCGCCGTAGTAAGGGAGGGCCTCAAGCGAACTGGTGGTTATTGCCCTTGCAAGATCGTTCAATCGGAGGACACCAAATGCATGTGCACGGAATTCAAAGAGCAAATCGCCGATCCTGAATTCCATGGCTTCTGCCACTGCATGCTCTACTACAAGGAATAACGTATTCCTTTGCTTCGACTGACAAAAAACGCAAACCGCATAAAGTTAAAGGCACCGGGGGTTATTGCCCGGTGCCTCGTTTTAATGAGGATATGTTCTATTGAGCACTACTCTTTCGGAAGCAGCAGCTTCGCAATCTGCACCGCGTTAAGCGCTGCGCCCTTGCGGATCTGATCGCCGACGCACCAGAAATTCAGACCATTTTCAACCGTAGGGTCCTTACGCAGGCGACCAACATACACGTCATTAGTACCCTGGAGCAAGCCCGGCATCGGATACACATTGTTAGCCGTGTCGTCCATCACCGCGACACCCTCGAATGCCTCGAACGCCGCGCGGGCCTGCTCAACCGAAATCGGCTCTGCGAATTCAACGTTCACGGCCTCTGCGTGGCAACGCAGGGAAGGCACGCGCACACATGTCGGAGCGACGGCGATATCGGCATGGAAGATCTTCTTGGTCTCTACGACCATCTTCCACTCCTCCTTCGTGGAGCCGTCTTCTAGGAATACATCGATATGCGGGATGCAGTTGAATGCGATTTGATGGGCAAACGCCTTCACGGTAAGCTCGTCGCCGCGCTTGCCATCAAGGAACTCGCGCGTCTGGTCGTACAGCTCTGCCATAGCTGGCGCACCCGCACCGCTGGCAGCCTGATAGGAGGAAACAACAACGCGCTTGACGGGAGCAACATCGTGAAGCGCTTTCAACGGCAACGACATGATGATAGTCGTGCAGTTAGGATTAGCAATGACGCCGGAATGCCAGCTGATATCATCGGGGTTCACCTCGGGAACGATCAGCGGCACATCGTCTTCCATGCGGAATGCGCTGGAATTATCTATCATGACAGCGCCAGCAGCAACTACCGCCTCGCGCATTTGCTTCGACACGCCCGCACCTGCACTGAACAGGGCGATATCGACGCCCTCGAATGACTCGGGGGTCATCTCCTGTACGGTTAGCTCACCAGCGGGCACCTGGCCGCAACCAGCGAATTCGATCTTCTTTCCTGCAGAACGCGCAGATGCCAACGCACGTACTTCTGCCGCAGGGAAATCAAGGTCGTGGAGCACATTCATGAACTCCTGCCCTACCGCACCGGTAGCACCAGCAACCGCAACAACGGGATGAGCAGGGATTGCTTTCGTCCAAGCCATAATTAGTTCGTCCTCTTCTCATATATATCGAACCGAATACCGCATACGCATCGTGCGTATACGGCGATTACGCAACGCTTCAAGGCATCACGTTTGCCTCATTATAGCCACAGTATTTTACAAGACCGTTTCAGAAGCGCCAAAGCGCTCCATATCGCCCGCAAATCGCAGGAAACCATTTAAGTTTATGCTTTTCGTGCCGATTGGCCGCCATTGGGATGCCGCAAGCTTTGCAGCAGTATCCTGAAAGCATCGAAGCCCATACGGAGCAAGCAACGATGCGAGATAGCGATTCACATCGAAAGATATAGAAATATGCCAGCCATCATCTCACATTATTTCTTCGGACAAGATGCCTATCAGCATGAAAAAGGCCTCGTCGGGCCTTCGATTGAGGAACGCGATGCGTTTCTTCTCGGCAATCAAGGCCCCGATCCCATCTATTTCACGGTACTAGCACCGCCTCTTGCCAAGTACCATACCCTTGCCGTTGACATGCATCACGAAAAAACGAGCGAATTGCTTGCTTCGCTCAAGCAATCCTTAGAAACCCTATCGGAAGAAGATCGCGCAATCGGCAATGCGTATGCACTGGGTTTTTTGTGCCACTATATGCTTGATGCGAACGTTCATCCCTTGGTCTACGCGCAGCAATATGCATATTGCTCGGCTGGAGAACCAGACTTGGAAGCCAAAGACTCCCATGAGGTTCATGCAACCATCGAGAGCGAACTCGACGAGGTTATGCTCTATCGGAGAACAGGCAAGACTATCCACGATTTCTCTCCTGAAAAAGAAGCGTTGCATGCAAACGGCCGCGTTTTATCAATCGCATCGCGGATGTATCTGTTTATGGCTCTAACAACGTATCAGAGAGTCATCCCCGCACGACTATTCTCTCGAGCTGTCGCATGCTATCGTCTCGGACTACGTGCCCTCAGGTCACCACGCGGCATCAAGCGCACAGTCCTTTCACGCGTAGAACAAAGATTCCGCGCATACTCCTTCTACGGCTCGATGAGCCATCGTGCCATCGAGTTAGAAAACAGCGCGTTCGAAAACCAGAGCCATAAAACATGGGAAGATCCTTTCAAAGAGATGGCGCGCAGCGAAAGCTTCGAGGACCTCTTCGAATGCGCACTGGCTAAAGCTCATCTGAGTCTAGCTGCCTTCAGTCAGGCATCGTTCGATGTCGATTCTGCGCGTCAGATAACGAAAGACTTGAATTTTTTGGGCGAATCTACCGTTCCAACACTGCTTGTTGTCGAAAATGAATAGCATTTGGCTGGAAACAATACAGCTCATAAAGCGCATTTGCTATAGTGATAGCGTTTTCGCGCCGCACACATTAACGGCAGCGAGAGCCACGTATGTACCATTCGTTGTCGGCTAAAGGAAATCTATGTCATTGATTGTGGCGAAATTCGGCGGCACCTCGGTTGCTTCACCCGAGCGCATCCAGATGGTTGCCAAACGTCTCATCGCGAAACGCCAAGCTGGTGACCAGGTTGTTGCTGTCGTATCAGCAATGGGAAAAACCACCGATGAGCTCATCGGCCTGGCTGCAGCGGTGAACGATAATCCCCCCGCCCGCGAAATGGATCGCCTGCTTTCAACGGGCGAACAAGTTAGCATGACGCTGCTCGCTATGGCAATCGAGTCGAAGGGCTATAAGGCCATGAGCTTCACGGGTCGTCAAGCGGGCATCGAAACCGATGGCATGCATGCCAAGGCGAAAATCATCAAGGTCCATAACGAACGCATCATGGATGCCCTGAATCGGGGCTACATCCCCGTTGTCGCCGGTTTCCAGGGCATTGATCCCAATGGCGATATGACCACGCTTGGACGCGGCGGGTCTGACACCACTGCCGTTGCCGTCGCGTGGGGAATCGGCGCCGATGTGTGTGAAATCTATTCTGACGTCGATGGCGTATACACGGCAGACCCGCGTGTATGCCCGCGCGCAAAGAAGCTCGATGCGATCTCGTATGATGACATGCTCGAGCTTTCCGCCGCCGGCGCAGGCGTATTGCAAATGCGCGCTGTCGAGTTCGCCCGCAAATGGGGCGTAGTCATCCACTCCCGTTCTGCATTCTCTGATGCAGAAGGCACCTATATCAAGGAGGACCCAGCTATGGAAGAAGCGGTCATCACCGGAATCGCCCACGACACGTCTGAAGTCAAAATCACATTGCGCCAAGTACCTGATATGACCGGCGTTGCGGCAAAATTGTTCAGTGGACTTGCAGCAGATATGGTCAGCGTCGACATGATCATCCAAAACATCTCCGAGGATGGCTTCACAGACATCAGCTTCACGTGCCCGAAAGCCGATCTCGACCGCGCTCGCAATACTCTCGAGCGCATCGTGCCCGAGCTCAACGCACGCGAATACGTCGTCGATACCAACATCGCAAAGGTCAGCCTTGTCGGCACGGGAATGAAGTCTTCGCCCGGTGTCGCAGCATTGGCCTTCAGCACGCTTGGCGAAAACAACATCAACATCCTCGCCATCTCAACGTCACCCATCCGCTTATCCGTCGTGGTCGAGCAATCTCAAGCCACCGAAGCGGTACGCTGCCTCCATCATGCTTTCGGTCTCGATTCCGATAGCATCTTCGAGGAAACGCAGCTCTCTGCCGAGGAAATCGCCGCCAAGATGGCCAAGGGACGTTAATCCCGACGATTGAGCTGCTGCGCTTGACGAGGAGAATCTCAAAAACACGCTTAGACGACCTCTTGGTCGAACTAGGTTATTTCCCAGACACCGATACCGCACTTCGAGCCGTTTTAGCACGGGAAGTCCGCGTGAACGACGTCTACGCAACGAGCGCTGCGCTCATGGTTGCACCCGATGCAGACATTTTCATTAAGACGAAAGCTCATGGCAAGAAAACTGATTCGCGGCGTTTCGTTTCACGCGGTGGCTTTAAATTGCAAGCTGCGCTCGATACGTTCGATCAAGACGTAACAGGATTGCGCTGCATCGATGTCGGTTCTTCCACAGGGGGCTTCACTGACTGCCTCCTTCAAGCGGGAGCCGCAAGCGTAACATGCGTTGATGTGAATTACGGTCAACTAGCCTGGAGCTTGCGCCAAGATGAACGGGTGAGCGTTTTCGAACGTACCAACATCAAAACCGCAAATAAGGAAGAGCTTGGTGCGCCGTTCGATTTGATCGTTGCAGACGTGAGCTTTATTGGGCTCGCTTCCCTTGCTCCAGAGTTCGCACGGCTCAGCGCCGAAGGAACGGTTTTCATCGGGCTTGTTAAACCTCAATTCGAATCTCGTCATGATGAAACCGACCACGGTGTAGTTCGCGATCCTGCAATTCGCGCTCGAACAGTCTCTGAGGTTTCCGAGGCACTCGAAGCGAACGGTTTCAGCATCACGGATGTCACACAGTCTCCCATCACAGGACCTAAGGGGAACGTGGAATTCCTCGTGCGCGGCATCATGACTGCATATCCGACAGCCTGATTCCCTATCAAAAAAGAAACCGCGCGACTATGCGCGCGGTCGATGAAAACTATTTTTAGATACGTGTTGCCTTACGAATTCTTCAGGTACACCGTGCTCATAACGTCAGCGACATGCTCGGTTGCATCGGAGCACTTTTCCATGCGGTTGAAGATGTCTGCCCACACATGCGCAACAAGCGGCTTGTCGCGATATGTTTTGAAGAGCTTGCGGATGGTCTGCAAATACAACTGGTCGGCTTCCTCTTCGTAGTCGTTCACGTTCACGATGTATTCTCGGTACATCCTGTTTTTCTTGAAGTTGCGGAAATTGCCCATGGCGATATCGAGCGCTTCGCAGCTATTCTTGATGAGCTTTGCGAAATCGAGCGCATCTTCCTGCATGAACTGGATATCGTACATGTAGAAGCACTGGAACACGTCCTCAAGATAATCGAGCACGTTGTCAAGGTTCTGAGTGATGCCAACCAGATCCTCACGCTCGAGCGGCGTGATGAAATCCGTCGCAATATTCGTGAATATCTCGTGATTGATCACATCGCCGCGATGTTCAAGCTCGTGAGCTTTCGTAACGTGCGGAAGCAAGTTGTCGGGCGTGGTGTACTCCTCGATAGCCTGTATCAGCAAATCAGCCTCTTCAACAGCAAGGTGAGTGAGCTGCTCGAACGCACTGAAATAATCGAATTTATCTTTCTTCGCCATTCTCCGCTCCAATCGCCGTAGTTAAACATACAGGCTCATGTTCAGTGTACCGCATCAGACTATTATACGCTGCTGCGTTTTACGCTTTACCTTCAACAGTACCTTTCGAAAACACGCATACGCTCGGCATCGATAGTGGTTGGATTCCCATGTCCGGGAAGCACGATGGTCTCGTCTTGCAAAGCCGCCAAGCGTGCAAGCGATCGCCTCATTGCCTGGAAATCACCGCCTTCGAAATCAGTACGCCCAATCGTTCCCTCGAAAAGCGTATCTCCGGAAACGAGAATGGAAGCCGATGCATCATCAACGCCGCATGCGCGGGCATCCTCAAGTAAAAAGCATGTGCTGCCTTGTGAATGACCAGGCGTAATCATGACTTTCCACGTCATATTGCCGATAGTGAGCAAATCGCCATCGCTCACCACGTGATCCACGGGACACGGCTCAACGCCATGGCGGGAATTCCAAGATGGATTACTCCCGTTGATCAATGGCTCTTCCGCAGCGGATGCATATACGGGTGCCCCTGTTGCCGTTCTTAATGCGGCAAGGGCTCCGATATGGTCATAATGAGCATGCGTCACGAAGATCGCATCTGGCGTACGGCCATCGAGAAATGCGAGAATATCCTTCTCCTGGCAACTCGGATCGACGAGCACCATACTCGAACCATCGCTGATCAGATAAACGTTGTTAGCTATCGGACCTAGAACGATTCGCTCAATGCTAACGCACGGAGAAGTCATATCAACCCGTCTCCTTCTTAGTTCTTTGCGGAGCCGTACGTGACGCATCGAATACGCCATCTATCTCTTGCACGCGTTGCAACAAGTTACGCGCCTGCTCGACATCGGATAGCTCGTATGTGAAATGCATCTCCGCGATGCCGTCCTTATGAACGTTCGTTGAGCATGAAACGATGTTCGCACCGATTTCGGAAATCGCTATCGTCACATCGCGCAAAAGATTCGAGCGATGTATGGCCTGCACGTGCAGGTCGAACGTATAGGTCATAGTGCCCTTCATCGAATCGGCCCAGGATACTTCGATGATGCGCTCGGGAGTGCGGCGCAAATCCTTGGCATTCGGGCAGTCGGCACGATGCACCGACACGCCGCGGCCGCGCGTCACGAAACCGATGATCTCATCGCCGGGTACGGGGTTGCAGCAATGCGATAGACGCACCAGCACATCATCGATGCCCTTCACCACAACGCCGTTCGAGCTATGGGTTTCGTGTTTCTTCGGACGCTTCACGCTGGTGAGCATCGGAGCAGGCTTACCTGTCGAGCTGGTCGAACTTCCAAGGCCAGGCGTGGCCGCATCCTCGGTGCCGCGGTCAACGAGTAATTTGAGCAACCGGTTTGCGACGTGCTGTGCGCTTTCCTTGCCAAGACCGATCTTCACGTACATCTCATCGGCATCTTTATAGCCCATATGCTCGGAGACCGTTTTGATGGCACGCATCGATTGTGCGCTCGAGATGCCGAAGCCATTCTTGCGCATCTCACGCAACAGCTGCGCACGACCCAACTGCAAATCGTCACTGCGCGACATCTTGGAGAAGTATGCTCGTATCTTGCTACGTGCGGACGGCGTCTGCACGATGGAAAGCCAGTCGCGTGAAGGCGTCGCGCTCTTCTGCGTGAGGATTTCGACGCGGTCACCGACCTTGAGCGTATACGTCAATGGAACAATCGACCCATTCACCTTCGCGCCAACGCAATGATTGCCGACTTCCGTATGGATCGCATATGCGAAATCGACAGGCGTCGACCCCGCGCGCAAACCGATGACCTCGCCCTTTGGTGTGAAAACGTACACCTCCGATGGTGCAAGATCGAATTTGAGCTCTTTGAGGAACTCGCGCGAATCGCTTGTCTCGTCCTGCCAGTCGATCATCTGCCTGAGCCATGCGAGCTGCCGCTCGAGATGCTCATCGGCAGTGCTTCCGTTCTCCTTGTAACGCCAATGAGCGGCAACACCATATTCGCTCGTACGATGCATCTCTTCGGTACGGATCTGAACTTCGAGCGGACGTGCCGCAGGACCGATGACCGTCGTATGCAAGCTTTGGTACATATTGAGCTTCGGCATTGCGATGTAGTCTTTGAAACGACCGGGAATGGGGTGCCACAGCGAATGCACGGCGCCAAGTGCCGAATAGCATTCGGGCATCGTCTTCACGATGATCCTCACTGCAATCAAATCGTAGATTTCCGAAAAGCCCTTCCCCTTGCGAGTCATCTTCTGATAAATCGAATAGAGGTGCTTAGGACGACCCATGATATGGCAATCGATAGTCGCACGGTCCATCTCATTGCGCAGCGCTTCGATGACCTGGTTCAGGTATGCCTCGCGCTCTGCACGGCTCTCCATAACCATACGCGAGACTTGCTTGTATTTGTTGGGCTCGAGATAGAAGAACGCAAGGTCCTCGAGCTCCCATTTGATGGAATCAATGCCCAAGCGATGCGCGATAGGCGCATAGACTTCGAGCGTTTCGCGCGATTTGTAGATTCGACGATCTTCCGAGAGGGCGCGAAGCGTGCGCATGTTGTGCAGACGGTCCGCGAGCTTGATGACAATAACGCGGATATCCTGATTCATTGCAACGAGCATCTTGCGGATCGTTTGGGCCTGCTCCTCGGTCAGGCTGCCGACCTCGATGCGCGAGATCTTTGTGACGCCTTCAACCAACGCAGCAATCTGCTCGCCGAATTCCTTCGTAACCGATTCCGCCGTTTCACTGGTATCTTCCACCGTATCGTGCAATAAGGCCGCGCACAGTGTTTCGACATCCATACGCAAATCAGCAAGAATAATGGCAACTTCAACAGGATGAGCGATGAATGGCTCGCCGCTTTTACGGCACTGCCCTTCGTGCGCCTTTTCTGCAAACCGGTAGGCTTTTTCAAGCAAGGCCAAATCGTCTTCGGATGCATAGCCTGCAACCATGTCCTCGAGCACATCGAAACGCTCTTCTGGGGTTGCGAGCACGCCCGACTCGGTTGCACGATTCGCATGGATCGAAATGGCCTTTTGCGCAACGCGCCGACGACCAAGAAGGGCATCGCCTTGGTCGTCTTGCTTGGCTTCGTCGTTCGACAATGCGCTATCTGCCTGATTCTTCAGTTTCTCATCGTTATTTGGCACCAAGGTCTCCTCCTTCCGACTGCGATCGATCGAACGGTGCAATAGTGTATGAAACGCGTTGGCGCAAACTGTCGTCATCGCATTCGAAAACCCACTCCCTGAACGCTTGGAAAACTTCCTGCTCGCCCAAGCCCTCTTGGTAGCGGATGCTATCGGTCAGTTCAACGCGATCGGCATCTTCTTTGACGCTGATAGAACACGCCTTGCGACCTGCGATAAAACACGTATGCGCCTCGATAAGCCCAAGTTCGCTGAAAACAGCGATACCGCATATTGTAGAGGCAACGCTTATCCGATGCGCGCTTTTCTCGGACATGCGCATCATATCGTCGACGCCAACGGTAAATGCATGACCACGGTGCTCTCGCTGCATGCTTCGAAGCCATCTATAGACTTCTGCAAGCACATCATGATCCGGAGTCATATCGCGCAGAATCCGCTCATTGACGAGAGCGTCGTTTACTCCGAAAAGCAGATGGACAGTCGCAGCCTGCCCATCGCGACCAGCACGACTGCTCATCTGGGCGAATTGGATTTCATTGAATGGCAGATGATAGAGCACCACGTGCCTGATGTTAGGAATGTTAACCCCCTCATCAAACGCAGAAGTGGCGACAAGGGTCAGAAGCGCATTCGAGCGGAATAGCTCTTCAATGCGCCTTCGCTCCTTTAGTGTGAGCCCCGCGTTGTAGAAGCCTATGAGCATGGATAGCTGCGGAACTCGCTTGCGCAAAATCCGTGCTACAGCAATCGACTGCTCCCGTGAGTTCACATAGATGAGCGTTTTTTCACCACGGGCAACCAGATTGGCAAGATAATCATCGCGATTCTTCAAATTACGCTGATCGTCGATGTGCAAGTTCTCGCGCGGTGATTCATCGACCACCAGATCATCTATCGGTAAAAGCGCAAGCAGGTCATCGGCAATATCATCATTTACCGTGGCAATCAAAGCAAGTACTGTCGGATGACCTAGGGAATCGATTCCCTGACGTAATCTCGAATACGCCCTACGATGCTCGGCTCGCGGCCCACCGATACGATGAGCTCCATCAATGACGACGAAATCGATACGTTGCGAGGAAGCGAAGCGCGCTGCGTGGCACAGGAAGAACTCTGGCGTGGTCGAGATGATGTCAATCTTGCCCTCATCTAGGTCTTTGAAGATGCGTTGACGCTCATCGGCGTTCGTTTCACCAGTGAGCGCTGCTGAAGCGATACCGAATTGCGTCAGCATCGCATTGAAACGAAACGCCTGATCGGCGGCAAGAGCACGCAACGGATAGATGATAAGGGATGCCTTGCCGTTCTTCAGAGCTTCAAGAGAGGCATGCACTTGATAGATGAGGGATTTGCCACAGCCCGTTGCCATAACGGAAAGCACTGAGCGGCCATGGCGCAAATTGCTGAGAACCGCACGCTGCGAATCATGCAAGGAGCAATTGCCGAGAAGCGCACGGACAATCGCTTGCTCAAGCTGCTCGGGGCTTCCCGATGCACGCTCCTCCCATGTGCGACGATTCTGCACAAGCTCATCGCGATGCGCCTGGCTGTCGACTTGCACGGTCGTCTCGTCTGCGCACGCATCGTCTTCACATGCGGCATAGAGGTCAGCAACGAACGTCTTATCTTGCTCGCGCAAACATGCCTCAAGCGCTTGGCATGCGCGCGCGGGAACGAATGACTTTATCATCGCCTTTACGGATTGACGACCGCGCCATTCATCGATTTGAGCTTGGAACGCAACGTTAACGACGCTGTCATTGGCAAGCAGCTCCGCTATATCAGGGCAATGGAACATAATGCCTGCAACTGATGCTCGTCCGTCAGAAAGCATGCATGAGAGGTGGTTCTTATCTGCTCCCACGGCTCGCACGTTTGCCAACGTAACGTCGCGCGCCAAGAAGCAAGGTATCGGATTCTGCTGACCGAATGGAGCGAGCCTGTCGAGTTGACGAACGTTCTCAAGCGTCAATTCGGACAAGTCAACGCAGGTGTCAATCTGCACAAGCGGATGGAAAGCTTCTGCGGGCAACGAATCCATATAAGCGCAAATACGCTCGGTGAATTCAGGGAGCTTGGAAACAGGCAGCGTCACACCGACTGCCGCCTCATGCCCGCCGAAACGTGTAAGCAAATCGGAAACGCTCTCTACCGCTTTGAACAAGTTGACTTGGCCGACGCTACGACCGGAACCGCGTGCTTGATCGCCTTCGATGGAGAACAGCAAAGCGGGAACACCGTATTTACCCACAAGGCGAGAGGCTACGATGCCTTTGACGCCTTCGTGCCAGCCTTCACCTGCGACAACGAGCGCGCGTTGCCCCACGTAAATCTGGTCTGCCTGGGCTTGCGCGATTTCTGAAAGCTCCAGCTCTATTCTGCGGCGCTTATCGTTCATTCCCTCAAGCTGCGCTGCGAGTTCGTTCGCGCTGTCGAAATCATCGGCGAGCAGCAAATCGAGCGCCAATTGAGCATCGCCCATGCGGCCAGCCGCATTGAGCCTTGGAATGAGCGAGAAACTCAGATTGTTCGCGGAGACGGGTTTGCCAGATGCGCCAGCAACACCAAGCAGCGCGGCTAAGCAAGGCCGCGGGCGTGCGTTGATGCGGGCAACACCATCAGCAACTAACGCACGATTCTCCCCGAGCATCGGCATTAAATCGGCGATGGTGCCCAGAGCAGCGAAGTCTGTCAGATCGCGCCATGCCTGAGGCTTGCCGAACCGCATGCCCAAAGCCTGCACGAGTTTGAGCGCAACGCCGACGCCGGCGAGGATGGCGCTTTCGCACGAGGCGTCGAGCTTGGGGTCGGCTACAGGAATGTCCTCGGGTACAAGAGAACCTGGCTCGTGATGGTCGGTGACGAGAAGCTCGATTCCCTCTTGCGCAATCGCCTCTGCAGCAACCTTGCTGGAGATACCGCAGTCTACGGTAACGATGAGTTCAGGTGCGCACTCGGCGCTCATCAAGCGCTCGAATGCCTCTTTGGTTATGCCGTAACCCTCCTCGAAACGGCGCGGGATAAATGGGATGACCGCTGCTCCGAACAGGCGCAAACCACGTGTAAGGACGGTTGTTGCCGAAATACCGTCGAGATCGAAGTCTCCGAACACTGCGATGCGCTTGCCCGTCTTGATAGCAGCTTCAAGCGCATCGGCAACATCTTTCAGACCGGGAATGGTATAAGGGTCGAGCCAATCCCTCTCAAGGGAAGGCGAGAGAAAACGCTGTACGTCTTCAGGTGTTTCGATGCCACGTGCAGCCAAAGTCGCTGCCATGAAGTGAGGCAGACCCAAGTCGCGCATCAATGTTTGCACGGCAACGTTATCTGCAACTCGTACGTTGAATTGCGTAGACATGATGTGATATTCCTAGTAGGCTCATTCGTATCTTTCGCCTGCTATTTTGCCACAAATGGCTGCTGATGTCACATTTTTACATGCATGTGATGTCCGCGAAGCGGATCGGCACGATACGCCCCAAATCTTCAACGCTCATTTGCACCTGATAGCCTATCCGTCCTGCGCTAAAACAAATGGCATCATATAGGGTCGCCGTCTCATCAACGACTGTAACGAATTGCTTTTTCATTCCGATCGGAGAGCATCCCCCATGAACGTAACCTGTCAAAGGAAGCAGCTCTTTGCTCTTAATCATGTGGATCGACTTCTCTCCCACTGATTCTGCTGCTTTCTTCAAATCGAGCTCGCAGCTGACGGGTATCGTGAACACGTAATGCTCCCCGGTATGTCCGACGGTAACGAGGGTTTTGAACACCTGATCGGGATCTTGCCCGAGTACTTCGGCAACCGCAAGCCCGCTCACAACACCAGAATCAACGTAACTATACGAACGATACGGCACACCTGCCTGATCGAGGATGCGCATTACTTGGGTTTTTTCGAGTTGCTTCTTCATCAGCATCCGCTACGAGCACTGCGCCTGAATTGGCGGCGGCGTAGATAGCTTCCTGGTTCCACCCAACTCGTTGTTCGGAATCGGTACAATCCCGTTTCATTTGCACGATTCGCAATCGCCACCGCTTGGGCAACAGGCGGCATCGACTCGTCAACCGATTCTCCAAGCCATGCAAGGTCTTTGACCGTCACACTGAATAATTGAGCCTTCGGAGCAAGCACTTCAAGCTCATCGCCTTCGCTGAATCGATTGCGACAACGTACCGTCAATTCATATGCTTGGTCGCCAATTATTCTGGCGTCGAGCACGTCTGCCACATGCAGGCATGTCTGCTCGTACCCGTCGTACGTCGGCGCCTGCGGAGCCATACCGAAATAGAAACCTGTGCCGTAGGGACGATGGGAAACCGTTAAAAGCTCATCGGCGAATGCGCTCGGATCTGCGCCGTCCAAAACATGGCGGTACGCGTTTACCACCGTTGCGACGTAGAACGCCTTTTTGTTGCGGCCCTCGATCTTAAGCGAATCCACGCCGATATCGGCAAGCTCGCGGACATGAGCAAGCATGTTCAAATCCTTGGCATTCATGATGAAGCTGCCATATGTGTCTTGCTCGAGTTCAAAAAATTCGCCTGGCCTTTTCTCCTCTTCCAAAAGCAGCGAAGGAAGCGCTTCGGGCAGATCGCATGCTCCAGAAACAGAAGATCCATCCGCCGCGACCGCTGTAGACATTGCCTTGTAATTCCATCGGCATGGCTGTGTGCAGTGCCCGCGATTTCCCGAACGCCCGGTCAAATATGAGCTGATAAGGCATCTGCCGGAAATCGCCATGCACATGGCACCATGCACGAACGCTTCGAGTTCCAGATCACTAGGCAACTTGTGACGCAACTCTGCTATTTGATCAAGCGAGAGCTCGCGCGCAAGAACGATACGCGAAGCACCTAAATCCTGCCAAACACGTGCAGCCTCAGCATTGGCAACGCTCGCTTGCGTGCTGACATGAAGAGCAATGTGCGGCGCATGCTTGCGTGCTAGCGCAGCAGCTCCCAAATCACCGATGATGAGCGCATCGACGCCCATCTCATCAAGTGCCTCAAAGTATTCGGGCAATTGCACGATATCAGAATCGTACATCAGGATATTGCAGGTCACATGGACAGAAACGCCTGCTTCATGTGCGAATCGCACGGCTTCGCTAAGCTCGTCCATCGTGAAGTTGATTGCGCGTTGGCGCATGCCGAACCGATCGGTTGCAAGATATACGGCATCTGCGCCGAAGCGGACCGCAGCTTTCAACTGCTCCATGCCGCCGGCAGGAGCAAGAAGCTCGGGAATCTTTACATGGTCGGCTGCCACCGCGCTACACCACACGAGGACCTTGCGCAGTATCCTCGATCTTCAAACCGAGCGCCGCAAGGCCATCGCGGATGCCGTCAGCAGTACCCCAGTCCTTCGCAGCACGGGCAGCAGTACGAGCCTCGAGCAGCGCGTTCACGGCATCAGACGTGCTCGAACCTTCGAATCCTGCGAACTGAGCAGCAAGTTCAAGCACTTCGGCGGGATACGCATCTGCATCGTCTTCAGCGGCCGTTACGTCAATGCCGAGTGTGTTCATAAGCTCGACAAGGGTTCCGCGCACTGCTTCGAGCGCGGCTTTATCTGCCATCGTGGCGCTCTTGTCACCGATTTCGGCATTTACGGCATTGACCAAAGTGAAAATCGCTCCGATTGCCTCGGGTGCGTTGAAATCATCATCCATCGCCTCGATGAAGGCCTCGCGGGCAACGCGGGCTGCGTCAACGAGTTTCTCATCATCGAGCACGGCATCACCTGCACCCGCATTCGCAAGCTGCCAGTCGATATTGCGCACTGCATTTTCGATACGCGTCAACGCTGCATCGGCCTCTGCAAGGCGCGCATCGCCGAACACGAGAGGACTGCGATAGTGCGTTTGCAGCGTGAGCATGCGAAGCGCCTCAGGACGCACAATCTCAAGCGCTTCATGCAAAAGCAGGAAATTGTTGAGCGATTTGCTCATCTTCTCGGCTTCGCCTGTCTGGGCATTCGCGATCTGAAGCATACCAGAATGGATCCAATGGTTCGCGAACGTGCACCCATATGCAGCCTCGGATTGGGCGCGCTCGTTCTCATGATGCGGGAACACCAAATCAGAGCCGCCACCATGGATATCAAACGGCAGGCCTAGATACTTATGGGACATCGCAGAGCATTCGATATGCCAGCCTGGGCGGCCTTTTCCCCAAGGAGAATCCCAGCTCGGTTCGCCTGGCTTTGCGGCCTTCCATAACGCGAAATCGAATTCGTCCTGCTTGCGCTCGTCAAGACCTTGACCGTCAGCACGCAATTCGCGATGTCCGCTTTCCATCTCATCGATATTGCGTCCACTCAGCGCACCGTAGTCATCGTAGGATCGGACAGCGAAGTACACGTCGCCCTCTGCCACATATGCATGACCGCGATCAATGAGCGTCGAAACGAGCTCTATCATCGTATCGATTTCCTCGGTGGCCTTCGGACGGATGTCGGGATCGAGCACACCCGCTGCATGCATATCCTCGATGAATGCCTCAGTGTATTCTTCGGCAACTTCAGCAGCACTGCGCCCCTCAGTGTTCGCACGGTTGATGATCTTGTCATCGACATCGGTCACGTTCTGAACAAAGGTGACATCGTAACCGCGCCAAATCAAATAACGTCGAATCGTATCGAACGCGATGAATGTGCGCGCATTGCCGATATGGATGCGGTTGTATACCGTCGGTCCGCATACGTACATGCCCACATGACCCTCTGTAAGCGGAACGAATTCAACTTTTTTACGGAGCTTCGTATCATAGAGCTTGAGCATTGGTGACTCCTTTTCCTATTCAAATGCTCCTGCGAACACGTTCGATTCAAGCACCTGCATGCGCGGGCAACACTTGAAATGGGCGTCTTTTCGCAGCTGTATCAGGATAACAGAAATAACGGCATAAACTACGCGCTCTCGGCGCGTTCGCGCAATAGACGCTATGAGCTACTTACATCGGGCAAGCAGACAGACTGCCGAAGCGGAAATTCCCTCTTCGCGCCCTTCGAAACCGAGATGCTCGGTCGTGGTCGCTTTCACACCCACATTCTCGACTGGGATGCCCATAGCTTTAGCAAGGTTCTCGCGCATTTGATCGCGAAACGGACTGAGCTTCGGCGCTTGAGCAGCTATGACGCTGTCGACATCAACGATTTCGAAACCTTGCTCGCGCACGAATGCGGCAACTTGCGCAAGCAAATCGAGTGAATCTGCATCCTTGTAAGCGGGATCGGTGTCGGGAAACAATTTGCCGACATCACCACCGCGCACGCCACCGAGCAATGCATCTGCGATGGCATGTGCGAGGACATCGGCATCCGAATGGCCAAGCAGGCCGCGTGTATGGGGGATGTCGACACCCCCCAAGATCAGCTTCCGGCCTTCTGCGAACGCATGCACGTCATATCCTTGGCCGATTCTCATTGTGCGATCCACGCTCATCACCCTTGCATCCTTTGCCTGATAAGGCTGGAAAGCATCGGATAATCCTCAGGCACAGTCAGCTTGATATTGTCGCGCTTGCCCTCGATGACGATGACGTTGCCGCCGAGCCGCTCGATAAGAGATGAATCATCGGTACCGACGAAGCCATCCGAAAGCGCGGCAGCATGCGCTCGACGATAAATGCCTGCACGGAACACTTGCGGCGTTTGCGCATTCCAGAATACGCGTCGATCCGGCGTTCCAACGATAACGCCGTTCTCGACGATTTTGAGCGTATCGACAGTTGGATGCGCAACCACCACGCCATCGCAATCGATGTTGCCCTTGATCATGTTGATGGTATGCTCGATGAACTCGGGAGACACAAGCGGTCGAGCACCATCATGCATTACCACGAACTCGTACTCTTCGGGAACGTACTCCAAACCGGAAAATGCCGATTCCTGGCGACTCGCTCCTGACGGTGCTACCACAATCGGCGTCACAAAAGGAAACGGATCGATAGCCTCGCGCAGATACTCGCTCATACGATCCTCAGGACACACGACAACGATCAGCCCGATATCGGCGACTGCATCGAAAGCTTCTGCAGACCACGTCAATACAGGCTTTCCCTCGATTTTGACCAACTGCTTGCCGTTTGGGTTGCCGAAACGCTCCCCCGAACCACCTGCCAAAATAATGGCTGCAGTTTGGGGCTTGTCGCTTACCACTCCCTTCAGGCTGACCGTTGGAGCAACGAGCTCATCGAAATCGTTGTCGTTGAACAGCAATTTTGGTTCTTCCAATACTGCTGGTGAATACCCTTGTTTCGAAGACGAGCTCATTCTTTCTCCTGTTGCCTGAGGTTATTGCTTCAACACGATGCGCTAGTCGCTTGCTCCCGCAGCATCGCCACCGCCTGCACTGCCAGACGAACCTGCATGATTCAAATCGAAATTCGTCAGCAGCAATTCGGCTTCTCTGGCAATGGTATCACGTTTTCTCGGTTGCGGGATAACGCCGCTGCCCTGCTCGAACGTAAGCGCACCATCTTTATAGTCGACCTCGATGACCGAACCTTCCTCCCAGCGTCCTCCCAGAATCTGCTCCGATAGCGGGTCTTCGATCAAACGCTGAATCGCGCGACGCAGAGGACGTGCACCGAATGCCACGTCTGTGCCTTCCTTCGCAATGTATTTGCAAGCTTCATCGGTCATATTGATGGTCATGTTCTGCGCAATCAGGCGTTCGCGCAAGTCGGCGATCATCAACTTGACGATTTCGATGATCTGCTCCTCGGTCAATGACTTGAAGACGATGATCTCATCGATGCGGTTGAGGAACTCGGGGCGGAACAGCTTCTTGACTTCGCTCATAACGCGGCTCTTGATCTCGGCATCGCTCAATCCGCGTTTCTCGCCGCTGCCGCCGAATCCGAGTGGCGTGGTTTCAGAAATCTCACGTGCACCGACGTTGCTCGTCATGATGATGATAGTGTTGCGGAAATCGACGGTACGCCCCTGAGCATCGGTCAGACGGCCCTCTTCGAGAATCTGGAGCAGGATGTTGAATACATCTGG
>JAFRLO010000044.1 GCA_017431165.1 Eggerthellaceae bacterium
AAAATCAAAGTGCTCGAACACGAGCATGCGATGAAAAGCACCTTCACGCGACCGACGAAGGGCACCGCACTTGAAGGCATCGCAGGAGCAGCGCAATCGATTCTCGAAGCGGAGGCATAAGCATGACGCGCTACTTCGAATATGGCGATAAGGAGACCGAATACCTCAAATCCAAGGACAAGAAGCTCGCAGCCGCCATCGATGCAGTCGGTCACGTGTATCGCGAGATGGAGGGCGACGATCTGTTCGCTGGCGTCGTGCATCACATCGTCGGCCAGCAGATATCCTCTGCTGCGCTGGCAACCGTATGGACACGCATGCTTAGCATTCTTGGCGAAGTGACTCCCGAAACCGTGAGCGCGGCAAGCGAAGCCGAGTTGCAGGCATGTGGCATCACCTTCACGAAAGCCGGCTACATTAAAGGCTTCGCCGAAAAGGTCGTTTCAGGGGAATTCGATATCGATGCTGTAGAGCATATGGATGATACCGAGGCAATCGCCGCTTTAAGCGCCCTGCCCGGCATCGGTGTTTGGACGGCAGAGATGCTTCTGCTTTTTAACCTTGGGCGCTCCGATATCTTAAGCTTCGGCGATCTTGCTATACACCGCGGTATGCGTATGGTCTACCACCATCGCAAAGTCACACGGAAAATGTTCGAGAAATACCGCCACCGCTATTCTCCATACGGAAGCGTGGCAAGCCTGTATCTGTGGGCTATCTCGCATATGGATGTCCCCGGTTACGACCGCGACTATGCACCGAAAACCACCAAAAGGAGATGATTATGGTGAACGATGCATCATTGACGAAAAATGCTGAATACACAAGCGAATACTTAAAAATCATCGATTCGCTCGATGGAGACATTCCTGGACGCGAAGCCGCATTCGCCTACATGGAGAATTCGACTGCCCTCGTACACTACATCCAAGCCGAATCATCCTTCGTTCCCCGTTTGTTCGATCGCACGACCTACGACCTAATGAAAAAGCTTACCGAGACTGCGCATAGCGTTTGCGAAAAGGTCATCCGCCGTTATCTGGATGACCCGTCTTACCGCGAACTGTTCGATTACGATGAGCGCCTGCGCGAGCTTATCCTCATTCCGCAGCGATACGATGCCCTCCTCCCCTTCGCTCGTTTCGACATCTTCCTTGATGAGGATACGTTGACGGGTGGGTTCTGCGAATGGAACGCAGATGGCTCGTCTGGCATGAACGAAGATCGCGAGCTCAACATCTCCATCGCGCAATCCGAAACATTCCGCCGTTTCGCAAAGGCGCACCAGGTGCAAACATCCGACCTGTTTAATCCTTGGATCGAAGAGTTCATCCGCATTTACAACACATTCGAGAACCGCGTTGATAACCCCACGTTCGCTATCGCCGACTTCATGGAGAACGCCGTTGTAGATGAGTTCCGCGTCTACGCGCGTTACTTTGGCGAGCATGGCTATCCCTGCCTTGTTGAAGACGTGCGCAACCTGTCCTACGATAAAGAGGCGCGTGAGCTGCGCGACGCGAAGGGCCGCAAGATCGATGCCATCTGGCGTCGGGCTGTTACGAACGATGTGCTCACGAATTGGGAAGCGAGCCAACCGATGATCGCCGCCGTGCGTGACGGCGCCGTAGCGCTTATTGGAAGTTTCGCGGGGCACATCGTCCACGACAAGCAGATATTCAGCGCCGTGTTCTGGCCTGAAACGCGCAAGATGCTCACGCAGGAAGAATGCGCTTTCGTGGATGCTTGGGTACCGCGGACCGTATTCCTCGACGAAGCTCACATCGACCTTAACGAGGTACGCAGCAACAAGGATGCCTGGATCATCAAACCGACCGACCAATACGGCGCGCACGATGTATATGCAGGCCAAATGCATACGCAAGAGAACTGGGAAGAGATCGTCGCGCGCTTTGCGAACGGAGCCGCTGGAGCTCCTTTCCTCGTGCAAACCTACTTGACACCGTACAGAACAGATCTCTTGCCCATCTGCAATGACTTGCTCATCGCAGATGCCGCGGATGTTCCGCGCGATATCGTACGCTACAACAACATGCCGGGCCTTTATTCGTTCAACGGGACGTTCGGCGGCGTGTTCGCCCGTCTGGGCCCGAAGCCCATCATCAGCCAACCCATGGGTGATCTGACAAGCGCCGTTGTATGGGTTGATTGCGATTTGTAGGCATTAATGGGTTGATTCCACGGTAAACGCCATGAGCGTCTGCGCATCGAAAAC
The DNA here is from genome assembly GCA_017431165.1 of Eggerthellaceae bacterium. Taxonomy (GTDB): domain Bacteria; phylum Actinomycetota; class Coriobacteriia; order Coriobacteriales; family Eggerthellaceae; genus SIG42. The sequence continues at coordinate 2,237 of JAFRLO010000044.1, forward strand.
CTGAGAAACACGACGGGCTAATCAAGGAGTTGCACTATGAAAGCACAGTTCATCCACCGCTGTACGCACGTACTCGACAAACAGGCGACGATCGCTTTTTACGAAAAGGCCTTAGGATTCCATGTTGATCGAGAAGTCGGCCCCGAGGATGGTTCATGGACGAACACGTTCATGGTTAACGATGCCTCGCCTTTCATGCTCGAACTCACATGGAATCGCGGACGCGTGGAGCCATACGACAATGGCGGCTCGGACACGCATATCGCCTTCCGAGTCGATGACTACGAAGCGTTTCATGAGTTGCATGAAGAGATGGGGTGCATCGTTTTCGAGAACACGCGCATGGGCCTGTATTTCATAGCCGACCCCGATGGTACGTGGATCGAGATTCTTCCAGAGAAACGACCGGTATAGAGAAAGCGGCGGACTCCGTTACATATTGCCGAGCAGTACGTCACGCATGTGCGTGCGTGCCACGGCTGCTAACTCGTGCATCGTGGAAATCGGTGTTGGGCGTGCATCCATCATCTTGAAGTGCGGGAAGAACCGAGAAAGATGGTACGGGATGTCGGGGTCGAGGTCAGCCAGCCATGTGCAAAGCGCATCGATTTCCTCCACCGTATCATTCAATTTAGGAACCACGAGCGTAGTCACTTCAACATGACAGGTTTCATGCTTCGCAAGCGTCTCGATTGTACGTTTGACGGCAGTCAAATCGCCGCCAAGCGCTCGATACCCCTCCTTTGTGAAGCACTTGAGGTCGATGTTTGCTGCATCGATAAGCGGTGCGACCTCTGCCAGAGCCCCTGCATTCACCATGCCATTCGAAACCAAGACGTTTTTGAGTCCGGCTTCGCGCGCGAGCTGGGCTGTATCGCGTACGAATTCCCACCCTGCAAGCGGTTCGTTGTAGGTGTACGCAATGCCAATGCAGCCGCGATACCGCAAGTCTAAAGCCCGTTGCACGATTCTTTGCGGCGTGGTTGAAAACCACTGGACCTCATCGGCGCTCGCTTGGGCAATGGAATCGTTCTGACAAAACGGACAGCGCATCGTGCAGCCATAACTGCCGAGTGAAAGCACCGTGGTACCGGGATTCCACCGAGCGATGGGCTTCTTCTCAATCGGATCGAGTGCAAGCGAGGTTAAGCGTCCATACGACTCCGAAACGATTGCCTCACCATCAAAAACACGAGCGCGGCAATACCCCACCTTGCCTGGCGCAAGCGAGCATGCGTGCGGACAGATATCACATGTAACACGGATTGTCGTCACGTCACTCATGTAATCCTCGGCTCCCCGCCGCGCGTGTAGCGAACGACCTCGAAACGTTCCAGCTGAACGTTGGAATCGAGCGGTGAGATGCCCGCCTTCCTTTTCGCAATGAAAACCTGCTCGTCGACCGTATCGACGCCTTCGAGATTCGGCAGTAGCAAACCACGCCGCCATCCCTTCGTCACGATGACACCATAGCGTGCAGGATCGAGTTGATCGGTCGAATCAATCGGCTCGGCTGGCGCAAGAACATCGACCGAGTATTCAAGATAGTCAAGCTCGTCTGCAGTCACCGGGTCGAAGCGCGGGTCGCGCGAACAGGCCGAAATGCCATTTTGAAGGATTTCGCGGGCAACGTTTTCGCAGGTTGGAGAAATGGTGCCGATGCAACCACGCAGCTGGCCATGCTCGTGCAACGACACGAATGCGCCCGCCTGCGTGCTGAGAAGGTCTTGCGGTACATCTGCGGGCAGCTGTGCTGCCCTGCCTGTGCGTACGTAAGTCTCTACCGAAAGCCGTGCGAGGGCGATATGCGGATCGATATCTTCTTCGAACTCCTGCACACCGCAAACAGTTTCCTGAGTTGGCCAAGAGGGCTCGCATTCGCACGGCGGAAAATCGGCGATGCGGAATGCCGCAACACCGTAGCCGACGCCGAAGGTTCCTTCATGGGACAGAAGCTCCGCATCGATATCAAGTCCCTCGAGCGCGCCAGCCATGATCTGGAACGACCGAAGACCGCACTCGGCAGCCGCTTCGCACAGATCGGCATCCATCATGAATAGCCCATCTAAGTCGCCTGCCGCGAACAACTCGCAAATCTGCGCATCGAATGCCGGACCTTCAGGCACATATCCGTAGGGACCGTCAGCTTTGAGCTTATGCGACAAATCGCCAGAAGCGACGAACGCAACGCGCTTTCCTTGCTCATCCGCAACGCGCGCAATGGCGCGGCCCAATTCGCGATGCGTTTCCGGTGGAAGCATCGACAAGCCGATGCGTACGATAGGGCACGGCAAATCAGATCCGTATTGGTGATCATCGCCCACTGCCTCCCGATACGCCTCACGCACGAAATACAGAGGAACGAAGGTGGCGTGATCCATATCATCGCGGTAATCCTCGCTTGTTGCCGTAGGGATACCCTTTTGGCGAAGCTTTTCGACTAGCATGCGAGCAAATGCGGTATCACCCTGCGCCTCCAGACTGCATACGGGAACGCGGAATTGTGCCATCGACCCCCAAAGCATCCCATCGGTCGTCACATGGAATACGTCGCGGAAATACGGTGCATGAGGCGAAGTCACCACGATCACGTCAGGTTTCGCGGCAACGACCTCGCGCGCGACCTGCTGGTATGCGTCGATAGTCGCCTGAATCTTCTTCTCTTCCCCACGACCGACCGCGGGCACGATCAATGGAGGGTGCGGAACTGCGCATGCGTAGACGATTCCCATGGAAGCCTCCTTACATAACCGTATTCAAGCAGGCACATACATTGTACGCCAGCGTGAAGCCATATGCTATGATGGCGGTAGCGCGTACGGCATGGGGCTGTACGCGATCAAGTCCTTCAAGGGGATGTCTTTTTGGTCATTGTTCTGTAGAAGAACGCCAACTGAATAGATTTTGAAAAAGCAGCATACGCTGCCTTGGTTGGTGTGCGCGATCTTCTTATCCCTCCACGCTCTACAGAAAGAGAATCATCATGAACACATTCCCGAAGGCGGAATCATTTCCCGCATCCATCATCCAATCTAAGATCATGGGGCCGAACCCTCTGAAACTCTGCGAGGAGCTGCTTGACGGCCATGCAATCGAACCGGAATCCGTCGTGCTTGACCTAGGCAGCGGAACGGGCATCACCTCGTGCATGCTGGCACGCGAATATGGTTTTTTCACCTATGCCATTGATTTATGGAGCGAACCGGGTGAAAACATGCGCTTCTTCGAAGAGATGGGGCTGTCAAATCGCAGCATATGCCCCGTGAAGGCAGACGCAACGCAGGGGCTTCCCTTCGCAACGGGGTTCTTCGACGCCGTAGTGAGCATCGATTCCTACAACTACTTCGGCCGCGATCCGGAATACTTGGGCACCAAACTCCTGCCGTACATCAAAGTCGACGGCATGCTGTATCTGGCTTTTCCTGGTATGGTGCACGACTGCCACGACGATTTGCCTGAGTGCCTACTTGCATCATGGACGCCTGAGCAACTCGATTACATGCATGATATGAGTTGGTGGCGCAAGCTCATCAGCCAGACTGGCAACGTCGAAATCGTCAGCATGTATCAGATGGCCTGCACCATCGAGGCATGGACCGATTGGCTCGCATGCGACAACGACTACGCACGCAACGACCGCGCAGCCATCGAAGCGGGGGCACTCGACTATCTGAACACGATTGCCGTCGTACTCAGACGACTTTAGAGCATCTCATGAGGATGGCCTCCTACCTGGAGGCCATCCTTCCCCGAATCAACGAAATGAAATGGTAGCTACCAGATGCGAGGCACGAGACGCCACTTTACGCGAGTCATATACCCATCGTAGCCAACAAGGCCTTCCGCAAGCACTTCTTCTTCGTTGCGGATTCTCTTGACGATGATAGGTACGTACACAAGCATGATGATGAACGAGAACGGGGAGCCGAGCACGATGGGCATCGATAAGAACAAAAATAGCGTCACGCTATACATTGGATGCCGCACGATGCCATAGAGACCAGTGTCGACCACATGTTGCCCATCTTGCACCTCAACTGTACGAGAAAGGTATGCATTCTCACGCATGACCTCGGCATAGAGGCCATAGGATGCGAGGAAAACCACAGCACCTATCCATGTTGCCCACGAAGGAAGCATGATCCAGTTAAAACGAACTCCGAGACCGGCTATTACGAACGCGGCTACGAACATGAGCGCTGAAAGCGCAAGCACCGCTTTCTGCTCGGATTCGCCTTCCCTGGCATCCAGGCGTTTGCGCAGCAAGTCAGGTGCTTTATACATCATGACAAGACCTGCAGCGAACATCGGCACGAAAAGGATTCCCATCAAAAGCCAACCTTGCCACCAGGCAAGCGTTCCCGCAGGCACGAACAGAAGCAGGCCGACAATGACAACGCCTGCTACGAATTTCCTTATTGCAGCTGAGAAGAGATTTTTGTCCATTGAAGCATCTACCCCCTCCGATCATTCACTGATGATAGCAGAAAGCCCTCCTAGCCTGTTACCCCGAAAGCGAATGACGAGGCAGAGAAAATGCGCTGAGCTTCATCGGAAACACATTCGTGCATTCTTGTCCTTAAGTGTGTTTTTACGCGTACAGGCAATGTGTTCCATACTATCAGCCTTTATAATCAACGTATGCCTACCAGCAATGACACACAACGTGAAGCGGCGCGCAAGCGTCTCGAAGCGCGCATGCGTGCCCGCGAGGAGTCGGGCCGCGCTGTCCGCAATGAACGTTCGCAAAGCAGCCGCCCACGTCGGCAGGCACAACGTTCGCTTAAACAATCCAAAACAGTGGTGATTTCGCCGACCGCGCAACTCATCATCGTGGGCATCATCCTGCTTCTAATCGTCATACTCGTAGTTTCAGGCATACGCAGCTGCATTCAATCGGGCCGAAGCCAAGAAACCGTCAACCCTGATGCCAGCACGGAACAGACGAATAACGAGGGCAGCACGCAGGAAACACCCGCAGGCGAACAATCCGAAGGCAACCTTACATCCTTCAATCCCTATATCGGACTTATGCCACTGTTTTCCGAGCTCAGTCGCGAGGGAATTGACCATGATTACATCGCCATCATCATCGGAGCGGAGTTTGCCGATATGCTCATCGAAGCAGCGGAGACAAACAGCGAAGCGCTCTGGATCGCCTCGCATCCTGATGAATACCTTGAAGATGGCCCGACAGTGCGCTATAAGCTGTTGAAGCTCGCCGCCAAAGAACCAGCAGCTGTTTCTTTCGTGCGTGAATGGCCTGAGAAGTATTGCGCCGACGGACCCGATTACAACGAGAGCCATACCGATGAGTCATCAAATGGCGTGCCACGCTTCTACCAGTGGGACAAGCGCTGGGGTTATACCGAATACAGCTCGACAACCTTCGCGCTGACGGGGTGTGGGCCGACTACGATGGCAATGGTCTATCAGGCAATCACCGGTGACACATCGATGGATCCCTACGCAATGGGCGTGTGGTGCATCGAAAACGGCTACGCGACAGCATACGACGGAACCGATAGCGCCTTCTTCACCGACGGCGCAAGCGAGCTCGGCCTTAACAGCCAGAGCATTGGCACGGATGCTTACTCCATTACGCAAGCGCTTTCCTCGGGTAAGTTCGTCATCGCGAATGTCGGCCCAGGCGATTTCACCGAAGGCGGCCATTATTTCGTAATCACCGGCATCAATGCCGATGGAACCGTCACGATCAATGATCCCTATTCTGCCGTACGATCCGCAGCAAGCTGGGATCCGGAACTGATTGCCAGCCAATCGAAGGCGCTTTTCGCAATCAGTTAATTCTTCCTGCACTACGGACGCACAATAGGAGAAGAGGGAAAGGATATGGCGAGCAGCAAAGAGTATTTGGACTATGTGCTTGACTTGTTGAGCGCTGCGCCCGAGATCACCTCGCGGAAGATGATGGGCGAATACATGCTCTACTCATGCGGAAGGATCTTCGGTGGAATTTACGATGACCGCTTCCTCATAAAGGACACGCCCGCTTCCCGGGCAGTGTTTTCAACCTACGAAATGCCCTATGAAGGCGGCTCACCCATGTTGCTCGTCGATATCGAGGATCGTATCGCTCTTGCCGAGCTCGTCGCCGAGATGCTCCCGGACCTTCCCGCGCCGAAAAAGCGCAGCAAATAAGCAAACCGTCCTGTCGATGCACTGGTCTTGGCAGTCAAGAACGTTTCATAGTTAGAGAAAAAAGCTCGGAGAAAGTCGGGCAGCTTCTTAGATCTTCCCCATTTCGGCACAGACCGTGTTGTACCAGTGCTCCCAATTGGGCGGACAATACTTCTTCGCACCAGCTTCGGAGACGGTATAGCCATAACCCCGCGCCAAACCGCGTACATGGGCATCGATTGCCTCTTCCCAACTACTCCAACTGATGCCGCCCCAACCCCAAGCATTGTAGCTGCGGTAGCAGTACAAGCCCTTTGAGCTCTCCACCCACGAGATAGCAGGAGAGAAGCGCGGATCTACGCCGTAATCCCATGCAGCAGCAGCGAAAACGCTACCGTATCCAGCCAAAGGATATCCCGCCATATACGCATCGATGCGCGGTGCCCATTCAGCAATGAAGGCGCCACGCTCGGTATTACCACTATTCACTGGATCAACTGCTGGAGCCGAAGCAGACACAGCACCCGAACTCGAGGCGTCCCCTTCAGGCTGCTCGTGCTCCTCTGCTTCACGGGCGGCTTGCTCAGCGGCTTCCTGCGCTGCTGCCGCTGCCGCCGCCTCGATGGCCTGCTGGCGGACAGCCATGGCCTCCTCGACCGCTTCCTGCGCGACCTTCTGCTCTTCTAGGGCTTCCTCGCGCTCTTGTTCGAGCTCAGCTTGAACGGCTTTCAACTCGTCTTGCATAGATGAAAGCTGCAGCATCTCCTGGATGCTCCTGTTATGGATATACCCCATGTACGATAATCTATCTAAGAACTCCTTGAAGCTCCCAGATTCAAGCACGGCATTTATGAGCGAATACCCATCGCGGTTCATCTTATAGATCACCCGCATGGCTGATGCGCTTTTCTCACGTTGCACGGGGATCTTCTCTTCAAGCTCAGCGATACGCGCCGTGTTTTCGGATATGCGCTGCTCGAGCTCCTTTACTTTTACAGTAATCTCATTGAGCGCTGCCGATGTTTCCTCAACCCGCTTTTGCAAGTCGGATGGCACATCATCGATGTTTTCGGTCTCGGCAAAAGCAGGCATGGTCTGGAAAGCGAACGTCAGCACGATTGCAACGAAAATCACAGATAGCGCTGATGCGAACGAAAGTCGAGCACTGTATGTCGAGAAAAAGTGCATGTGCGTATTATAGGGTTTCAGAGATGCACAACCGTCCGATCTCATGAAGTGTGCACATCTGTGGAATAGGAGACTTCGGAGCTTCCCGTGAAACCAGGGGCTTCGCACCTGCGATAAAATGCTTGACAATTCCCATTCACGCGAATTCTATCTCGTAAAAACGCATAAATAATCACATGCCTGATAAGACGAGTATTATGTACATGCACCTCTCGCGTAAAAACTGATGTACTCATGCGCAAATCTGGTGCTACAACAAAAACTGCAACTTAATAATCAGGAAGGTGACTATGCTGATTGGCATTCCAAAAGAAGCGCCCGGTCAAAAGCTTGTAGCCGCAACGCCAGACACAACTGCCAAGCTCATCAAGCTTGGCTATGATGTATGCGTGGAGACGGGTGCAGGCATCGAAGCTGCATATCGTGATGCAGATTACGAGGCTGCTGGCGCGAAGATCGTCGACACACAAGAGGTATTCGCATCCGACATCGTCTGCTGCCTTGACACACCCTCAGCTGAAAAGCTTGCCCTCATCAAGCAGGGAGCGACGCTGATTTGCCGTATGAACCCATGGGGCAATGCAGACGATATCGAAACGTTCAAGGGAATGGGTATTACGGCACTGGCCATGGACGCTGTTCCGAGGTTGACCCGCGCGCAAAGCCTCGATGTTCGCAGCTCCATGATGAACGTCAGCGGCTATCGTGCCGTCATCGAGGCCGCCAATGAATTCGGCCGTACGTTCGCCGGACAGGTCACTGCAGCTGGAAAGACTCAACCTGCGAAGGTCTACGTCATCGGCGTTGGTGTGGCAGGTCTTTCCGCCCTTGGCACCGCCGGTTCCATGGGCGCGCAAATATTCGCGACTGACGTACGCCCCGAAGTTGCTGACCAAGTTGAATCCCTCGGTGGCACCTTCGTCGAGATTCCCGTCAAGCAAGAGAGCAAGGACGGTTACGCCAAAGCGCTTGACGAAGAGCAGCAGAAGCTCACGCTCGCCGTCTATACCGAACAGTGCGCGAAGAACGACATCATCATCACGACTGCAGCCGTTCCTGGTCGCCCTGCTCCTTTGCTCATCACCGAGGAGGCCGTCGCCGGTATGAAGCCAGGCAGCGTCATCGTCGACATGGGCGCTTCCCCACTCGGCGGCAACTGCGCGCTCTCGAAACCAGGCGAGGTCGTCGTGACAGACAATGGCGTCACGATCATCGGCTATATGGATTTGCCGAGCCGCATGCCTGGTCAGTCCAGCCAGCTTTACGGACAGAATATCGTTAACTTCTTCAAACTCACAACCCCGAGCAAAGACGGCCAGCTCGTACTTGACGAGGACGATGCCGTCGTGCGCGGCGTTACCGTCACACTGGCCGGCGAGGGCATGTGGCCTCCACCCGCAGTGCAGGTTTCCGCCGCCCCGAAGCAGGAGGAAGCAGCACCTGTTGCCGCGGAAGCCGAACCTGAAGAGAAGTCGGGTTTCGCAAAGCACTGGTGGAAAGTGCTCGCAGCCATCCTCCTCGTACTGCTTGTTTTGTTTGCCCCTGAATCGATGCAAACCCACTTCACCGTGTTCGCTCTCGCATGCGTCGTTGGTTTCTATGTCATCACGGCTGTCACGCATTCGCTGCATACACCGCTCATGTCCGAAACGAACGCCATTTCCGGCATCATCGTCGTTGGCGCAGTATTCCAAGTCGTTACGGGTTTAGTTACTGGCAACATGGCCATCGTAGTGCTTTCAGCCATTGCCGTGGCTATCGCCTCCATCAACATCTTCGGTGGCTTCCTTGTCACACGTCGAATGCTGAAGATGTTCGAAAGGAGCTCTGAGTAGCCATGACGACCATTCTCAATAGCTTCCAGGCTCTCGCCTACATCCTTGCCGCATTGGCATTCATCCTCGCTCTTGCAGGACTTTCAAAGCAGACGAGCGCCGCACGAGGCAACACGCTCGGCATCATCGGCATGGCGATAGCGCTCATCGCCGCTATCGTTGTCGCCCTCTCTGGAGCTGGCAGCCACGCGCTCACCGCAATCGGCATCCTCGCAGTTGCCATCGTCATTGGCGCTATCATCGGCATCCTGCGTGCCAGAAGCGTCCAGATGACCGAAATGCCGCAGCTCGTTGCCATGTTGCACTCCTTCGTGGGTGCAGCTGCCGTACTTGTCGGCTTCAACTCGTTCCTTGCCACACCTGGAGCCAACACCGCAGAAAACGCTTATCATCTCGGTGAGGTTGGCTTGGCGGTCTTCATCGGCGCCGTCACGCTCACTGGCTCCATCGTTGCTTTCCTTAAACTGTCCGCGAAGATCTCCGGCAAACCGCTCACGCTACCAGGCCGCAATGCGATAAACCTCATCGCACTCATCATCTGCATCGCGCTCATCGGTTGGCTCATCACCACGCGTGGCGTTGAGGCCGGCCTCGTGCCGCTATGCATCCTCACCGTCATCAGCCTGCTACTCGGCGCGCATCTCGTACTTGCCATCGGCGGCGGCGATATGCCCGTTGTGGTCTCCATGCTCAACAGCTATTCCGGCTGGGCGGCCGCTATGGCAGGCTTCACGCTCGGTAACGACCTTCTCATCATCACTGGCGCGCTCGTTGGCTCGAGCGGTGCATACCTCTCTTGGATTATGTGCAAGGGTATGAACCGCAGCTTCGTAAGCGTCATCCTAGGCGGCTTTGGCGGCGGTACCACATCAAATAGCGGAGAGGCCAAGGACTACGGAACCCACACGGAAATCACAGCTGAGGAAACAGCCGCACTGCTCAAGGGCGCCAAACGCGTCGTCATCACGCCCGGCTATGGCATGGCCACGGCGCAAGCGCAATTCCCCGTTGCCGATCTTGCTCGCAAGCTTCAGGCCATGGGCATCGATGTGAAATTCGGCATCCACCCGGTTGCCGGCCGCATGCCGGGTCACATGAACGTATTGCTGGCCGAGGCGAAAGTCCCGTACGACAGCGTTTACGAGATGGATGAGATCAACGATGATTTCGGCGATGTCGATGTCGTGCTCGTCATTGGTGCAAACGATACAGTCAACCCCTCCGCCTTGACCGAGCCCGACTCCCCCATCGCAGGCATGCCGGTTTTGCGTGTATGGGAGGCAGAACGCGTTATCGCGTTCAAGCGAAAGATGGGCAACGCGGGCTACTCCGGCGTGGTCAATCCATTGTTCTTCAATGACAACACCGATATGTTGCTCGGCGATGCCAAGGGAAGCGTGGAAGCGATTATCGCCGCACTGTAAGCCAAACTGACATCCAGAATCGCTTTTCTACGGGCCGCGAACCATTGGTTTCGCGGCCCGTTCTTTTGCGCATCATTGATAAAACCAAGCAGGTACAATACTTACAAAGGTTGCATGCGGTAGCACATGCGACAGTATCACAACGAACGTTTCGGAAAGGATGGAGAAATGTTTGATATAACGGCAATCGGCGATATCCTCATCGAGGCACTTGCGAAAATCATCCTGGCTTTGCTCGTTTGGTTTATCGGAAAATGGATCGTCAACAAGCTACTGAAGCTTCTGGGAAATCTGAAAGCATTCCAGCGCCAGGACGAAACGCTTCGAAAGTTCTTGCTCAATGGTGCGAAGATCGCGCTTTACGTCATTTTGCTGATTTCGATTATCGGCATTCTGGGCATTCCAATGGCTTCGATTATCACAGTGCTTGCCTCTGCTGGCCTTGCCATCGGTATGGCGATGCAGGGTTCGCTTTCAAATTTCGCTGGCGGCATCATGCTGCTGATCTTCCGTCCTTTCAAGGTTGGCGACTACATTAGCGCAGCAGGTGGAGAAGGATTCGTAAAGGAAATCAACTTGTTCTACACCGTTCTGAACACAATCGACAACAAAGCTGTCTCGATTCCAAACGGCTCACTCATGAACGCCAACGTGACGAACATGTCTTCCGAGGAGCTTCGAAGAGTTGATTTGACATTCGGATGCGCAAAGGGCGAGGATGTGGCGAAGGTACAAAAGGTCATGTTGGACGTCATGGCTGCAGATGACCTTGTGCTAAAAGACCCCGAACCATTCGCGCGGCTTTCCGGCGGAAGCAACGAAGCCATGGAGTTCACGACTCGCGCATGGTGCAAATCCGCGGATTATTGGACGGTGTATTTTGATCTGACACAAGCAATCACCGAAGCGCTTGGCCGCGCTGGCGTGCACGCTCCCGGAGTCCGCGTAATTACCGACAAATAAGGTGTACCATTTCCCTCCAGCAGATTTGTTATTCGAGGGCAGGCCCTCAATACGCAAACTCTTCGGCAAGCTGATCGGAAACTATAGGCGATTCGGTTCTGAAAGAGGGACTATAGCAATGTTGAACATCGAGCATTTGACGAAACGATATGGTGATAAGCTCGCCGTAGACGACCTTTCACTTCACATCGCACCTGGTGAGATTTACGGTTTCATCGGACCCAACGGCGCTGGCAAGACGACCACCATCAAGTGCGCAGTCGGCATCCTGCAATTCGATTCGGGTGCCGTGTTTATCGATAACCACTCGATTGCGGAGGAACCGCTTTATTGCAAGGGCGTACTTGCGTACATCCCCGACAATCCCGACCTGTACGAGTACATGAGCGGCATCAAATACCTCAATTTCATCGGGGATATCTTCCGTATTCCACCCGATGAGCGCCAACTTAAGATTCGCAAGTTAGCTGACACCTTCGGACTTACAAAAGACCTCGCCCAGCCAATCGCCTCCTATTCGCATGGCATGAAGCAGAAACTCGCCGTCATCGCAGCTTGGATACACGCACCCAAGCTCATCGTGATGGATGAGCCCTTCGTCGGACTCGACCCGAAAGCATCGCATACCCTCAAGCTGATGATGCGCGAACACTGCGATGCGGGCGGTGCGATCTTCTTCTCCACGCATGTGCTCGAAGTTGCTGAGAAGCTGTGCGACAAGGTGGCGATCATCCGTCAAGGCAAGCTTGTGCGCTCGGGCACGATGGAAGAGGTCAAGGGCGACGATAGTCTCGAAGAGGCTTTCCTGGAGCTGGAGGCTGAGTAGATGTTCAAGATCCTGCTGAAGAAGCAATTCCAAGAAATCTTCAAGGGCTACTTCTACGATGCGAAAAAGAACCAGATGCGCTCGAAAGGGTCCATCATCGCATGGTTCGCGTTCTTCGTCATCCTCATATTCGGCGTGTTCGGAAGCATGTTCGTTTCGCTGGCGGTTACGCTATGCTGGCCTTTGGTCAATGCGAATGCAGGTTGGCTGTACTTCGTAATCATGGCAGGAACCGCCATTCTGATCGGCGTGTTCGGCGCGGTGGCTACTGGTTATGCGGCCCTTTTTCTCGCAAAAGACAATGATCTGTTGCTGTCGTTGCCCATCCCGATAAAGGACATCGTTGCCGCGCGCCTCATGAGCACGTTTCTACTCGGAACCCTGTATACAGCTATTGCGCTGGTACCCGCGCTCGTTGTGTATTGGGGAACCGCTTCTGCGGGCATCGTGGAAGTGCTCTGTGGTATCACGTTGCTCATCATCGCTGCAGCCGTTGTATTGTGCGTTGGATGCCTGTTCAGCTGGATTGTCGCGAAAATCGCCTTGAGGCTTGAAAATAAGAGCTTACTTTCCGTTCTCATCATCGTGGCGTTCCTCGCGCTGTACTACTTCGTCTACTTCCAGGCTGGCGAAGCGATGATGGAGCTGATTGCGAACGCCGCGGCGTACAGCGCTAGCGCAAAGGACGCCGCTTATGTCATCTACCTGTTCGGCAGCATCGGCGAGGGTAACGTAACAGCAACTGCTGTGTTCTTGGTAATCGCCATCGTACTCGTCGCATTGACCTGGATGGCGCTGTCGCATAGCTATCTAAAACTCGTAACAGCCTCAGCCAAAACCAAACGTGTCCGCTATGTTGAGAAAACCGCAAGCTTCAAATCGCCGTTCAGCGCGCTTGTGAGCAAGGAATTCGCGAAATACCGCTCGAACGCCAACTATATTCTGAATTCAAGTATGGGTTCCTTGTTCATACTGGTTTTCGGTGTGGTGACACTTTTGAATGCCCAGTCTATCAACGAGCTGATAGTTGAAATCTGGGGAAACGATCTCGCATTCGTTTGCGTAGTTTTATGCGGAGCGCTGTGCATGCTTGCTGGAACCAATACCATTGCGGCACCATCGGTATCGCTTGAAGGTAGGAGCCTATGGATCCTGCAGTCGCTTCCTATAGCGTCAAAGAACGTGTTGCGCGCCAAAGCAGTCGTACATCTTGTCCTGACGGCGGCTCCACTGGCTATTGCGGTTGCGTGCCTTGCGTTCGCACTCGACCTGCCCGCTACACCCAAGGCGCTCATGTGCATCGTGCCATTCGCGTATGTGGTGTTCACGTCAATGGCAGGCTCGTTCCTCGGCGTGAAAATGGCTAACGTCTCCTGGACGAACGAACTCATGCCCCTCAAGCGAAGCGGAGCTGTCATCGTCTTGATGCTCGGGGGTTGGGGGATCGCCATAGCGTTCATCCTCATCTATTTCCTTTTTGGATCAGCGCTCGATGCCACAACGTACATGGCTGTATGGATCGTGCTGTTCTTAGGCATCGCAGCGTATTTGCTGCATTGGCTCGACACCAAGGGAAGCCAGCTTTTCGCTGAGCTGTAATGTGCATTTGTCTTGACTTGCGGGGATTACCGTAGGAACCGCAAGACGTCCGCGGGTAGACCATACAGGCTGAAAAGCAACCAAAGTTAACAATTATTAGCCAAATTCGCCAAGCATGGTTGGTAGAAGGAGACGCAACCAGACGATACGATATTCCTATAAATCAAATCTTTCTGAGGAGATGCAATGGATATCGTAAGCATACGAAACTTAACAAAAAAGTACCCTGGTTTCACGCTCGATGCGGTTTCGTTCTCGCTCAAAGCAGGCAGGATAACCGGCTTCATAGGAAGAAACGGTGCCGGCAAAACTACGACCATTAAATCGATGTTGAATCTAATTCATCCTGACTGTGGCGAAATTGATTACTTCGGCTTGCCGCTTGCGGGCAATGAAGCGCATATCAAGAAGCGTATCGGCTACTCTACGGGCACCATAAGCTGGTATCCACGCAAGAGAATCCGCGATATCAAAGACGTAATGAAACGCTTCTACGACACGTGGGACGATGCGAAGTATGAAAGCTATCTGCGTATGTTCGCCCTCGACGAAAACAAGACACCTCGTGAGCTATCCGACGGTATGAAAGTGAAATGCAACCTCCTGTTCGCGCTCTCCCACAACGCAGAAGCCCTCATCCTCGATGAGCCGACGAGTGGCCTCGATCCGTTCTCGCGTGACGAGCTCCTCGAACTCTTCGGTCAAATCAAGCAAGCTGGCGTGGCTATCTTCTTCTCAACGCACATCATCTCCGACATCGAGAAATGCGCAGACGACATCGTGTACATCTCAAAGGGGCGCATCGTGGCAGCTATCTCCAGAGAGGAGTTTGCACAGCGATATCAAGGACAGGATGAAACCCTCGAAGAAGCATTCCTGCGTCTGGAAAGGAGAACCCTAAATGCGTAACCTGCTCTTCAAGGAAATGAAGCTCTCCGCCTCTGTCCTCTCCTACATCTTCATCGCGTTTGGCTTGATGTTCTTTTTGCCAGGATACCCGATTCTCTGTGGCGTGTTCTTCTCGTGCCTTGGCATCTTTCAAAGCTTCCAGAACGCACGCGAAGCGAACGACCTGGTGTTTTCGGCGCTTTTGCCCGTGTCGAAACAAGACGTGGCGAAGGGCAAGGTGTACTTCTCATGCACCATCGAGCTGAGCGCGCTGTTGCTGATGGCAATCGTGATGATCGTTCGCATGACGGCGCTCGCAGATTCACCGGTATATCTGCAGAACGCGCTTATGAACGCGAATCCGTTTGCCCTCGGAATGGCGTTTCTGTTGTTCGGACTATTCAACCTCATCTTCATAGCGGGGTTTTTCAAGACATCGTATAAGTTCGCGAAGCCCTTCGTGACCTTCATTATCGTCGCGTTCGCGATAATCGGCATTGCGGAGGCCGCGCATTACATCCCTGGTTTTGAAGCGCTAAATGCATTCGGTTTTGCGAACTTCCCTTTGCAACTCGGCTTGCTCGCAGCTGGATTAGTGTGCTATATCGTTCTCACGTGGCTTGCTTTGAGAAACGCTGCGGCAAGCTTCGAAAAGACGGATTTATAGGAGATGGACATGCTGAAGGATAATCTGCTCATGTTGCGTAACATCCACGGCTTCTCACAGGAAGAGATTGCCGGAAAGATCGGCATCTCCCGTCAAGCATATGCGAAATGGGAAAATGGCTCTACCGTCCCCGATGTCGAGAAATGCCAACATCTGGCGCAGGTCTACGGCACCACAGTGGACGGCTTGCTGAAGACCGAGGCAACGGACGATGGTCGCATATTACCTCCCGCACCCAAAGGCAAGAACATGTGGGGCTCCGTCACAATGAACGAACGCGGTCAAATCGTCATCCCGAAAGCTGCACGTGACCACTTCAAGCTCAAAACAGGACAAAGGCTCATTTTGCTCAGTGAGGATGCCGAGGGATTCGCTCTCGTTCCAGCTGAGATCTTCGAGAAGAAACTCGAGCTAATAAACCAGGCTTTTTCATCAGCAGGCAAGTAGCGCGTGATTGATTGAAAGCCCACATGACGACAGCAGTGCTTCGCGCCGCTTGACGTATGCTATAGTGGCAATGAGCGAAAAAGCTATTCATTCTTAAGGAGGACGAAATGGCAGAGCAAGTAAGCGAAGAAAGCGCGCAGTCGATTCTTGACATCGGCATGTCGCAGGCAAAGAGCATGATGGATGACCCCGATAAAGTAAACGACCTCCTCGGGCAGGTAAAGGAGAAGGTTAGCGGCCTTCCTGGAGCACTCGCAGGTTCCCTCGCGAAAGTGCCGACAATGGCAAGCATGATCAAAAGCTACGTGACGGGTGAATATACCGAGATTTCACCGAAAGTCATCGCATGCGTACTTGGCGCACTGATTTACCTGGTGAAGGGCAAGGATCTCATCCCCGACAGCATCCCATTTCTGGGTTGGGTAGATGATGTCGCCGTCGTGGCGCTTGCCATCAAGCTGAACGAGAAGGAAATACGGGCATTCGAGGCTTGGAGACTGGGCTTCGTTCTTCCGGAAGATGCCGAAAAGAAGCAAAACGCCGAGGTTGCTGAAGCATAATATCTATTAGGCAATCTCATCGATAGCCTCAGTTGCCCCTAGGAATCTTACGGCAATTGATGGTTCATCCAAAGCTGGCTTACACAATCTTAAACAACCCCTCTGCCATATGTGTTTCGGCAGAGGGGTTTATCATATTAGGTAGAGAAAACTCATTTGAAACCGCTAATCGTCACTCCCATTCTCATGACTACTCTTGCGCACTACGATTTCAGTGAGAGAGCGTAGATAAGAGAAAGGAGTACGACATGCATTTCGATGGAGGCACAAACTGCTCGCCTTACGGGACGGCCTACATCTTTCCTGCAAACATAGACTGAACCCTCAGGCTCATCAAGCAGTTTTGAGAGGCTAGAAGCGGTCAACTTCAATCAGTTCGGTCCCATCCGTATCGTAGTCGGAAAGTGCCACGCTTCTGATAGCCGGGTCGTCGTAGGTGTTGTAATAGTAGGTGTTCGTGCGCGTAGACAGACCGCCGGTATAGACGGTTATCTCGTAAGCGCCGTCGAGCATCTTGGATGCTCCGTCCACCATCGCAACGCTCCCCAGCGTGTGGAACAGGCGCGATACGTTTTCGGCCTCGGTGTCCTTTTGCGGATAGAAGGCATTATGATACGCGGCGCGTACGAAACGCGAGGGAGAGTAGCAGTCGCCAGGGATTCCGCGCATGCCGCTTCCGCTTCCGTAAGAGGAGAGCTCGGCCGTGCGCCAGGAGACGGGACCTTCGACCTCGGGAGAGCAGCCGATATAGTTCCGGACGTTTTCTGCGTGATAGGCGAAACCGGGTTGGTTGGCCAGGACATCGAAGCCGTTGCCGAAGACCTGCATGCCCTGCGCCGTGTACTCCACCACGATGCTGCGCTCCGCGTCGCCGATGATCCAGTGCAGCAGAGAGGACGGGTACCGGTCGTTGATGGGCCTATCCACGATGGCCGTTTCTGCAAGGGCGGATTCTACTTCGTCAACCGTTCGGAAGTTGGCAACCACCCATAAAGGGAACTCCCATGCGCACACATTGGTCTTTCCCTGTACCGGAGCGGCTTCGTATTGGGCATAGCCCGGGAAGTTCAGGCCGGCAACGGCGAGACCCGCATCGTTCGCGCAATCGAAGTACAGAGGGGTGTTTTCGGCCACGATGCCCATACCGTAGATGGGTCGGCTGATGGCACTGATGGCACCAAACGGGGAATCGGGGCTCCAGCCAGTCGGAGTGATAACCACGTGCTCGCCGTAGCCGCAACTCCAATCCAGATTGCGCCCGAAGTACATGTTGCCGTGTCCGTCTGTGAAGCGAACTCCCGTGCACATGGTAAGCTCCTTTCCGCCTGAAGAAACATTGGTACCCGCACACTATTATTGCTCAAACTGCGCGAGCCTTCCACCCTGGCACCCAAAGACGAAATAAGCTGGCAGTCTGGAAATCTCTCGCTGCAGGAGAATTCGAACCAGCTCACGAGCCGAGCGTCGCGCCAAGCGAGGAGAGGGCTCGCGCCGTGAAGGTGCGGGCCCTCTTGTTATCGCATTTGATTGACGCTGATGCTGATGGCCTAGGCGCATACGACGCCGTGTCGCATTCGGCCTCCGCGTTCCCGAGGTAGACGCCCACCGGCTCGAGGTCGAGGTGGAGCATTTCGGCGAGCTTGCTTTGCATGGCCCCTCCGTTCGTCGTAGGCGGCACCAAAACGAGGTCTTATCAGCAATTGTAACGTATTGCGCGCAGCGTTCGGACGGCAACTCGTAGGCCGCAGCCGACGAAAGCCGTCGGCCGGGTCGAACACAAGTTATCGGCAAAGAATGGAACGACCATCAGCGTAACGCGAAATCGGTATCGGAAATGTGCGTCATACGCAGCATGGAGAATGCTGACACCCTACTCCCACTCAATGGTTCCCACTTTTCCAAACGGTGCTCTCTTGCCCGATGCATGCGGCCTCGTGCGGCCACGTCCAGATTTACTCCCCGAAATGTCGGTTTTCGCTGGTAGCCAGTTGGTAGCCAGAAAGTGGCTACCACCCTGGTAGCCATCGATGGGGAGTAAACGCCGTGTGTTTGGGGAGT
>JAFRLO010000045.1 GCA_017431165.1 Eggerthellaceae bacterium
GCCACCAGAATCCTTCCAGCGGAGGCACTACATAATCAAAGTATCCATCGATCTGATGATCGCCTTTCTTACTCATCTTGATCGTAAAGGCAATTCCGTACAACAGACCTATGGCCTGTTTATATTCTCCTCTTCCTTCGTGGACGAGTTCAGGCCCTTGATGTCAAGGTCAGTATTAGAGAAGGTGCGCCAGTAGTTGGGATACCCAGCTTCAGGAAAGTCGCGCGATTCGGAATCGGCAAGGGCAGCACTCACGAAATCACTGAACACGTCAGCGACAGTACCTGAACACGAGACGCGATTGGTACGGTCTCCCATCCAGACCGCCACGGAAAGCTGCGGAGTGATGCCGCAGAACCATAGGTTAAGGTAATTCTCGGACGTGCCCGTCTTACCCGCCGCAATCTGATCGATATCCAAGGCAGCCGCGGAACCCGTTCCATGGTAGGAATAAATGACACCTTCCATGATCTCGGTCGCCGCATGGGCGATCTCGGGCTCTAGGGCCTTTTCACCCTTGGGATTCGTATTGTCGATGATGACATTGCCCTTGCGATCATACGCAATCTCGACAACCTCGGCTTTATAATGAGTGCCTCCGTTGGCGATAGTCGCATAGGCATCGGCCATCTCAAGCGGCGTGACACCGCTCGTGCCTAAGGTAAGGGACGGCACTTCGGCAAGATCGGATTTGATACCCATGCGATGGGCGACCTCGGCTACCTTATCGGCACCGAGCACCCAGATAAGGCGTGAGAAGCCCGTATTCGAGGACACTTCGAACGCACCCTGCATGGTTTGCGTGCCGTAGTTGATCTTGTCATAGTTATAAATCTTGTTATCGTAGCCGGGCAGCTGCACCATCGATCCGCAATCGATCGGCGTCTGCGGGCTGATACCGCCCTCGAGTGCCGCGATCAACGTGAAGGTCTTGAACGACGAGCCTGCTTGGCGCTGCGCTTGAGCGGCGAGGTTCCACTGGTCTTCGTAATAGTCCTTGCCACCCACCATGGCCTTCACATAACCGTTGGAGGGGTCGACTGCCACGATTGCGACCTCGAGTGAATCGTTGACCCGATCCTCCTTATCGGCAGCAGCTTCTTCGGCTTTTTTCTGCATGTCGACATCGAGCGTGGTGTAAACGGTCATGCCGCCTTGGAACACATCCGCCGTCGACAGACCATAGTCGCTCGTCAGGGTCTCGCGCACATAGCTTGCGAAATAGGGATACCCGACAATGCCGTCGTTGGACTCCCACGTGACATTCAGTTCGATGGGCTCCTGTTTGGCTGCTTCAGCTTCCTCCTGCGTGATGGCGCCATATGAGACCATGCGATTGAGCACGATGTTTCGGCGATCGAGCGCATGGTCGGGGAAATCAATGGGATTGTTATACGTCGGCGATTGCGGGATGCCGACCAAAAGTGCCGCCTCAGCTAAAGTAAGATCCTTCGAGCTCTTCCCGAAATAGCGCCTCGAGGCAGCCTCGATGCCGTAAGCACCGTTGCCGTAATTAATGGTATTGATGTAGAGGAGCAGGATTTCGTCTTTAGAGAACATGCGCTCCATCTGGATGGCGAGGAACGCCTCGCGTACCTTGCGCTTGAGCGTAACCTCCGACATCTCATCGGCAAGGATCGTATTGCGTACGAGCTGTTGCGTGATGGTCGATGCTCCCTCGAGCGTTCCGCCCGTCATGTTGTTTATCACCGCACGCGCAATGCCGATCGGATCGACACCGATGTGCAGGTAGAAGCGCTCATCTTCTGTGGCGACCGTTCCCACAGTGGCATAGTTGCCGACCTCTTCGAGCGAATTCAGCGGAATGCGGTACTCGAATTGGAAGCGTGCGAGTAAGGTCTCATGATCGCTTGCATACACCATGGTCGGCTGAATCGTGTTGTATGCGGACGCGTCGTCGTACTCGGGCAGATCTTGGAGCCAATAGACGCATACCGCACCGATGCCGACGCAAGCCACGATGAACACACCTAAGATGCAAGTGAGAATCTTCTTTATGATGCTTGCAGACTTGAACCACTCCGAAAAGCTTCTGCGTTGGCGTTTTGCCTTCGGCTCGGCAGCATCCTCGGTGGCTTCGGGATCATCGGAATCGAGGGTTCCGAGGATATCGTCCTGATCAAGCTCGGCTTCTGAGAACTCCTTCCCATCGAAATCGTCTTCTTCGGACTCATCTTCGTCGGTTTGGAGCTCATCGGATGCAACAGCGCCATGACGAGGCTTTTTCACCGCGTCATCAGAATCGCCGAACATCTCATCGAGCACATCTTCATTAAGATCAAGCTCGTCGTCGATCCAATCCTCTTCAGATCCGTGCTTTGCATGAAAAGCCATGCATTGGCCCCCTTTTGACTTGCATGGAAACCATTATACGTCAAGCACCTTCAGTCCATAATAAAACCGCACTGTGCATACGTGCAGATGAATGACGCTCCGCATAGCCTTACAAAACGCTTGCTGCAAGCTCGTCTAAAGCGGTCTCGTCGGCGGCAAGCGCCACGAGCGCGCTATCGAGTTGCTCGGCGACCGCATCGTGGCCCGTTCCACCAAAGGTCGTCCGTGCCCGGACGATGCTTTCGATATCGAGCGCGCCGGCGATATCGTCCTCGAACAGCTCGCTTTCTGCCCTGAAATCCTCTAGCGAAAGATCGGATAGGTCGCAGGAGCGCTGCTCGCACAGAAGCACGAGGTGACCAACCACCTCATGCGCCTGGCGGAACGGCATGCCCTTCTTGGCCAGGTAATCGGCCACGTCCGTCGCGGCAAGATAGCCCTTACACGCCGCTTCGAACATGGCTTCTTCATGGGTCTCCATCGAAGCGATCATGCCGGCAGCGCAGACAAGGCAATCCTCAAGCGTCTTTGCGGCGTCGATCGCACCTTCCTTGTCCTCCTGCAAATCCTTGTTGTATGCAAGCGGCAGGGATTTCATGGTGACGAGAAGCGCGACCAGATCCCCTACGACGCGGCCGGTCTTGCCGCGGATGAGCTCCGCGAAATCAGGGTTCTTCTTCTGCGGCATGATCGATGAGCCCGTTGAGAAAGCATCCGATAAGGTGATGAAACCGAACTCGGTCGTCGACCACAGGATAAGCTCCTCGCACAGGCGCGATAAGTGCATGCACGACACGCTGCACGCATACAGAAGATCGAGCAAGAAATCGCGATCGGATACCGCATCGAGAGAATTCTGGATGACTGCGGCGAAGCCAAGGCTTTCGGCTGTGGCGAATCTATCAAGCGGATACGTCGTCCCAGCGAGCGCGGCAGCACCAAGCGGACAGGCGTCGGCAGCGAAGTACGCGGCGCTGATCCTCTCGAAATCGCGCGTCAGCATCCATACGTATGCGAGCAGATGATGCGAGAAGAGCACAGGTTGGGCATGCTGCATATGCGTATAACCTGGCAAGATCACATCGAAATGCTCTTGCGCCTGCTCGATGAGCACGCGCCTCAGCTCGATATTTGCATGCATCAGATCGACGCAACGCTTCTTCGCGAACAGCCGCGTATCGGTGACGACTTGGTCGTTCCTGCTGCGGCCCGTATGGAGCCTGGCTCCCGCATCGCCGATCTCTTCCGTCAAGACCGACTCGACGGACATATGGATATCCTCATTGTTGATGTCGAACGGAAACTCCCCCGCCTCGATGCGCGCCTCGATGGAAGCGAGGCCTTTGTCGATGGCGGCTGCGTCATCCTTTGAGATGATGCCTTGCGCGGCGAGCATATGCGCATGAGCGCGCGAGCCCGCGATATCCTGATGGTAAAGCGCCTTGTCCACGGGAAGCGATGCGCCGAACTCTTGCGTGAACTCGCTCACATCCTCTTGGAACCGGCCTGACCACAATGCCATGTTTATCCTATCTCCTTATCCTTTGAACATCAGAATGGCCTGCTCGACCGAGCGTGCCGAATCCGGCGTATCCGCTACGAGCAGGATCGTATCATCACCTGCCACCGTGCCGAGCACGCCGGGAAGCTTCGCCTCATCGAGCGCGGCGCATACGCCGGCCGCACCGCCGACAGTCGCCTTGATGATGACGAGATTGCTCGCAGCATGCACCTCGACGACCAGATCGCTCACCAATCTGCGCAGGCGGATCTCCTCGGGAAGGGCATATCGGCCAGTACGTGACTTAACGAGGCCTAAATCGGCGATATCCCGAGAAATCGTAGCCTGCGTGCATTCGAAGCCCTGCTTCTTCAGCTGGTCGGCGAGCTCCTGCTGTGTGCGGATCACGTTCTCGCGGACGATTGTCCGAATTGCTTGATGACGCTCCTGACGCTTTGCCATATCACGTCTCCTTATTCCATAAAATTAGTTAAATATTCACTTTTATGAATACTAGCAGATAAAACATGCTTATAAATGGAAATAATTGCTTTTTATAAGCAGAAATATGTACGCTGTTGCCCGTTATCAGGTGAGCGGCGGCATCGGCTTCCATGTCGGGTCGTGCATGATCACGCGAGAATCCTTCCAGCCCTCGAACAGGCGCTCCGCTCCCGAACGAACGCACTTCTTATCGACGGCGAAGAGGCGGATGAATTCCTTGCAGAAGGTTAGGAAGGTGCCGAAGCCGAACGTGAAGCGGTTGAAATCGCCATGCTCCGCAAAATACCGCGCCATATAGCCGCGGTTGCGCATGATGTGGTAACGGTTCATGTCGGACGTGGAATTGAGCTGGCGAACACCGGCGATATCCCAATTGTTGATGTTACGCGTACGACGCAGGATGAAGTCGGATACAACGACAGGCGTCGTGACCTTGCTCGCCAGATATCCGTAGATGGTATCGTCCCAATAAATGAAGAAACGCGGATCAGGGATGCCGATCTTCTCCACGACCGAACGGGCGAAAAGCCCGCCTTCGAAGCACACGGTATTCATCACGCGATGGTCCGAGGTTTCGAAACCCTCGGGGGCAATCGGGTTCGGAATACCCAAAGGAACGAGGAAATGGTACTGCCAATAGAACGGCCCGCCATCGTAATCGTATCGACGACCTTGGATCACATCGTAGCGATCCGTCCATTTGGAGAGCTTTTGGATGGCATCCGGCTCGACCGCGACATCATCGTCCATGAGCCAGAACCACTCGGCACCCAAATCGAAGGCGCGCTGAGTACCTGCGGAGAAACCGCCTGCACCGCCGCCGTTTTCCGGTTGCGGGAAGTACACGAAGTAACGGCGCTCGCCTTCCGCATCGAGCTCGGGTTCGCCCCAAATATCACGAGCAATCTGTTCGTACTCATCGACTATGAAAGAAGTGAGCGGGGAATCTTCATTGTCAGCGATGATGATGCGCCACGGCGCATCATCTAAGGAAACGAGGGAGTCGAACAAGGTCATAAGCAGCTCTTGGCGCTTAAAGGTCACTATGACGATCGCTAGCTTTTCCATGTGAATGCTTCCCCATCAAAAACGCGCACCCCACTGAGATGCACCGAAAACCTCATTTGTAAGCTGCATCATTGTAGCACACGGAGCATATGCGCTATCCGTTCCCGCGAAACTTAACCACAATGCCACGATTCTTCGTGATTCCTTACGGCGAAAGCCCGAATACTTATACGAATGACGCGACATATGCGATACAATGAATTGGTTTATGTGCTGAAGAGGTTTACGTGCAAAACCAAAGCGTTACCGGAAGGGATGAAACATAACAAGCCGTGCATTGGCTCCAATACATTCTGCTGTTTATCATCGCGCTTGTCGTCACCGTGGCTACCATCCCCTTGGTGAAACGCCTCGCCATACGTCTCGATGCCATCGATTACCCCGATAAGCGCCGCGTCAACACCAAGCCCATCCCCCGCTTAGGTGGTGTCTCCATCTACCTCGGCATACTCGCAAGCCTCATCGTATTCATGATCGGCGTAGAGTTCTTCGGATGGAGCTCTCCACTCGAATTCAGGGACGCGCAAGGGCCCAATCTGCCGCTTGTCTTCTTAGGCATCACCACCATCTTCGGCGTAGGCGTCGTCGATGATATCTTCACTTTAAAGGCGATGCCCAAGTTCATCGCGCAGATCATCGCTGCGATCTTCGTGGTCGCAGGCGGGTTGCTCTTCGATGGGTTCACGAATCCCTTCTCCTATGGCTACATCGATTTGGGAATCTTCGCCTACCCCATCACCGTGTTCTACCTTGTCGCATTCGCGAACATCATCAACTTAATCGATGGCCTTGATGGACTTGCCGCCGGCATCACGGCGATTACCGCGATGACCATCTTCGTGTTCGCAATCGGGAAGAACGAAATCGAGGCGGCATTCATCTCGATCACGCTCATCGGCTCGTGCCTGGGATTCTTGCGGTACAACTTCAATCCCGCATCGATTTTCATGGGTGATTCCGGTGCTCTTCTTTTGGGATTCTTGCTCGGCGTCTCGTCTTTGTTCGCAGTAGCCAAATCCGCGCTCATCGTCTCGCTTCTCGTGCCGATCGTCACTGCGGGCGTTCCCATCATCGACACTGCGACCGCGATCATCCGACGCATGCGCGCTGGCGTCTCCATCGGCACGCCCGATAAGGGGCACATCCATCATCGCCTTTTGCAGTCGGGCTTCTCACAAAGAACCACCGTGTTCATCATGTGGGGCTGGACGCTTGTTCTTGCCGTATGCAGCATCTTCGTCACGCTGCTCGAACCTCCGGGAAACATCATCGCAATCATTATCGCATTGGCGGTTACCGTGTTCGCGATATTCAAGCTGAAGCTTTTAGGTCCAGTGCTCACGCACCACTACAACCCGCGTACGCGTAAGGACGGCTCCAAAGAGCCCGAAGATGACACGCAAGCTTCCCGTGCAAAAAGCGGTGCCCGTAAAAGAAAGGCTGCCAATCGAACGCCGAGAACGCGCTCTTCCGCATCCGCAAGAGACGCACGATACACGCCATCGAACAGAAGCTCTTCAGCCAACAGGAGAAATGGCGGCACGCGCAACCGATCCGAGTAGCGAACACGCATCCTAGATCTTCGAGAGGAACGTTAAAGATGACCAAACGCAGCACTTCATCACTCTCCCATCGCTCGACCAAGGGTCTGAAGATCGCGATTCTTCTGCTCATCATCCTGTTCGTCGCAGAGGCGATCGGTGGATTTATCTACATCAACTCGAAAGCCGACAAGGTCGATGGCAACACATCGAGCCAAACGACCAACCCCGCCCCTGCCGATAAAACGAAGGGCGCTTCCTCAACCGATCGCATCGTCATGACCATAAACGGCAGCCATGACACCTATGTCCTGCGTGGAGAAGAATATGTGGAGGGCTATTGCCATGCCGTCGACCTCGATGAAGGCGATATCACCTCAAGCATCGAGATCAAGGGAAGCGTGAACGCGGATAAGGCAGGTGACTACACGATCACCTACACCGCTACCAACTCGCAAAAACAATCAGCGAGCTGCGAGCGAGTCGTGCATGTGGTAGATGATATGGCCACAAACACGGTCGGCGTGCCCGTGCTGATGTACCACTATGTATATACGGCAAACGACATGCCCGATGAGCTTGATGCGAACTTCATCGAGGATGTCGAGCTCGAAGAGCAGCTTTCGTATCTGACCTCTAACAATTACTACTATCCATCGTACCAGGAGCTCTCAGAATACATCGCAGGCCGCCATTCGCTTCCCGAGAAGAGCATCTTCCTCACATTCGATGACGGTGAGGGCGGATTTTTGGATTACGGCGTGCCCCTGCTTGAGAAATACAAGGTTTTCGCAACATCGTTCCTTGTGACATGGGATAACGCAGGTCCTTGCACCTCCCGCCCGAGCCCGTATATCACGTATCAGACGCACTCAGAAGATATGCACCGCGGCGGCGGCAACATCGGGCATGGCGGTCGCATCAGCGCGATGAGCCAGCAAGAGATTTACGACGACTTGAAGATGTCGACCGACAAGCTCGGAACCAAGGAGGCCTTCGCCTATCCATTCGGCGATCATACCGATACGGCGAGCGCGGCAATCCGCGAGCTCGGGATTCTGTGCGCGTTCACAACCGAATACGGACTGGTCAACGTGGGCGATGACCCCACGGCCTTAACCCGCATCCGCGTGACCGGCAGCGCGGGCCTCGATCGTTATGTAGGCTCGCTTTCGTAAAGCCACCAAAGAGCGCAAACCATTATTCAAAAAAAGCGAGCGGCCCTTTCTTGGACCGCTCGCTTCGTTCATTTCCCAGTACATCACGCTGGCTGATATGGCGCGCTTCTAACCGCGGATCTCTGCTCCCGTAGCACCCGATACCTTCTTGACCAATTTCTCGTGGGCCTTCTCGACCTCTTCGCTCGTGAGCGTACGGTCGGCTGCACGGTACGTTAAGGCATACGCCATGGACTTCTTGCCCGTGCCCACGCGAACATCATCGCGATACACATCGAAGAGGGAGACGCTCTCGAGCAGCTTGCCGCCTGCGGAAGTCATGCACTGCAGCATCTTCTCGTTCGTGACCGATTCGTCAACCACGAAGGCAACGTCCACAGAAACAGCCGGGAAGGTCGGCACATCCACGTAATCGCGAGCGTGACGTGCGGCCTTGAGCAGCGCGTTGAGATCGAGCTCGAATGCAACCACGGGAGCTTGCGCATCGAAAGCTGCAACGGCCAGAGGATGGAGCTCGCCCACCCATCCGAGCGGTGTGCCTCCGGAAAGGACCTGCGCAGCACGACCAGGCTGCAGATGCGCCGCCTCATCGGTAGCAAGTGCCTTGAAGCGGAGCTTGTCGATGCAAAGCTCGCGGCAGAGGTTCTCAACAACGCCCTTGCCATCGAAGAAATCGAACGGAGCGGGTGCGTTGTTCCACGTCGCCTCCCCGAAGGAGCCCGCGAGCACACCGGCGAGCTTCTCGCGCTCCTTAGGCTTCTTTCTGCCCTCGGCAGCGCTGAAGACAACGCCGATTTCGTAGAGCTGAACGTTTTTCACACCGCGGCTCTGGTTGTATGCAACGCTGCGCAAAAGGCCGGGGATGATGCTTTGGCGCATGACCGATTGGTCAGCGCTCATCGGATTGATAAGCTCGACAGCCTCGCCTAATCCGAGCGCCTCCGCACTCATCCTAAGATCGTCAAGCTCGCTTGGATCGGCGAAGGAATAGGTCATCGTCTCATTGAGACCGCTCGCACGCAAGGATGCATGGATGATGTCCTTGCGCTGCTCTGCAAGCGTACGCACCCCGAAACGTCCTCGTCCACCCGGAAGCGTCGGCTCGATGCGATCCATCCCGAAAAGACGGAGCACTTCCTCATACAAATCGATTTCGCGCTCAAGGTCGGGACGGAAGGTCGGAGCAACGACATTGAGGATGTCTTCATCTTCGCTCTCGGTCACTTCACAACCAAGACGGGTAAGGATGTCTTTAATCTCCTCAGGTGCGATGTCGGCACCCATCATGGCATTAAAGCGCGGAATACGGAAGATAAGATGGATCGGCTCGGTACGCTCTTCCCAGACATCGACGATGCCATTTGAGCAATCGAGCTTGCTGCATGCCTTGCCGCCTGCAACCTCTATGATAAGCGCACATGCTGCATCGGAGATATCCGCGATGGGGTTATCATCCACACCGCGCTCGTAGCGCATGGAGGACTCGCTGATAAGGCCGAGGTTTCGGCTCGTGCGGCTCGTATGCGCGCGACTGAAGGTCGCAGCCTCGAGCAAAATCTTGGTGGTCTCCTCAGTGACTTCGGTATCCATACCGCCCATGACGCCTGCAAGCGCAACCGCTTTCTCGGGCGTCGCGATGACAGTCATATCGCTCGTAAGCGTACGTTCCTCACCGTCGAGGGTTGTTAGTTTCTCTCCATCATAGGCAGGGCGCACGATGATATGCGCGCCACCGTCTTCAGAGCACAGCTTGTCATAGTCGAATGCGTGCAGAGGCTGGCCGAACAGATACAGGATGTAATTGGTAACATCGACGATGTTGTTGATGGAACGGCCACCGAGAGCGGTGATGCGCTCCACGAGCCAGTCGGGGCTCGGACCGATCTTCACATGCTCGATGACATGAGCCGTATAGCGCTTGCAACGCTCAGGGTCGGTGATGGTAACATCGACTGGTTTGCCCGGGCACGTCTCCTTCTTGCATAGCGTAAGCGATGCAGCCATCTCGGATAGCGGATTGTCGTACGGCACACGGTACATGGCGCCAACCTCGCGGGCCATGCCGACCATGGACAGGCAATCGGGACGGTTCGGCGTTATCTCCAAATCGAGCACGGTATCACCGAGCTGGTAGTATTCTGCGAACGGCACGCCGATGGGAGCATGAGCCGGCAGAATCATGATGCCGTCATGATTGTCGGACAAGCCCAGCTCGCGCTCGGAGCAATTCATGCCGCAGCTTGTCACACCACGCAACTTCGACTTCTTTATCTCGAAATCGCCAGGCAGGACCGCACCAATCATCGCAACGACGATATGGTCGCCTTCCTTGAAGTTCTGAGCGCCGCACACAATCTGCAAGGGCTCGGGGTTGCCATCCGAATCAACATTGCATGTTCCCACATCGACCGTGGTCACCCACAAATGGTCGGAATCGGGATGCGGGGTCTTGGTGAGCACCTTGCCAGTCACGATATGATCGAATTGCTCACCGAGCTTCTCAACGCCCTCGACGCCTGTGCCAGTCAAATCGAGCCTATCGCAGAACGCTTTGAGGTCATCAGGGATCTCGACGTATTCAGAGAGCCACTTCAACGATACCTTCATGGTTTACCTCTCCTTATCTTTAGAACTGACGCAAGAAGCGCATGTCGCCTTCTAAGAGCATGCGCAGGTCAGGGACGTTGTATTTTAGGCATGCGACGCGCTCGACACCAACGCCGAATGCGAATCCTGAATACTCTTCCGGATCGATGCCGGACATCTCGAGCACGTTGGGATCGACCATGCCGCAGCCCAAGATCTCGAGCCAGCCGGTTCCCTTGCACATGCGGCAACCCTCGCCGTGGCAGATGCCGCAGCTCACGTCGACTTCGGCAGAGGGCTCCGTGAACGGGAAGTAGTGGGCGCGGAAGCGCGTCTTGCGCTCCTCGCCGAACATCTGCTTGCAGAAGTAATCGAGCGTGCCCTTAAGGTCTCCGAAGGTGATGCCGCGATCAACGACGAGACCCTCGATCTGGGTGAACTGGGGCAGATGACTCGGGTCAGCAACATCGCGGCGATACACCTTGCCGGGTGCGACGATGTAGATGGGCGGTTTTTGCTGCTCCATCACATGCACCTGCACACCGGAGGTCTGCGTGCGCAAAAGCACATCCGACTCGCCTTTAACAGCCGAGGCGTCACCCGAACGGTCGAGTACATAAAACGTATCCTGCATGCTGCGGGACGGATGGTCTTGAGGAGCATTGAGCGCGGTGAAGTTGTAGTAATCAGTCTCAACTTCGGGGCCGTACGCCACGCTGTAACCGAGTCCTAAGAAGATCTCGCATACCTCGTCGGTGATGCGGTTGATCAGATGCCGCGTGCCCATCTGCTGGGAGCGTCCTGGCAAAGTCACGTCGACGGCCGCTGCATCGATGGCTGCCGCAAGCTCGGCTGCATCGAGCTCCGCCTTGCGGGAAGAAAGCGCTTCCTCGACGATCTTGCGCACGTCGTTCACGGTCTTGCCCACGCTCGCACGCTCTTCCTTTGGAAGCTGACCCATGCCGCGCAGATACGCCGTCAGCGTGCCGGATTTTCCGAGCACCGCGACGCGCACCTGGTCGAGGTCGCCCGAAGAAGCGGCCGCGGAAATAGCCTCGAGCGTTTGGATTCGCAGCGATTCGAGTTCGTCTGTTATTGCCATACCCTTAACACCTTTCAGAAACACGTTTCGCACATACCATGTCAATCTTTTGTATTGTATGCTTTTTCAGGTGACCTACGTGCATTTATCCTGCGGACTTACTACAGGAAACGGTAACTTACCATACGAACGCCCCATGCATAGCAATTGTCGAAGCCGAACGCCTTCCACACGCCTGGCTGAAGATCGAGGCTTCTGCTTCCCGCGCCCATATACCCGCAATCATTGACGGTGGCAATCACGGTCATGCCGTTGTAATTGATCTCGACTGTCCTCCCGAAATACTGACGGTAGTTCTTCCATGCCATCGGCACCGCTACGCCCATGGACCAGTCGTCGCACACCGCACCTGTGGCAGTGATACCGGGATTCGGCGTTGTCGGATCGCTCTCTCCGCCGTATGCAGACGCATAACCCGTGAACCAACCTGTACTGCCAGGCTCTGCAACGTCACCTGAGCCCTCATCGCCCGCACCGGGATTGGTGTTCCAGCCATCGTAGATCCCAGGATCGGAGTAGGCGTTATACATCGAGGCTGCCGCAAGCGCGAGTGCTTCAAGTCGCGCCTCCTCGGCCTGTGCATCCGCAAGCGTGTTCTTTGCCTCATCGACGATCGCTTGGGCTTCCGCCTGCTTCGCTTCGAGTTCGACGAGCTTCTTGTCTTGCTCATCGCGTTTCTCATTGAGCAGTTTCAGGAGGGCTTGGTATTCGGCGACACGCGCCTTCTGCTCGGCTATGATGTCCGCTTGATACTGCTGGATGGATGCAAGGTATTCCAGATTGCGCAAAAGCTCCCTGAAATCCTCTGAGCTTAGAACCATATCGAGAATGCCGAGCGAGCCGCCGCGGTATTCGTAATTCGCAAGCGTTCCCAAGTCATTGCGGCCGGCGATGACCTTCTTTTGCGCTTCCATGGCCTGAGCCACCGCCTTGTCGATCTGAGCTTGGAGCGCATCGTATTCGGCTTTAAGCTGCGCGTACTCAGCCGTGACGGCCTCCATGTGGGCCTCGGCTTCAGAGAGAGCCTCTTGCGCCTCATCGACGGACGGAACAGCGTACGCACGCGGCATGCATACGCCGATGCACAACGCTAGAATCGCTCCGAAAACAACGAAAATGAGTCCTCGATGAGCATTTTTATGTCGTCTTGCAATTTGCATAACATTTAAATGTTAGCGGAAAATGACCTTTCCGCAAAGAGCAGGGCCCGTTTCCGACCACTCGCAGCGATGATGTGAACCTGCTATACTGCCAAACCATGAGCATCGATACTGAAACAGGCAAAGAAGCACCCGCGCAGATCTCCTCTGAGCGCGTGAAGGATATCCTCTCGTCCATCGCAAAGAAATATGAGCGCTTCAACGCGGTCTCGAGCTTCGGTGCATACAAGCTGTGGCTCAAGCACATGATGAAACTCGCCGATATCGGCCATGATGATGACGTGCTCGATGTCGCTGGCGGCACAGGCGATGTCGCCTTTGCAGTCGCACGTGCCAAACGCCCCCGTCATATCCAACTCACCGACCTCGTGCCCGAGATGCTCGAGGTGGCACGCTATCACGTGGAGCGCGAGAACAAGAACTGCGGCGTGCCGATAGATTTCCAGGTAGTGGACGCGCAGGACATGCCCTTCGATGATGAGAGCTATGAGGCGGTCACCATGGCATACGGCATCAGAAACATGCCTGACCGCGAACGTGCGCTTTCCGAAATCTTCCGCGTCCTCAAGCCGGGCGGGCAGCTTATCTGCCTTGAGTTCTCCACACCGACCAATGCGCTGTGGCGTGCGCTTTATAACTTCTACCTCGCCCACATGATCCCCTTCTGGGGCGGACTGATCACGGGTGATAAATCGGGGTTCGTATACCTCTCGAAGAGCATCAAGGCCTTCCCGGATCAGAAAACGTTCGCAGCGATGCTTCGAGCTGCAGGTTTTAGCGATGTATCGTGGAAGAACCTGACGGGCGGCATCGCCGCCGTGCATACCGCACGCAAGAAATAGCACTCAAAGTGCCTGTCAAAAAACCTTTTTGAAATCAGATCTTTACGAGGCGTAAGAATAAGCCTGCGCCATGAGCTCTTCGGCATGCGCACGCGATGCATCCGTAAGCTCACCGGAGAGCATGCGCGCGATCTCGTCTACGCGAACATCCCCATAGATCTCCTCGATGAATGTGCGCGGATACGCCTCATCGGTCTTTTGCACCACATAGTGCGCATTGCCGTGCACGGCAACTTGCGCAAGATGCGTCACGGCGATGACCTGGTGCGTTTTTGCAAGATCGGCGAGCACCTCACCAAGCGCACGCGCCGCAGAACCAGCGACGCCTGCATCGATCTCATCGAAGATGAGCGTGTCAACCTCATCGGCCTCGCCGAGCACTGCCTTTATCGAGAGCATCACGCGGCTGATCTCACCACCCGACGCGATCTTTACCAAAGGACGTGCTTGCAAGCCAGACCCTGGCTTGAACATAAATTCGACTGCCTGCGAACCTGTACGCGTCCATGACTCGAACTCGAGATCGGCAACTGCGCATTCAAGGCTCGCTGAGCCCATCTCGAGCCGCTGCATGTAGGCGTTAACCTCATCTGAAAAGCGAGGGGCAGCCTCTTCGCGCAAGCTTGCAAGCGCATCTGCCGCTGCCTCAAGCTCAGCCTTCGCGTCGCATACGGCCTTCTGCGCGCGCTCGCGTGCGAAATCCGTATCGTCTACTGCCTCCACGAGCCTTGCCGCAGCCTCGCGTGCAGAGAGCACGTCTTGCATGCGCGGTCCATACGCCTTAAGCAAACCTTGTATAGCGCTTGCACGCTCTTGCATGCGCTCGAGCTCGTCTGGATCGAACTCCACGGTTAAGCGATAGTCGCGAACCTCTCCTGCAGCATCTTCCAAAAGATAGCCCGCCTCACGAAGCGAAGCTACATATGGCTCTAAACTCGCATCGATGCGAGATGCCCCTGAAAGCGCGCCTATCGCCGCCTCAAGCGCATCGATGACGCCCCCATCGCCGCTTAAAGATTCATGCGCGGTTTGCGCAGCGAGCGCGAGCGCCTCAGCATGCTCAGCACGGGAAAGCTCAGCTTTAAGCTGCTCGTACTCCCCTTCTTTCGGGTTAACCGCATCAATACGGCGAAGCACCAGCCGCGCATCATCGAGCTGCGCTAAATCAGCGGCGGACGCTGCATTCACGCGGTCGAGCTCAGCTTGCGCTTCCTTGAAGCTATCGAATGCTGCTTCATATTCAGCTTTCGCATCAAAGATGGCCTGGCCGCACCACGCATCGAGCATGCGAAGATGCGCCTGCGGGCGCATCAGCTGCTGATGCTCGTGTTGACTGCAAAGATCGATGGATGGAGCAACGCGCGAAGCGAGTTCGCTCACGCTTGCCATCATGCCGTCGATCGTCGCCTTCGAACGCCCATCGGATGTTACCGTGCGCGTGATGATGGTTTCTTCAGATGTGTCTTCTGCATCTGCCTGGGGCAAACGTAGAAACCGTCCTGCCACCGAAAGCTTATCCTCGCCTTCCCGCACTGCCATCTTGTCACCGCGCGCTCCCATCAAAAGCCCCAGCGCCGAAAGCAAGGCGGACTTGCCTGCGCCAGTCTCACCCGTGATGACGGTAAGCCTCGGCGAGAATTCAATCGAGGCTTGCTCGATGAGAGCGAGGTTTCTTACCTGGATCTCATCAATCATGCGCCTCACCAGACCCGATAAGCTTTTTCGCGGCGCACTGGCCCGCAAGCAATCCGCTTGACCATGCCCAATGCAGGTTATAGCCGCCGCAGGGACCATCGACATCGAGTGCTTCGCCCACCGCATAAAGACCAGCTTGTCCCTCTACGGCAAGCGTTTTGCTACTCACGCATGCGACATCGATTCCGCCGCGACGGACTTGACAGAGATTGGAATCACCGATGCCTGCGAGTTTTAGCGAGAAGAAAGTCAGACGAGTACCGAGATCGCTTATCATCTCCTCGTCATCGGGTGCGCACAGATCATCAGGGCTTAAGCCGATCGGCTTCAAGGCCGCATCGACCACGCGGGGCAAGAGGAATCCTCGCAGCACATCGGCACAGGTCGGCGTACGACCAAGAAGCTTTTCTGCAGCGCGTGCGCGATTGCGGATGACATCGGCAGCCCATTCGTGATGGCCTAAATCGAAGAAATCGACGTTCAGTTCGTCACCAGGCTCGGCAATGCGCGACAGGTTGAATACGCAGATACCCGATACGCCGTATTTGCGGAAGAGGATCTCACCGCTTTCACTCCCGATGCACCCCATCGTATTCTCGTCTTCTTGACGCATGAGGATGACGTTGCATTTGACGCGGATGTTATCGAGTTCGCGTACTATGGGGATGTAGTCCTTGGTCACGCGCAAGGGACCAAGCATGGGTTTGAGCTCGAGGATGCGAAGGCCATCGAAAGCCGAGAGGTCCACGCTTTCTAAGGCGCGGCCCCCACATGCGATGATGACGGCATCAGCTCTTTCGAAGCGACCGTCTGCCATACGCAAGGTATATGGTTTTCCCTCTTCCCTGGGCGCTTCGATGGATTTCACGGCACAGCCGCATGCCTCCTTAACCCCGAAAACTGAAGCGGCAGCACGCAACACATCGACAACGACGCTCGCCTTGTTCGCAAGCGGGAAGCGGCGGCCATCCTCCTCCTGCCACCAGTCCATGCCAAGCTCTTCGAAGAAATCGGTTACGGGAGAAAAGCCCTCTTCTTTCTTTGGGCCATCGGGAACATGCGGCGCATACGTTCGCGCATCGAGCGCATCGTATACGCACCTTACGAAATCGGAGTTGTGGTAACGCCACAGGTCAAGATGCTCGTTCGTAAAATTGCATCTCCCATTGCCCGTCACCAAGATGGACTTGCCAACACGATCGGCTGCCTCGTAAATGGTGATGGCTGCATACTCGGAAGCATCGCTTCCGAAGGATTCGCGGAACTGTTTGCCAGCGGCGATAGCCGCCGTGAGCCCTGCCGCGCCTCCACCTATGATAGCTAGTTTCTTCATGCGTCTACCATAGCACATAATGCACACCTCGCTCGGCATTTCAGGAGCGAAGAGGGCGTACAAAGCGCGTATAATGAAGAACGCCACGTAGGACAAATAACGACAAGGGGCTCACTCATGCATGACGTTTTGATTATTGGCGCCGGCATCGCGGGCAGCGCGTGTGCGCACTTTCTAGCACGCTATGACCTTGACGTACTCGTCATCGATGCCGAGTACGACATCGCAGTCGGTACGACGCGTGCGAACAGCGGCATCGTGCACTCCGGCTACGATCCCGAACCTGGCACGCTCAAGGCGAAGTACAACATCGAGGGCGCGCACATGTACCCCAAGCTCGCTGAAGAGCTTGGCTTCGAATTCAGGAAGAACGGCTCGCTCATCGTCGCATTCAGCGAAGAGGAGCGCCCCGCCATCGAGAAGCTTCTGGCTCGCGGCATCGAAAATGGTGTCGAGGGCTTGCGCATCATGGAATCCGAGGAGCTCCACCAAAAGGAGCCGAACCTCAATCCTGATGCCGTCGCAGCACTCTGGGCGCCCACAGGCGGCATTGTCGACCCGTATGGCGCATGCCTTGCATTCGCAGAGACCGCCGCACGAAACGGCGTTGTGTTCCGCTTCGGCACGCGTGCGGAGGATGTCGAGCTAAAAGACGGCATCTGGAACGTCACCGTAAGCTACAACGGCGATGCAACCGATGCTTTAAAAGGAACATCGGAGGTTTTGCAAGCCCGTATCGTCATCAATGCCGCAGGCCTTGACTCCGGACGTTTGAACGGATGCGCGAGCAAAGCTGAAGATTTCAAGATCACCCCACGTGTAGGCGAATACCTCTTGCTCGACAAGGCACATGGCACTGCGTTCGATTCCACGATCTTCCAGGTACCCACCAAAAACGGCAAAGGCGTGCTCGTGTCCCCGACGATCGAAGGCAACCTCATCATCGGCCCGAATGCTGTCGTCCGCGAAAGCGCAGATGACACCTGGACCACAAACGAGGGTCTCGCGCAGATCCTGCGCGAAGCGTCTAAAACCTGGACCAAGATTCCCTCGTGGGATGCCATCACGAACTTCGCCGGTCTGCGCCCAACATGTGTTGAATCCCCCGATTTCCATTTAGGCGAACCCGAGGATGCGCCAGGCTTTTTCAATATCTGCGGATTCGATTCACCGGGCCTTACCGCTGCACCCGCAGTCGGCAAGGACTTCGCGGAAAGAATAGCAGAAAAGCTCGATGCAACCGAAAAGGCCGAATACATCGACCATCGCGATGCACCGCGCCACATCGCCAAGATGACCGACGAGGAACTTGCAGCCGCCATCGCGGAGGACCCCGCATGGGGAGCGGTCGTATGCCGCTGCGAATGCGTGAGCGAGGCAGAGATCGTCGAGGCCCTTCGCTCCCCCGTCCCCGCCAAGACGGCGGATGCCATCAAATGGCGTACCCGCGCCGGCATGGGTCGCTGCCAGTCGGGCTTCTGTTTGCCTATCACCATGCAGCTGATCGCTAAGGAAC
This sequence comes from Eggerthellaceae bacterium, assembly GCA_017431165.1. Classification (GTDB taxonomy): domain Bacteria; phylum Actinomycetota; class Coriobacteriia; order Coriobacteriales; family Eggerthellaceae; genus SIG42. The sequence continues at coordinate 18,382 of JAFRLO010000045.1, forward strand.
ATGGAGTCGACCTCGCAGACGTGAACAAGGGTCGCGATGGTTCATTCTTGACCTTCGGGCACCGCGGATGCTTCGACCGATTACCCGAGGTGGAGATGGGAGGTGCGCAATGACGACGAAACTTACGACAAACGCCGCCAAGGCGCAGGCGACCAAGCTCACCGTTTTAGGCGAGATCAACCACATGGAAGTCGACATCGCCATCGTGGGCGGCGGTGCAGCAGGCTTAGCCGCTGCGAATGCAGCCTATGATGCAGGTATCACCAACGTAGCCATCTTCGAACGTGAAACTGCCACGGGCGGCATCCTCAAGCAGTGCATCCACAACGGCTTCGGCCTGCACCGCTTCAAGGAAGAGCTCTCCGGTCCCGAGTACGCAGCTCGCGAGCATGAAGCCGCCGTTGAACGTGGCATCCAAATCAACTACCAGGCATTCGTCTTAAGCATTGAAGAAGGTCCTCTGCTTCGCGTCATCAGCCCAACGCTTGGCATGACGCACGTGCATGCAGGTGCGATCATCCTCGCGATGGGTTCCCGTGAACGCACGCGCGGCATGTTGCAGATCCCAGGCACGCGCCCCGCAGGCATCTATACCGCAGGCACCGCCCAGCATATGATCAACCTCGAGGGAATCATCCCCGGTCGCGAGGTCGTCATGTTGGGCTCGGGCGACATCGGATTGATCGTCGCACGTCGTCTCGCCTATGAAGGTGCCAACGTGAAAATGGTTTTGAACCGTTCACATTTCTCTGGCGGCCTTCGCAGAAACATCGTGCAGTGCCTCGATGATTACGGCATCCCTTTGCGTCTTCTGCATACCATCACGAACGTCTATGGCAAAAACCGCGTAGAGGCAGTCGGTGTATCCCAAGTCGATAAGGCGACCAAGAAGGCAATTCCTGGCACCGAGGAGATCATCCCATGCGACACGGTGCTCCTAAGTGTCGGCCTCATCCCCGAAAACGAGCTTGCCCGTGCAGCTGGCATCGTCATGGACCGCGGCTCGAAGGGCGCACTTGTCGATCAGACCTATCAGACCTCGATCCCCGGCATTTTCTCCGCAGGTAACGTCCTTCATATCCACGATTTGGTGGACTTCGTGAGCGAGGAAGGCGAAGGAGCGGGTCGTGCAGCCGCCGAATACGTGAAAAACGGTGGCGCTGAACGCGCCGAGGTCGTGGAAGTGGTTCCCGGCAGCGGTGTGAGCTACGTTGTCCCGCAACGCGTCACGCCTGCCGCGCAGGGCAAAGTGCTCATGCGCTTCCGCGTACGCAACATCTACAAGAAGCCAACGGTGCATGTCCTCGCCGATGGCGTAGAGGTGAAGAAATTCAAGCGCCAGATCCTGATTCCGGCTGAAATGGCCGAAATCAAGGTCGATGCCGAGCTGATCGCAGGTCACAAGACAATCGAAGTCACCGTGGAAGCAGGTGAGCCCAATGAGTGAGAAGACGTATAAGCACTTCATTTGCGTGAGCTGCCCTGTGGGCTGCGAGCTTGAAGTCACGATGGAAGATGGCGTGGCAACACAAGTCACGGGCTATACCTGCAAGCGCGGAATTGAGTACGGCATCGATGAAGCCACTGACCCTAAGCGCGTCGTCACATCGCTCGTGAACGTTAAAGGCAAGCAGATGCCCTGCTCGGTACGCACGAACCAGGCGATTCCTAAACGCCTCATCCCCGATTGCGTGGAAGCGCTCCGCGGCATCGAGCTTACGCCTCCTGTGAAGATAGGAGATGTGGTGCTAAAGGATGTTTGCGGCACGGGCGCGAACGTCATCGCGACGAAGAACTTCGATTAGTGAGATGGGCGGCATTGCCGCCCATCTTTCATCTAATCTCGTGGTTCATCAGGTGCTAAATCGTATTTATGCTTGATGCGCTCAAGCTTTTTGCGCCATGGAGCATAGAGTACAAGCAAGAAGACGACCGTGGAGATGCCACTCGCCAAATCCAAAGGCAGGCCAGCGCCATACGCAAGCAATGCGGACTGCCACGTGATGGGATGAACATAGCCGATGATGTACCAGGAGTTCAGGAGGAAACCATACTCGAGAATCGGCGCGAGCAGACCATATCCATACAGAATCGGTTTGCGCTCGAAGGCGCCATGGTCGGCAAGCACGCCTGCAAGATAGCCCATCAACCCGAACCCATACATCTGCCATGGGGTCCACGGACCTTGTCCTAAGAAGAAGTTGGACAAAAGCATCGCAAGCGCACCGACCATGAACCCAGAACGCCTTCCGAAGATCACACCCGCCATGATGGTGATGGCACCGACCGGCTGCACGTTCGGGACGACTGCGAAAACGATGCGACCCGCAACGGCAAGTGCCGCAAGCACGACCGTGGGCATGATCTGCCGAAGCTGAGGACGCGATGCCTCGAAGCTCGCGAAGAACACGAGCACGCTCAATAAAACCACGACCATCGTGAGCAACGCGGACTGATCCACCTGCATGAACGCAGCAGAGAGTAAGCTCATCGGAACGATGATGAGCGCTGGTATCTCCAGTTTCTGCCAGATATTTGCCATCGTGCCCTTCGTCATGTCAGATGCCAGACTCCATTTCTGGACGAGTCCATGTCACAAAGAACCGATCGATCACGGGACGATAGAACAGATTCTCTGCGAAGAACAGAGAAGTCGGCTCCGTGCTCACGATCTGCCCGTCGAAGATCATCGATGTGGTATCCGCGACACGCGATGCGAATGCCAAGTCATGCGTGACAAGGAGAACCGTCGTACCATGCGCTGCAGCACGGCAAATCGCATCGGCAACGATGTACTTGGAACGGACATCCAAGCCCTTGGTCGGCTCATCGACCATAAGCAGCGCTGGTTTCGTGAGCATGATTTTCGCGAATGCCAAGAGCTGTTGTTGACCACCTGACAAGTCGTACGGGTGCTGTCCGAGCACATGGTCGATATGGAGGTTCTTCGCCAAATCCCTGATGTCCTCATCGGTATAGCCGCAACCCTTCTGCCACTCGGCAAGCTCTTCAGCTGCCGTATCGCACACGAACAGCGACTTAGGATCTTGCGGCAAAAGCGCCTGATTATCTTTAAGCAGATTCTTCAAAGAACCGCGGTCTATCTTCATGATGCCTGACATCGTGGAAAGAAGCGTTGATTTCCCGGAACCGTTGCCACCAACAAGCGTATGAACCGAGCCCTTCTTCAATGTGAAATCCAACCCGCGCAGAACATAGGGCAATTCGCGTTTGTAGCGCACATACACGTCTTTGAACGTGACGGCAACATCCTCTCCCGAAAACGCGGGAGCGCATACACCCTCCGCTCGGAAATCCACCGAGGATGCGCGTTCGTGAACCTCACGTCGATACTCTTCCACATCCCTATCTTGAACTTTCCCATCCTTCATGACAGCGAAGGCTGTGGCGTAATCGACCACGGTCTCCGGCTCATGCGTAACCATGAGGATTGTCAGACCCAATTCGCGGTTGATGCGGAAGAGCGCATGCAGGAAGTTTTTTGAAGCCACAGGATCAAGTTGCCCTGTGGGCTCATCTAAAAGTAGGATACGCGGACGGAGCGCGAGAATGCTTGCAAGGGTCAGAAGCTGTTTCTGACCACCCGAGAGTTCGTTGGTCGCATTATCCAGCCATGGCTCAATGCCGAAGAAGTGCGCCACCTCAGCCACACGACGATGCATTTCATCTTGCGGGATCGCAAGGTTCTCTAACCCGAATGCCATCTCGTGCCACACAGTGTCGCACACGATTTGATTATCAGGACTTTGCGACACATACCCGATAGTCTGTGCCGATTCGGAAGCAGAGAGCTCTTCGATCGGTCTTCCGAACACGCGGATGGACCCCTCGCGCACACCTGTAGGAGCAAGCTCGGGCTTCATGTTGCGAAGAAGCGTGGTCTTGCCGCAGCCTGTGGCACCCACGAGCAACGTGAGCGAACCTTCCTTCACGGTCCAATCTACAGGGCCTAGGATGAGTCTGTCGCCATATGCAAACGTGAATCCGAAAACCTCGATGGCAGGGACATTCCTTACAGGCTCCATACGATGCGCTCCTTAATCTCCAAAATGAAGGGAATAATCAAGAACAGAAGGTAAGGCAGGTAACCCCACCACACAATAAGCTCGCTGAGTTCGGGATAGTAGGTGAACTGCGTGCATGCTGCAATGGCGCAAACCGTGCTTATCACGATGAGAACGCCCATGATAGCCGCCATAACGCCATCGCGGGCGCGAAAGTCGCTTCTTTGATAGGTGGTGCGCTTCGGGGCAGCACCCCAACCACGAGCCCTCATGGCCTCGGAGGTGTCAAGGGAATCTTCCATCCCCCACCCCATAAGCACCGTGAGATCACGCAAATACGTGCGGACAGAATCCGCTCGCTTCGCGAAAAATCCCTTGCTTGTACCACTATCAGGTATTCCTTGTGCACCGAAACCTACCTGATTATCCAGATTGGCAGAAGTGCAGAATTCCTGCGTTGAGCGTATCGACTTGGAGCATCGCATGAATTGCGGGACCAAGCGCAAAATCATCGTCACCATGAGCCCTATCGTGGGCATAACCCTACCCGTAAGCTGCATCATCTTATCGCTCGTGAGTATATGCGAGAGGTTAGAGAACCACTGCATGATAGATACAAGCATGATTCCCATGCATAGACCGTATACAAGGCTTTCCAAATAGAAAGCACTGTATCCGAACATGAACAGGACCGTCGATCCACTTTGCGAGAATATGGGGTTCAGAAGCGTGATGATCAAAAGCAATGGCAGCTGCCATGTAAGTGTTTTGAGCGCGGGACGCCACCCGCGCAAGAAGATGTTATAGGCGATCGCCATGATGAAATTCATGGCCAGAAAGACCGGATGGAACGCGGCCATAGTGAACACAAGCGCCGCAACCAGATAGATTGCGGCGATCGCGGGATGATATGTGTCAAAGGCTGTTCTGGTCATTTAGGGCAAGACATGCCTTCCTTTACATGTCATCCATTTTCGTGACATAGTACCAACGAACCCTATCGCCATCGCTGAGCACATACGATCCGCAAGACATCATCGGTGTGTAATCATTGACTGAATACATCCACCCGCTCGTTTTGCCGTAATCGTATTCCGAAAGACCATTGATGGAGCGAACATATTCGCTGCTACCACCGATAGGCAATCCCGTCGCCACTAAGGCATCGAAGACCGTAGCTCCCTCGCTTAGCTCGACGGTCATGTCCGCGAAATATCCGCGGTCGGCGTTTCTCGCATCAACGAGGACATGTATGGAAACGGTTGCGTATTCGGGTTCTGGCTCCGGCTCGGGTTCGGGCTCGGAACTTGATTCGCTAGATGGCGAGGATTCGGAAGAAGAATCCGACTCGCCCGAAGAGGGTTTCGCGGCCTCATCGGAAGAGGCCTTCTGTCCCTCGCTTTCTGTCGCGGACTCGCCGGATTTCTTCTCAACCTGCTCGGCAGGTGCAGCTTTGCTGTCCTTGGTAGTCTTGAACAGATCGCAGCCGCCCATACACGTGGAGCACAGGAGCACCAATAGACATGCGATAAATGTCCTCGTAAGTCTTTTCGGTGCTCCTGTTGTCATGTGCTAATTCCTTTACGCCTCTAATCTAAGCGAATGATACCTTATACCAGCTTGTCCTCGGACGGAATCGCCAAGTAGTATTGGTCACCGGTGGTAGCACCGTCAGAATTCTTTACAGGTGCAACCGGCCACGCCTTGCCACAGTAGCTCTTAGGCAGCGTTATCGAAATGGAGCCATCCGCCAGCGTGAAGAAGGATGCCTCACTCCACGTTGAAGCAAATCGGATATCGGCATTCAGATAAAAGCCCTTATAGACCGTCGTGTTCTTGGGAACATAATGAATGACGACGTTGTCCCCATCGAGTGCGATCGTGGTGCCATCTTGCGGAGTGAACATACCGAACTGGGAGCCATCGGCCTTGATGAAGTTCACGGCCGTGCCATCGTATGCGAATTCGGCGGCAGCCTCGACGATATTGAACTCAGCAGTCTTAACGCCGGTATAGCCCGCAGACTCCACACCGGTAATCGTGTACACGACCTTTCCGACAGACGTGCCATCAGAGGTCGACGCAACTGACCCATTGCTGACCGTGTAATCCTGATCTGCAACGAGAGTCTTGTCACCAACTTTAACCGTGATGGTTGGCTGATGCGCCTGACCATCGTAGAGCACAATCTCGGGCTCGAGCGTCACCGTAGCCGTGCTGAGGTTGATAAGCTGTGGCTGGTCACCCTCGATAGCAGCCTTAACATGCGCCACGTAAAGCTGTTGAATGGACGGAATCTCGCCAAGACCTGCAATCTGACAGGTGACGTTGTCAGCTGCGAAGTTGCCCTCAGCCGTGAACTGGCTGAGCCAAGACTCTTCATCCTCAGGATCGGCCATGTCGTTGTTGGCATGGTCACCGGCAACGACCATCAGCGGGCGAAGGATGACCTTCGTGTAACCGGCAGCCTTCACCTTAGCGATGACGTTGGAGCATTCCGTGCTCTCGGGCAGACCCTCCACAGTGCCGATGAAGACATTGACGTAACCGAGCTGATCCATCATGGTCTGCATCTGCTCATAGGTCACGTTGGCAACATGCTCGGTGCCATGCCCCATCAAAACGATTGCGGTTCCGTCGGTAGCTGCGGCATCAACAGTCGCATAACCGGCATCGCGAGCCGCAGTGTTGGCAATCGCCATGGCGACGGATTCCTTGTCGGCGTTGATGACGGTTGCGTCGGCGCCGACCTCACCGAGTAAGGGCTCGGCGACTTTGACGGACTCGAACTTGGACTCATAAGGAGCGAGCGCTTCAATCAGCTCATCGTACTCGGCGCCATGCATCAGATGCGTCGGCTGGACGACGAGATTCTTCACACCGTTGGCAACCGCACGGTCAAGAGCCTGATCGACATTGTCGATCTTCTCAAGGTCACGCGCATAGATGTGGTTGATGATGATCTGGGCGGTGAAGGCGCGGCGTACGGACCAATCCGGATATGCCTCTTGGATGGCCTTCTCAATGCCACCAATCGTAGCAACGCGGCTGTCGTTGAATGAGGTGCCGAAGCTCACGACCAAAATCTCGTTCTCGCCGATACCGTCTTGATTCAGCGGATCATCAGCGGAAGCATCGCCCGTGTCAAGACCGAAATAGTCGTATTCCTCGACGAGTGCCTTTTCATCATTCGAAAGGGCATCCCAAGCGGCCTTTGCGGCCTCGCAGTCAGCCCACGTCGTATCGGTATAAACCTGCGACTGGATCTTGGCGATCATCTCATCGACGGTGTTGGCAGGAGCCGGATCGGTCCACGGATCGAAGACCAGCGTGCCGGTATCCTTATCGAGAGTCGCCTGGCGCCCGTACCAGTTGCCATTCCTCGCGGACTTGAACGACATGACGAACGGCTCGCCGTCGCAGTACGTCCAGATGGTCTCAGGTTGACCGAACTTCTCGATACCCATCACCGGGATGGTGAACGTATTGGTTTCGGGATCGAAGACAATCGTTTCGGTAGCCTCGGCAGCCTCGGCCGGCATCCCGATGAACACTTCGCTCATAGCGGTGCTCTGCATCGGAAGAATGAGATCGGCCTTATAGCCATTAGAGTTCGGGCCGCCCACGGTCTTTAACGTAGCGGTTTCGGCAGGCTTGAACATCTCGACGTTGTTCGTCACAGCGATGGTCTGAGCAGCCTCGAAATCGCCAGTCACAAGCGTGCCGGCTTCGAGATCCAAGTTGAGCTGACGCGGATACAGAGCACGCGCGTAGGGGTTCTGACCATTGAGGTATTTCTCATAATAGCTTTGGGAAATGGCTACAATGGGAACGTCCTTGCCCAATTCGTCGGCATTGATCTTCATGACGAATTCCCACTTGCCGTCTGCATTCTGAGCGCCAACGATCATATGGTCGGTATCGTCGCCGTAGGCAACGGCTTCCTCATAGGTGCCCTTGACGAGGAAGTGATAACCGGTGCCGCTGAGCGCGAAGGTGAGAATCGCAGAGCCATCGGATTGCGGAACAGCCGTGGCAGTCACGGCCTTGAACATGCCGGTGTTGTTGGTGATGGCAAGCTCGACAGGCTCGAGGATATTAGTGGTCAGCGCATACATGATCGGAGTCGGCATGCTGCTCGAGATGCCGCCGAAGTATGTTACGCCGTTCAGATCGACAGGAATCGCATAGTTGTTGTTACTGTCGCGATCGATGGTCTGTCCACCCGCCCAAACACTCGGATACGTGGTGAGCTTCTTGGCCGTGGCATCGCCACTCGTCACATAGACGTAAGCGGTTGCCTTACCATCCACGACTTCGATGGACTCGACCCACCAGTTCCTCACACGGCTCGAATCGCTCTTGCCCTTATTCGAAGAGGAGCTCACAGAGGGATCGGTCGTGGTGGTGTACGTGCCATTGGCAAGCGTGGTGCTGTTATCGGTCTCGTAGGACCAGACAGACCACAAGGCGCTTTCAAGAACGCGACCCAAAGACTGGCCGGTTCCAGTATGGGTGCACTCAGCATCCAAAATCGCCTGGTCTTCCTCGCTCAGCGCTTGGAAGGCATCCCAAATAGCTTCAACGGACTCTTTATCGTCCGCGGTGAACTCGGTCGGATCGGCAGAAAGCGCTTGAATATCAGCCCTCACGTAATCGATGGGTTCGAGCATCCTATCGATCTTCCACAGCTGATTCGGACCGCCGTTGGAAGTCCAGACGCCGACGTTCGCGCCGATTTCAGGCTCAGAGCCTGCGGCATCGAGAACGACTTCAGGATTGGCAACGGACTGGATCATGAAGTATTCGTCCGAAATGGGAACGAGCACCCATTGTTGGTTCGCACCCTCGTTATAAGACCACGTGGAAACATTCGCACCGGCTTGGGGCTCTGCACCAGCCGCATCGAGGACGAGCTCGGGGTTGGCGACGTTGCGCAGTACATAGTAGCCGCTATCCTGCAGCTCTATGGTGAAAAGCTGATTCGCACCGCCGTTGTCGGTCCAAATGGAGACATTCGCACCGATCTCAGGCATGGCCGCAGCCACATCGAGGACGAATGCGGGATCGAAACCGCTCACCAGATGATACTGGGATTTGGAGCCCTTGGCGACGGGAGCGGGATAGATGTTGAGCACTCCGATCTCGAGAGAGCCAGTGATGGAGCCCTTGCCCTCGATGGTCACGTCGTATTCGTTAACGGCGCTCGGGGCGGTCTCGGAGCCGTTGTACTTAACAACATAGTCAGTACCCGCGACAAGCTCCTTGCCGTTCAGGGAAACGGTAATCTCGGGTGAGAGCGCCTCGCCGGTGGCATTCTTCTCCATACCGACTTTGGTCACTTCGGCATAAGCCAGATCATCGGCGGCGACGAGCGTCCACTGCTGGTTCTTTCCGCCATTGGAGGTCCAGATGGAAACATTGGCGCCGATTTCGGGCACCTCGCCCGCGGCATCGAGGACGAACTCGGGATTGGACGCGCTTGCGATGGCGAAGGTTGAGCCATCAGCGCTCGGGATGAAGGTCCACTTCTGGTTCATGCCCTTGTTGTAGGTCCATGTGGACACGTTCGCGCCGATCTCGGGCTCGGCACCCGCGGCGTCGAGGACGAGCTCAGGATTGGCCACATTGCGAAGCACGAAGTAGCCATCCTCGCTCTGCTCGATGGTAAACAGCTGGTTGGAACCACCATTGGAGGTCCAGATGGAAACATTGGAACCAGCCTCAGGCTCCGCCTTGGCCACATCGAGGATGAAGTCAGCATCGGATACCGACACGATGCGGTAGGCCTTACCGGTCTCGATGCCCTCGGGAGCCTCGGAAACGTCGAAAGTGCCGACCTTCTTCTCGCCGAAGTACTTGCCGCCGTCAACCGCCTTCGCGGTTACGACATACATACCAGGCGTAGTCGGGACGTCCTTGGATACGGTCTCGCCATCATCGTAGAACAGCTCGTAGTCAGTGCCCTCGGTAAGGGTCTCGAGACCCATAGTAAGGGTGACCTCAGGAGCGGCAACCTTGCCGTCGATGATGTTTTTGGCCATACCAGTGGCTTCGACGGTAGCGCCAGCGAGGCTACCGTCCTCGACGAACCACCACAGTTGGTTCTTCTGGCCGTTGCCGGTCCACAGACCGACGTTGGCGCCAGCCTCAGGCTCGGAGCCCGCAGCATCAAGATACAGCGCATCGGAAATGATGTTAACCATGTAGCCCATGTCGTCGCCTGCGCCAGCACCGAGAAGGGTAATGTTCCATTCCTGATTGGGTCCACCATTGGCAGTCCAGGTGGAGACGTTCGAGCCTGCTTGGGGCACAGCGCCCGCAGCGTCGAGCACGAGCTCGGGGTTGGCAACGTTGCGGATGACATAGCCGCCGCGGTCGCCGACCTCGAAGGTAAACAGCTGGTTGTCGCCACCGTTGTTCGTCCAGATGGAGACGTTGGAGCCGGCCTCGGGCATCGCCGCAGCGACATCGAGCACATATGCGTCATCGAAAGCGGAGACGATATGATACTTCGTGCCATCGATTTTCACGGGCGATGTCTTCAGATAAACATCGGACATATCGTAGAGGGAGGTCTCGCGCTCTACGAAACGATTATAAGCAACCAGAGCGTAGAAGCCCTGTTCAGTTGCAGTTTGGTTATACGTCTTTCTATCGGTATCACTGAAACCGCCACCATCAACTGCGAAAGCGCACAACGCATCAAGCGCAGTCTTGCCATCCTTGATGAATCGAGAATCGGTGGTCGGGTCGATACCGAGTTCGGTTAGAGCAACGATGACCTGGGCAGCAGACTCAGAGCACTCTATTCCTGCATAATTCGGGAAACCACCGGTATCAAGCTGCATATCGGAAAGCTTTGCGAGTGCTTTATCGATGGCAGCCTTCACATTGGCATTAGAATCGTAGTACTTTGCCAAAGACTGAACGGCCATAGCCGTCAGGTCGGTATCAGCAGCAGTACCCATGGCGTTCCAACCACCATCGGCAAACTGGGCATCCAAAATGACGTCAATCAGTTTCTCGCGCGTGGTCTGTGTTGTACCAGCGGCAGACTCGGGAATCTCGTAATCGTGGGAATCAAATGCCAAGAGCGCGAAAATCGGAGCGTACACTCCTTGCCTGTCTATGAAGGCATAATCAGCCAAGGCCTCGGTCAGGTCATAGCCGCCGATATTGCTTGCGTCATAACCCGCTGCGGTCACCGCGAGAATGATTCTTGCGTAGTCAGTGGCAGAGGCGCCCGAGCCGAGCGTGCCGTCATTTTCCTGCAGGGTCTGCGCAACATACGCATAATACGGGCCAAAACCCATGTATTGCCAGCCACGAGCCATACCTAAGACGAACCAATCGGTTTTCTGGCCCATGCCGTTTTCAAGGATGCCCCACACACGATCGCGAGTTGTCATGTAGATGTCGATGGCATCTTCTGGCATGACGCGCTCGTATTCGAAGGTGACGACATAGTACAAAGTGGAATTCCACGATGTATCATATGGGCTTTGAATCTGAATGCAATCGAACTCGCCATCAGCATTGAAGTCCGTAGCAACAGTTGCGCTCGACTTGCCAGCATAAACATCTGGATAGTTCTGCGCACCATCAAGATAGGTTTTCCCATCCGCTGTGTAGTTATAGGCTTGGACATCATCGGAGAAGTAGAGATCAACGGATTCCGTACCCTGGGGGATTTCGACCGTATATGCGCCAACAGTCGTCGCGGGACCATAAGTCGATCCAGTATAGCCATCCGCCGCGAAGGAGAGAACCGTGCACGCCTGGCCATCCACTACAACAGTGAAAGAGGCAGTGTACTCGATCTTGATGGCATAGAGCATGGTCGAGGACCAGTTCTCGTCATAGGGTGTCTGAACCCAGATGTAAGCAGGAAGCTCACCCTTGCTGTCAGCATTGAAGGATGCCGTAACCTCGCCGATCTGGCCGTTGTTACCGTATCCCTTATTTTTGTCGGCAGCACCGGTGTCGATGTATGAGGCCCACTCGTCATAACCGTAGGCAATCAGCGGAACACCCTTGAAATCGAGCTCCAGCGTCGAGGTGCCATACGGCACGGTCAGAACATAAAGATCGGAGGTGTTCTCAACCTGAACCCAATTACCGCTTTCATCCTGAACCCATTGAGAATAGGTGTAGCCATCCTCGATCAGGTCGGAGGGAGTGCCAACCGAAGGAACGAACGGACCGTCCCATGCGGGAGCCGCAGGAAGTTGGACGATGAAGCAATGGGCATTCTCGTAATCTTCCGTGCACAGGATGAAGATGTAAGCGTTGCTGAAGTCAAGAGAATACGCCGAGCTTTCAAGCTCGATGTTATCGTCTTCCTCAAGGAACTCCGTCAAATTAAACTGTGCATCAAGGCGGATAGGCGCCTCGTAGACGCTATCCCTTTCGGCGCCGGTCATATCTGCAAGTCCCATGAAATAATACGTGTTAGATCTGGGATTGAAGAGCTGGGCGCCTTCGTCCATCAGGTCCGCGAGATCGGTGAAAACGATGACATCGGCAGGCTCATCGAGGGCGATGTAATTGATATCCATCTCCTCCATGAACGTATACGTGCCGATGACGTCGCAATCCTCAATCGCAACGTCCTTTTTAACTGTGTCTGCTTTGGCTGTCGCCGGAGCGAACGCCATGCAGAGCGCGAAAGCCAGGAACAGCGATGAGATGAGCGCTATTCCCTTCTTCGCGAGTTGAGAGCATCTGAATGGTCTATCCATATGTCCCCCTTCCTCTATACGTGCCACGCTTGCCAGAGCCGAGTTGTGCAAGCACCCTATTACAGAAGAAGGGCCGCAAAACAAAAAAACTGCGCGCACATAGAGTGCACGCAGCCCGTATTCGCTACGTAAAAGCCAGGCAATCGCCCAGGTTGGACACACGGTGATTCGCCGCAAGATCCAGCACGTCTCCTAGTGGGCGATCTGGCTTTCGGCGAGGGTGTGTTTTAATGCTACGACGACCGATTCACAGTGGCGGGACCGCGTGGGAATCTCACCCACTTCTCCCATCCTAGAAGGTCTTTCTTCTGTACGCTCCATAGTATCGAAAACACCCCTGAATGAAAAGGGGAAATACGTTTCAAGTTGGACATTTTTGTCGGTTTTTGACTCGTTTTTTCGACAAGAGAAATACATGGTTTTTCTGATATATCCCATCGAAACAAGTTGGGCGGTGCAAGCGTACCGCCCAACAAGAAAACTATCGAAGTTAACGTGCGTTAAGCCACGAGCTTCCAGAGCTGGTTCGGGCCCCCGTTGTCGTACCAGATGGATACGTTGGCGCCGATCTTCGGCTCGGCACCCGCAGCATCGAACACGTACGTGATGTCCGATGCGGAGGCGATGCGGTAGTAGCCATCCATCTTCTCGCTCGGGATGAGGACCCATTTCTGGTTCATGCCCTTGTTGTAGGACCAAGTGGAGACGTTCGCCCCCACCTCGGGCTCCGCACCCGCGGCATCGAGCACGAGAAGCGGGTTGGCGACGTTGCGGAGCACGTAGAATCCGTCGCTTTGGACCTCGAGGGTGAACAGCTGGTTGTCTCCCCCGTTGTCCTCCCAGATCGAGACGTTCGCGCCGATCGTGGGGACGACCTCGGCCACGTCGAGCACGAACCTGTCGCTGAAGCCGCTCGCCAGATGGTAAGAGGCGCCCTCCCTCGCCTCGGGGACCTTGTAGATCGCGAAGTCCTCGAGATTGACGATGCCGGAGCAATCGCCCGTGCCCACGAGCGTCACGGCGTAGGCGCCCGGCTTGGAGGGCGCGGCCTTCTCGGCCCCGTACCGGACCACGTAGTCCTCACCCTCGGCGAGCTCCTTCCCGTTGAGCGTCACCGTGATGTCGGGCGAGAGCGCCCCTCCCGTGTAATTCCTCGCCATCCCCGAGACGGACACGTCGGCGTATGCGAGGTCATTGGCCTCGACGAAGGCCCACTGCTGGTTCAGGCCGCCGTTGCCGTACCAGAGCCCGACGTTGGCGCCGATCTCGGGCTTTGCGCCCGCGGCGTCGAGCCAGAGCGTCGGGTTGCCGACGTTGACGATGATGTAGTGCCCGTCACGGGTGTCGACGAAGCTCCACTCCTGGTTCCTGCCGCCGTTGTAGGTCCACGTGGACACGTTCGCGCCGACCTCGGGGAAGGCGCCCGCTGCGTCTAAGACGAGCTCGGGGTTGGCGACGTTGCGGATCACGAAGTCGCCGGCCGCGGTCTGCTCGAAGGTGAACAGCTGGTTCAGCCCGCCGTTGGACGTCCAGATGGACACGTTGGCCCCAGCAGTCGGATGCACCTCGGCCACATCGAGGATGAAGTCGGAATCGGATGCAGAGACGATGCGGTAGGCGGTGCCGTCGGTCTTGACGGGCAGCACGCTGACCTTCGGGATCGCCTCGGTCCTCTTCTCGCCGCACACCGTGCAGGTGTAGGTCTTAATACCCTCGGACTCGGTGGTGGGCTCGGTCGTCACGACGCCCACATCCCAGACGTGCCCCTTAGCGGGGACGGCCTGCTGGGCGACGAGGACCTCGCCGCAGATGGAGCAGTGCTTGCCCTCGGTTGAACCAGGCTCCGTGCAAGTAGGCTCGACCGCCGGGTCGACGACCTCAACATGCCCCTTTGCCTTGATCTCCTCGGTGTAGGACTCATCGCATCCGTCGCATTGGTACCTCGTCCAGCCCGCCTCGGTGCAGGTCGCATCCTGCTTTTCCGCGATGACGAAATGGTGCACATGAGATGCGGCCTCCATCGTCAGCGTTCCACCGACGTAATCGAACTCGTAATTCTTGGCTAAGCCGCCTGAAGGCACAAGCTCGTAGCTAGCACCCGGCTCGAGCTCGGCAGGGGCCTTCACAACCGGAGCAACGTAATCGTCGCCCAGCGACTCGGGCGTTTCTCCGTTCACAAAGCCCGTTACCGCGACATTCAGACTCGGCATCTCACCATATGCGACAACTTCATCAACATAAGTAGCCGTCAACATCGCAGGATAAATGAAGAACACGATGGTCCGCTCGCCTGTGAAGCGCCCCTTGCCAGTCGCAAGCACACTGTACTCGCCCGCATTCTTGATATCCGAAGCATCGATTTCAATCATCGCATCGGTTCCCTCGGGATGATAATAAAAGGACCCGAGCACGTAGTCGGTCCCCTCAAGAAGCGCTGATCCGTAATAATCCAGCACAATCTCGGGTACATTGGCCTTGCCGTTGTAGGTCGTACTATCGAAGTAAAGCACCCCGCCTACTCCCTCGCCAGAAATATCGATAAGCTCGCCAGGATCATCCGAATCCCCAATTTTGAACCCGAAAATGTAGTTGATATCGGGGCGTTCCGTGAAAGACGCAGTGACTGTGGCAGTCCCCTCGCCAAGTACGGTGAAGACTCCATAACCGCTCGTCTCCACAGTCCACGGATCCGAGCTTTCCCAGCCGAACGTCGAGGAATCGAGCAACGTCGGGTAATAGGTGTTGTTGTACTGGCAAAGCATGAGGCTGCCGGTGTCCCCGATTGCGAATTCCCTGATATCGCCGGAATCCCAATCGTAGCCATCCGCATCGATTCCACGCAGATTCACATTGCTCACATCGATATAAGCGGAATAGACCATCAAATCGGTAGAGTACTCGTATGTGCGCTCCATTTCCGGCAAATCGGAGAACAGTTCGACCCAATACTTTGCTCCATCCGGGGTCGTAAATCCGGCAGCAGCCATGGACGTAAAGCCCTCGTCTATCATGTTCGCGTAGTGTCCAGGCGAATTCGTCCAACACTCATGAACCTCCGCCACCGACTGCTGACCCGCCGCAATGTTCTCGCCAGCTGTGCCAACGCCATCGGGGAAGGCAGTAAAGCACGTCGAATTGTCGGGCCGCGTGTGGGAGTAGTACACCGCCAGCTCGGCAGCCCTCAGCTGCGCCGCCTGCTCGAGCTCGGCATTCCATACCAGATTCGGCGCACCCACCAAGGCGCGTTGTTCGTTCACCAAACCAAGGATCTCATCGATATCGTCGGCGGGCACATACGAGCCTTCGAAATTCAAAGGCACCACGGTTTCAGTAAACTCTCCGGGATCGATTCCGAAAGCGGTTTCGGCAGCAGTCGTTAGGTTCAAAGGACCGGTCGAGGCATAGACGACCTCGCCGCCCTGCTCGATCATATAGACGAAGGGCAAGGCAACTGAACCACCATCACTTTCGCCCGCATTCTCAAGCATCTCCCAGGCCCAGAAGGCGTAGCTATCGTCCAAATCAGAAGGCATTGCAGCAAATCTGAATCTGTCGGGATCGACTCCCAGATACTCGTCAAATCCCTCAAAGAAAGCCAAGGCATCGTTATCGACATCCATCACGACGAAATAGATTCCGTCAAAGCGCCTATCATCGAGCATAGATTGGGCAGTCAACACGGCATTTTGGGTGTTAGTGCAGGTAGGACGACCGACAATGCAGATTACGTTACCCTTGGCATACAGACCCGAAAGATTACCGCAAAACGCTCCGTCGCTGTTATACAGTGCGACATCAATGGCTTGAACGTTCGAGGCACCAATAACCTCTACCCCTGAATCAACCTGCCTTGCAAGCTCCATTTTCGCGGCTGGCACCTGAACCTCGTCAGCCCACGCTGCGGCAGGCAGTATGCCCGCACAAGCAAGAGCGAAGACCACCGCAAAAAGAAACAAGCTGCTGCTTCTTCTGAGCCCTACAGCAGCCGTTGATGATGTTTGGAAGATTTGAGAATCGTCGTGCTTGAGCATAGTGCTGAATCCTTTTGAGTAATTAATTGATTAAGGCTTTCCGATGCGCAAGCATAGTATAGCTGATGCGCCGAGCCTAACATGTGGTGCGTGCGACGTGCTCTCAGCACGTTTCATGACGCCCCGAATCGCGCTCGCACGGAAGTTGTCGGCTCGGACTTCATCACAAGCCTTTGTGCACCCACAACCAGCTTCTCGGCGCCCTCATACACCAGCTTCCACACGCAATCGATGACCTCGTCAACAATGAAATCCTTGCGCGTTACATTACTCTTTTGCTCAGACAAAAATACTTTGATAGACCATCCCAAATCAAGTCCGCTCTTTCTTTAAGAGAATCAAGCTCGGACTTAAGGTCTTCAAGTCTAATCGTCTTTATTTGCGCCCCTGACTGCGTCTCATCAAGAATCGTGTAGGTCATTTCTTCAAGATTAAGAGTATTATTTTGTTGTTTATCAGGATTTGTCAGCCCCTGTCTAAGATCTTCATCCATTCCCGCATATACGACATTAAACGTGCCATGGAACACGTCTTCGCGTATTAAGAATCTTCCCCGTTCGTCGATATGCTCTATGAAGTTTCGATAATCCTTTTCTGAAAGCAGAGGATAGGAATCCTTATCAAAGCCATATTCGAATACATTGTTTCGAATTTGCTGACGATGAGCTTCGCTCATTCTCTCTTTTTCGCAAAAGCGATTATGAATCAACCCACATGCTTCAAAGAGAAGGTCTACGTTAGTATGGCACAAAAAGCAACTTGGTTCGCTCTCGTGAGAATAAGAAGAAATCATATTTAACGCATAAAGCGCTTTGTCGATGTTGTACCGAATATAATACGCGTTCTCGAAATGGTATTCACTCTCTTTGGGATAGTCATCCACACACATATAGAATGCATCTGTTCCGGGATCGTATTTCATTCCCATTATTTCGAATCCAGCTCTTTCTCCAGAGAAACATATAGCATGCAGCGCAATAATCGGCACACCCAATAATCAGCAGCATTTATTAACGCTAAATAAGTGATGACCGAGAGTCTTCGAAATCCTGGATTGCTATCTGAATGAATCTAAAAACCGGAATGAAAGCTTCGAAGCGGTCATCGCCAAATTGTTGAGCGTTGTTAAGGATATACTCAGCGAATGCCTTTTTTGAAATAGCATGATTAGTCATATTATCTAAATCAGTGGCATCAACGACGTGATTTGAATCGCCATCAACAATAATGGTGTTTTTGACACGCTTAGAACCTTGATGCGATTCTTTCCAGATTAAGCCCTCTCCAGATCGCCCGAAGCAATCAAATTCACTTGATAGGAACAGCCGTCTCTTTATGCCATCCTCACACATAATCCAAGAACGCAGCACTTCGTCCTGATACAGTTGTTCGATGCAAACCCCTAGCTCACTCTGCTTGAAATCGGGTTTCGGAAGCACAAACGAATAAACCCCATTGCCATGTCGCTTAACCATTTCTTTGTCGCCAGCACAGAGCTCTTTATTGGTCTTGGCAATATCTGAATCCGCAATGAATATTATCGGTCGGGATTGAGGGATTGCAGCTGCACTCTTGCAAACGCTTGTAAGTTTTTCGTTCCCCATTTCTATGTCGTCACGTTCCAGCAGTTCGAACCCTTTTTCAAAAAGCCCTTCCGAATTCGGAGCCCCCTCGAGCGCAAGGCGCGCCGCTTTTATGTGTCTCCAATCGGTTTTTCCCTCAGTTACAACAAGCGGATTTCCCACCACAGAGGATATTACTTGCTGGAGCTCCTTACTATGCAGTCTGGTTTGCGAATAGCAATCGTATGCTTTCTGAAACTCTGCGAATGCCTCGACACCAATGAACTGGCCTTCTGGCAAATTGAGCACTGCTATTCCCTCGTCGCCAAATTCCTCAGCAAGCCCCAGCAGCAATAACGGCGAATGCGTCGTGATGACAAACTGAACATGAGGGAACATTCTGAGCAGTTTCGGAAACGCCTCACGTTGTAAATCCGAATGTAAATGTAGATCCGCTTCGTCGATGATGACAACACCGCTTATTGATTCTGGCTCGCTGCCTATTCTTATCCCACCACGATCTGCATATCTCATTATCGTGGTAAACAATTCAAACAACGCCAACTGACCTGTTGACAGAGAATTAAACGACGGGCATACGACCGAACCATCCGACAACAATCGAATCGAAAGGCGACTCTCGCTGGTATTCCTATTGTCAAGAAAAAAGAAAACATCCTGACCGAGAATCGCACTCATTATTTCATCGACGCGACTCCGCACATTAATAGATTCCAACATTGGAGCACCAGCTCCACGGGCGAATGCGTATGCGTCATTCTTTTTTTCATCCCTGGGCATGAAATCAATCCTTGAATCGGCAATGAGATTTAGCAACCAGCTTTGCGTTTCGGCGGCACAATGCTGCACTATTATTGGATTGTCGAGTATATCAGCATACCTAGGCGAGGCAGTAATGCTCGATTCCTTTCTCGGTACATCCAGATAAAGATCGCCCATCCATGAAGGCTGCTCGTATCTGTTTGGACCAAAATAGCAAAACACAGAATTGACAAAAACCTCTTGGATTTGGTTTTTATTAAAAGTTACCTGCTTGTAGTTATTCACTCCTTTCCAGTCAAGGGAAAGATTATTGACATGAAGCGAATCACGAAGCGACTCAAAGGTCTCCTGACCAGTTTTGAAAAGATATTCATTCCCGTCGTCGAAGCCAATATGAACTGCAAGGTATTTCTTTCCCACACTGACTTCAATTGGTCTTATTGTTTTGAAATACTGACTTCTCGAATTACCGATATCGGGTCGTACGTTCCCAAAGTGCGTTGCCGCCGCCTCAACAAGAGCATCGACAAGATGTGACAAAAACAGCGACTTCCCAGAGCCATTCTCGCCAACAATGAGCAGAGGCTTGGGCAAACCGTCTCCATCGAACGGAAACTCAATATCTATATTATGAAGCGGCCCGACGTTTAAGTATGTTGCAGACTTGAAGTACATCTTTTTAACTCCTTATTTACTACGTCTTAAGCAACGACACCAGACGAATTCGCTTATCGAAGCTATTCTCAAAATCTCATTCTCTTATTAAGCCCACTTGTATCGCGGTTTGTACTTCGTAAACTTACTCCATGGGATCAATCCCTCTTTTTGGAGGCGACCAATTACGACATATGGAGGCACTCCCTGGCTTTGCGCATACGCGCAAATTGAAGGATAGGAATATGAACCGTTATTCAAGAACAGCTGGTAGCTATTTGGCTCAAGCAACGCTGCACTTGCAAAAGCATCCGCAGCTTTCTCTTTTCTGTCATCCTCAGGTCGTTGCGCATCAACGTAATCGCCAACTTTTGCAATATCCCCATTCACGATATGGCCAAGCTCATGAAACAGGGAAAACCAAAAGATGTCGGCATATGCACGACGAATAGTAAGCACCATTCGAAACGTGCCGTCTTCCTTTCGTGAAATATAACCATGCACGGGTGCACCATGGAAATTGTGCATGACGCTGAAATCTATCCCGAACTGCGCGAATAAATCCTCAAGAGGCTTTTGGGGGTCTTTGTTCTTGCTATTCAACATGATTCTTTTGATACCCCAAACCAATTCGCCAATTCTCGCCCGGTCGAAAACAGAGCCCAAACGGGATGTTGCGCCTTGAACCTTGCAGAGGCAAAGCCATGCACCAAGAACATCAGAATTGATCGGAGCTTTGTCCGACATCCTGAATGCCCCAACTGGAGCCAACGATCCAAGAGCGGTCAAACTGCTAACCTGGAAATGCGCCCTAAGCATAAGAACGGTCTGCTCCGATGTCAGACCACCTGGAAGGACGGCTGTCTTACAAAGATAATCCACGACTTCGTGTATCGATGCTAGAACATTAAGTTCTTCATCCCTAATGGACTCAGCCTCGCGCAACGCCAAAAGCTCCGCATCGTAATTGGCTTGCAGATTAAGCCAAAAGGAACTTGGCACGCCAAATGCATATTCGAGGCCCATAGCAAGCCCTTTGGAGATATCCTTCTTGCCTCGAATCACATCGCTCAGAAACGCCTCGGAAACACCCGCCCTCTGCGAAAGCTCCTTTTGGGTGATGCCACGATCAACTAATAAATCTGCAATTGTCTCGCCAGGGTGAATCAATAAATCAGGGGATAAACCACGTTTCTTTACCGCCATGATAATCGACCACTCCTTCCATCCTAATCTCTTCACTAATCATCACTGCATCGCCCTGCTCATTGGGCTCCATGATCAATCTCACATTGGCGTTTACGCGTAATGAATATTTACCCGAATCCTTTCCTTTAAGAGCTTCAGGATGACCAAGATTCAACTTGAGGAAATCCCCAAAAGTAGGCGCCGCTTGCAAACGATCAACATGCTTTTTTATTGCCTTTACCCACTCAAGTGGAATCCTCTTTTTCATTTCGCCATAGTCTTCGAAAAAGCGCTCAACACGTTTGTTGGCATATGTTATTCGCAAGCTCTCACCTCCAATCAGCCTTTAGCTCATACAATGGTTAACCGATTGGCTAATAGAAAACATCTTAACACTATAATGCTAATTAGCCAATAGGCTAATTCAAGAGCAAAGCTTTAAAAACGAGCTCATGTATTTGCCGCGGACACCCCTGTGCTTGTGCACTGCGCCTGCTTGCACGCGCGCCTCCCGCGCATTCGCCCCCATGAAATCCGCCTTGAACTGCGTGGTACTGATCTCGGGCGTCCTCGGCTGACACACGACCTCGACACCCTCGTCCTTAAGATAGTCAACCTTCCCTTCCCAGTCGTTCCCGATGACGAACTTGTTGATATGATACTCATGCACATCGATCTTCTTCTGATCCCACGACTCCTCTGGAATCGCCAGGTCGGCGGAGCAAATCGCCTCAGGCAACGCTCCCTTCTTTTCATACGGGGAATAGCATTTCTTCTGCTTCTCATTCCGGTCGAACTCATCGGTAGAAAGAGCAATGAATAATATTCAACTGATTAAGTCTCGAATGTGCCCCTGATTTGCTATCTTGCATTACCAAAAGACAATATGATCATCATCGTTTCTTTCTGCGTGAATATAAAATTGACATAATGTGATTTACATACGAAAACGAAAAACGGAGGAGCCGAAGGAATGCTACCAATTAATGATGCCGTAACAAATAAA
>JAFRLO010000046.1 GCA_017431165.1 Eggerthellaceae bacterium
CTCATGCTCGACATCGTGGATGCGAGCTTCGAGCGTATCGACCGTATCGTCCTCGCGCACTACGACCGGACGTTGCGCGATAATCGGACCCTTGTCGTACTCGGCATTCGCGAAATGAACCGTAACACCTGTGACCTTCACTCCGGCATCCCATGCATCCTGAATGCCGTGCGCGCCACGGAATGATGGCAGCAATGCCGGGTGTAAATTCACTACGCGGTTCTCATAAGCATCAAGCAAAACGGAGGTGACCATACGCATATACCCTGCCATCACGACATATTCGGCACCCGCTTGCTTGAGCGCATCGACAATGCGCCGATCAGCGGCCTCAACGTCAACATATGCCTCGCGATTGAGCACTAGCACGTCAAGCCCAGCTGCCTTGGCGCGCTCTATGCCGTACGCATCGGGACGCGATGAGATGACCAGGACGATATCAGCTGCAAGGGAGCCGTCCGCAATGCGGTCGATAAGCGCTTGCAGATTCGTTCCGCTGCCAGAAAGCAACACGCCGATTGGAAGCTTCTTCATCACAGATCCTTTCGTACGAAATACCGTCTATCGTTCGATACTTTACGCTTGAGCGTACGCGTAGAGACCGCCTTGATTGCGATACTGCACCATGCCTTGGCCTTCCGCGACCTGGCCGATGCGATAAGTTTTCTCACCCAGCTGCGCGAGCTCGACCTCAACCGCGTCCGCTGCTGAGGGATCGACGATGAGCACGAGCCCGATACCCATATTGAAAGTCTTCAGCGCTTCAGTTTCACTGAGATTCGCCTGCTTGCAGACGTAGGAAGCAACGGAAGGAACCGGCCATGTGCCCAGCTCAACCACTGCATCGCAGGTCTTCGGAAGCGCGCGGTCAAGGTTCTCGGTGATGCCGCCGCCCGTGATGTGGGCAAGCGCACGCACCGCTTCGGGAACGTTATCGACCACGGCGCGGACGGGCTTCACGTAGATGCGCGTCGGCTCGAGCAACGCATCGAGTACGCTTCTTCCCTCGAGCTCCTCCCGCGGGGTCTGCAGCTCGTCAAGCGCAACGCCCTCGGTGCACACCTTGCGTGCCAGCGAATAACCGTTGGAATGCAAGCCACTGCTCGCCAGGCCGATGAGCACATCGCCCGGCTGCACCGCTTCAGGATCGAGCATCTTCGGGCGGTCGACAATGCCGACGCAGAAGCCCGACAGGTCGTAATCGTCAGGATCCATCACACCGGGATGCTCGGCCATCTCGCCGCCGATGAGCGCACAGCCAGCCTGCTTGCAGCCTTCACCGATACCTGCAACCACCTCGGCAACTGCCTCAGCGCGAAGCTTGCCGACCGCAATGTAATCGAGGAAGAACAGCGGCTCTGCGCCAGTTGCCAGAATGTCGTTCGCACACATGGCGACGAGGTCGATGCCGACCGTATCGTGCTTGTTCGCAAGGCGCGCGAGCTGGAGTTTCGTGCCGACGCCATCGGTGCCCGACACCAGAATCGGGTCTTCCATATCCTTCGCCGCAGCCACGGAGAACAGGCCGCCGAAACCGCCGATGTCGCCGATGACCTCGGGACGATACGTATCGTGCACGGTATCCTTGATCGCCTTAACGGCCCGAGCGCCCTCTGCCGTATCGACACCTGCTTGCGCATACGTCACCTGATCGGCGTTTTCCGGCATAGTGGCTTTGGAATCGTTATTTGTTTGCGTCATGTTCGGTCCTTTGACTCGTCACAAGTTATGAAGCTTGCTACCTCTTCTATTCAACGTCATTACCTTCGGCGAAGCTGTTCGCTCCAGCACCCACGATTGACGTAGCATTCCGTGAGATCATGCCTTGCTCTTCAAGGCCCTCAACACCCGGCACGGTGCTTTCGGCGACATAGCCGAACAAGATATACCGTGCATTATTCTGATTGTTGTCGCAGGTGGAGAACGTGAATATCTGGTTCATGCCGTCGACCGCTGGAAGCGCTTCAGCAGGCGAAACAACGCTGCGCTCGATCTTGTCGTTTATGTAGTACACAAGATCGGATGCGCTGCCGAACATTGTCTGGACAACCGCCTCGTCATTGCCGCTCGTATGGATGAGCGAAAACGTCTTGATGCGGTAATTGCCAGACGGGGTGAGTACGTAGACCTCACGATGCGCGTTGAACACACTGGGATCAGAGAAATCCGCGATGACCGAGAACATCGAACCATCGTTCATGTTGTGGCCGTAGATGATACTGTTGTCGTCAGTAAACGAAATGCTGTTCTTCGTTTCAAGGAAGATGGCTCCAACCGACGTTACCCAATTCGTCTCGCCTTGGAAGTTGGTCTTCAGGTACTTATCGTTGTTCGATGTGTGGACAACCGGATAATTGATCTGAGTATCGGGGACGTAAATCCACGCTACGGTTTCGGGATTCTTTCCCCTAAGCGCATCCCAATCGACTTTAAGGTCGGCAAGCGTATTCGCAGAAACGTCGAACACCTCTCCGGCAATGTCAGAGTACGCACTGCGCTCTTTCCAATACGAGTAGTAGATGTAACCAAGCGAAAGCAATGAGGCAACGAACACCACAAGTGCAACATAAAATACCACGTTCCAGATGCTGCGTTTTTTCTTCGCCTTGGCACCATCGGTTCCGACCGAATGCGCAGCAGTTGCGTCACCTGCGCCCGCTATAACCGGCATCGCGCTTTTCCAATTAGTATTCGCATTCGACTTCGAAGCCGTTTGGCGAGATGCATTTTCACGCCCTGGATGCTCGTCCACGGCTTCTGATATGGTCGGCAGCGATGCAAGACGGCTTCGACCCGATGCAGCTTGACGCCTCGATTGGGCGGCATCGGACGATGGCTTCGCTTGATTTTGCCGACTAGATGGATTGTTGGTATCGCGTTGAACCATGCAATATCCTTTTTCACCATCGCGCACGAAAGGACTCTTTCCGTACGCTGATCATTATTCCTGCCTTCATGCACACAAACACATAAGGCAGCTCTGCCATACTGTGAAACAGTATACCGTTTCCTTGCGTCGCAGATGTGAAGGAACGAGGCAGATTGGGTAAAAGCAGCCCAATGCGCTATGATGCGATGCGTAAGAGAAAGCATAAGCCGTCCGCAAAATGCGCACGAGGAAAACCCATGTCGCAGCAAGAAAAACCAAGCGTCTCTCCCGAACCCGAAGGCACCGGGCCAGCATCGCCGTGTTACATGCAAAACCGCGAGCTCTCATGGCTCGATTTCAATGAACGCGTCCTCGATCAAGGTGCGGATCCGACGGTCCCTCTGCTTGAGCGGCTGAATTTCATCTCAATCTTCTGGAGCAACCTGCAAGAGTTCTTCATGGTGCGTGTCGGCAGCCTCACGGACCTCTCTCTCTTGAAAAAACCTGTGATAGACGTACGTACGGGCATGACACCGTCCGAGCAGATCACGGCGATCCATACACGCTGCCATGCCCTCTATCCCCTTCAGGAATCGGCATTCCAAAAGCTTCGCTCCGAGCTCGCCTCGGAAGGAATCAATCACGTGTATCCTGACGAGTTAACGGAGGAGCAGCGAGCTTTCGTTATCGACTACACGCGTAAAGCCATATCCCCGTTGCTTTCTCCGCAAATCGTCAACGCAATGCACCCGTTCCCGCATTTGGAGAACGGGGCGCTTTACATCATCGTCCAACTTAAGGATAAGAACGCTGAGACAGAATCCGCCATCAAGACAGATGGCGCAGCGGATCTAGATGCGTCCACCAAAATAGGCAAAAAGAAAAAGGGCGCTCGCGCTAAGGACGTAACGCTCGGCATCATTCCGCTTCCGCATCTGGCGAAGCGCATCATCCCGCTTCCAGGCAACGACTTCTCTTTTCTGCTCCTTGAGCATGCACTCGAATTGATCGCGCACGACATCTTCAGCATGTACCGCGTCATAGGCACCAACATCATCTGCGTCACCAGAAATGCCGACCTCGATGCCGACGAGGGAGTTGATGAGAGCGGCGAGAGCTATCGCGAACACATGAAGAGGATTTTGAAGAAGCGCGGACGCCTTGCACCCGTGCGTCTGGAAAGCTTTAAGCCCCTTTCGGGCGGAATCTTGAAATTCCTCACGAAACGGCTAGGGCTCAAGCCGCACCAAACCTACGTAACGAGCGTCCCTTTGGATTTAAGCTATGCACATCAACTCCCCGACCTCATTCCCGAAAAGCTCAAAAAAGAGCTTTCCTATGCGCCGTTTGTGCCTCAATGGCCCTGTGATGTAGAGAAGAACCGCCCCATCATCGAACAGGTCATGGAACATGATATCTTGCTCGAATATCCCTATCAGAGCATCGATCCTTTCGTGCAGCTTTTGCGCGAAGCAAGCCGAGACCCTAAAGTCGTCTCCATAAAGATCACGCTCTATCGCCTTGCCAGCCGGTCGCATATCGCCGAAGCGCTCATTGACGCAGCAGAAGCCGGTAAGGAGGTTACGGCGCTCTTCGAACTGAGAGCGCGTTTCGATGAAAGCAACAACATCATGTGGTCACAGCGTTTCGAGGAAGCTGGAGCGAAAGTCATCTATGGTTTCCGCGATTACAAGGTCCATTGCAAAGTCTGCTGCATCACGCTGCAAACCGATCAAGGCATTAGACACATTACTCAGCTCGGCACAGGCAATTACAATGAGAAGACCGCGCGCCTCTATACCGATATGGCATTCATCACATCTGATCCCGCATACGCCGATGATGCGCTCGAACTGTTCCGCAATATGGGACTTGAGAACCTTTCGGATGCTTACCCGCTTCTTTGTGTGGCGCCATTGCAGATCAAGCAGACCGTCATGCAGCGTATTGACGATCAAATGGATCGAGCCCGTACTGGCAAGCCGAGCGGTATATTCTTCAAAACAAACGCCATCACCGATTACGATGTTATCGAAAAGATCTCGCAAGCATCACAGGCAGGCGTCCCCATAACCATCATGGCACGTGGCATCAGCTGCATCGTTCCAGGTGTTTCGGGCTTTACGGAAAATGTGCGTGTGGTTTCCATCGTGGGCAAATTGCTCGAACACAGCAGGATATACGGATTCGGCCCACAAGAGAATATGGATATTTTCCTATCAAGCGCGGATTTGATGACGCGGAATCTGGACAAGCGCATCGAGGTCGCATGGCCCGTCATCAACGATGAGCTTCGCAAGCGCATCGTCGACTATATCTCGATTTCGCTTTCAGACACCGCTAAGCTCCGCGAGCTTAAACCTGATGGAAGCTACACAGCTCTTGGCGCACAAGCTGTTTGCGACGAGTCAAAGAAGGCTGACCTGTTCGATTCGCAGGAATACCTCATCGAGCGCGCTTTGCAGCAAAGCAAGCAAGCAGCACAGAGCAAAATCGACAAAAATACTCCGAAGAAGAGACTTTCGCTACTAAGAAAACCATCTTTGGAAAAGATGAGGCGTGCTTTGCCGAAGATGCCATCGAGGACAACCTCCAAAACGACAAGACCCGCTTCGCCAAAAGAGAAGGCGAAGAGGCTTCTCAGCGGTATTAGAAACCACCTTTCAAAGAAATAAAACTGACATTGCAAAACCATCCATGACGTACACACGGAAGAGGGCTGGAAGGATGTTCCTTCCAGCCCTCTGTTCATGCCAGATTTGAGGCTATAACGATAAGTACTTACTCCTCATCGTCGTCGTCAGCTTGCTCGTCATCTTTGCTGGTGAAGCTGAAGCCAAGCGAACCGACAGATCCGAGCAAAGCATCAAGCTCCTCGAGGTGACGCTGATACGAGCGCGGAGGAAGCGCCTCGCCAAGCATATCCTCGCCTTCCAGATTGAATGTCGGAGGCTCGTCGCCGCCAATCAGAATCGTATCATCTGGCGAGAACACCATATCGAGCAGCTGGCTGATGTCATCGCTCGTTGCATTCAGGTCATCTTCGATGACATGCGACAGGTTGTGCGCTGCTAAACCTTCGCGCAGCTCCGCAATCGCCTTCACGCCGATGCCCTCGATGCGCAGCAAATCCTCCTCGGTATGCCCAAGCAGATCGCTAACGGTCTCGATGCCAGCCTCGCTGAACTTGTTAGCCCAGCGCTGGGATACATGCAGGTCATCGTAGATGTACAGGCGCGCATCCTCATCGGAGAGATTGTTACGCGAACCGAACATGCCGCCACCATAGTAGCTGCCATAGCCCGAATTCATGTTCAGGTATCCATCGGTATCGAGAGACCAATCTTGAGGCTGCGGGAGCAGCTCCTCGATCTCACGCAGTGCCGCAGGAGCGTAATCCGGCAACGTATCGTTTGAGCTGCGTGAAATCGGGTGGCCCTTGTACGTAAGACGTACATCATGATAGCGCTTGAGACCCGTACCTGCAGGAATCGGCTTGCCGATGATGACGTTTTCCTTCAAGCCGGCAAGACGATCGACCTTGCCTTCGATGGCTGCATCGGTGAGGACCTTTGTGGTCTCCTGGAACGATGCGGCTGACAGGAAGGAATCGGTTGCAAGCGATGCCTTCGTAATGCCGAGCAGAAGCGGCTGACCGACAGGGGGTACCTTGCCCTCGGCGATAAGCTTATTCGCAACCTTCTCGAATTCGAAACGATTGACCTGACGTCCAGGTAACAAATCGGAATCGCCCGCATCGAGCACGACGACCTTGCGCAGCATCTGACGCGCAATAACTTCGATGTGCTTGTCGTTGATGTCAACGCCCTGGGAAACATATACGCCCTGAACCTGACCGACGATGTAGCGAAGCGTTGCGTTCGCATCGGTCAGACGCAAAAGGTCATGCGGGTTGATGGAGCCCTTGGTCAGCTGCTGACCGATCTTGACTTCGCAGCCGTCCACGACACCAGGCATCATCTGGGCACGTGCGGACACGACGTATTCGCGATAGTTGCCCTCCTGATCGTGGATGGTCAGGGTCATAGTCTGCTTATCGCCCGTAATCTGCAGCGTACCTGCGATTTCGGCAAGCACTGCCTGGCCCTTCGGCTTGCGGGCTTCAAACAGCTCTTGGACACGAGGAAGACCCTGGGTGATGTCCTCACCAGCAACGCCGCCGGTGTGGAACGTACGCATCGTCAGCTGCGTGCCCGGCTCGCCAATGGACTGAGCTGCGATGATGCCGACTGCCGTGCCGATGTTCACCGGTCGGCTCGTTGCAAGATCCCAGCCGTAGCACTTCTGGCAAATGCCCTGGTCGGCATGGCACGTCATGACCGTGCGGATGACGACTTCCTCAACACCCTTGGCAAGCAGCTCTTTAAGCTGCGCCACGGAGCTGATGTGCTCATCAGCAGGAATGAGAACCTCGCCATTGGCATCGACGACATCCTCGAGCAGACAACGACCAACCAGGTTGTCGTCAATCTCGTCCTTCTCGTTGAGAATCGGATATGCAACGCCATCGGTGGTACCGCAATCGAGCTCGCGGATGATGACATCCTGCGCGACATCGACCAAACGACGGGTCAGGTAACCAGAGTCGGCGGTACGCAATGCGGTGTCAGCAAGACCCTTACGTGCGCCATGCGTTGAAATGAAGTATTCCAATACGCTCAAGCCTTCACGGAAGTTCGCCTTGATAGGCACGTCGATGTTCTCGCCCTTCGGGTCCTGCATAACACCACGCATGCCAGCGAGCTGACGAATCTGCTTGATGTTACCGCGAGCACCGGAGAAGGCCATCATGTAAATCGGATTGAACTTGTCGAAGTTGTTGGCCATTGCCTCGCCAACTTCCTCGTTAGCCTCCTGCCAGATGCTGACGACCTGACGATGGCGCTCTTCACGGTTCATCAAACCGATTTCGTAGTCTTCATCGATTGCAGCAACCTTGGCATCGGCGGCAGCAAGGATCTCAGCTTTGTTCGGCGGCACCGTTGCATCGTAAACGGAAACGGTAACGCCAGCGAGCGTTGCATAGTGGAAACCAGCATCCTTCAGACCATCGAGAATCGGTGGGACTTCAGAAGGCAGATAGCGGTTGCATACGTCCTCGACAAGACGGCTGATTTCCTTCTTGTTCATCTCGTAGTTCAAATACGGATACTCACGAGGAAGAACGCTATTGAAGATGATGCGGCCGACAGAGGTCTCGATGCGATCGCCAGCCTTGTGATCCTCGAAGACGTTGTATGCGGATGCGATCTTGCCATCGCGGCTCAGGCGTACCTTGATCCTCGCCTGCAAGTCCAAATCGGCGCGAGCTTCATATGCGTTGAGCGCATCAGCGAAATCGATGAACGCACGACCCTCGCCCGGGAAGCCTTCGCGCACTGCGGTCAGGTAATACAGACCGATGATCATGTCCTGCGTCGGAACGGTCAGAGGACGACCGTGGGCAGGCGACTTGATGTTGTTGGTGGACAGCATCAACACGCGAGCTTCTGCTTGCGCTTCAGCGCCAAGCGGTACGTGAACGGCCATCTGGTCGCCATCGAAGTCGGCATTGAATGCGGTGCAGACGAGCGGATGCAGCTTGATGGCCTTGCCCTCGACCAGCACCGGCTCAAAGGCTTGGATGCCCAGACGATGCAGGGTGGGTGCGCGGTTCAAGAGCACTGGATGCTCGGTGATGACTTCTTCGAGGACGTCCCATACATAGGAGGCGCCACGATCGACTGCGCGCTTCGCCGCTTTGATATTCGCTACGTACTCGAGCTCGACCAGACGCTTCATAACGAATGGCTTGAACAGCTCCAAAGCCATCGCGCTCGGAAGGCCGCATTGATGCAGCTTGAGCTGGGGGCCAACGACGATAACCGAACGACCGGAGTAGTCGACGCGCTTTCCGAGCAGGTTCTGACGGAAACGGCCCTGCTTACCCTTGAGCATGTCGGACAGGCTCTTCAGCGGACGATTGCCAGGACCAGTAACCGGACGGCCACGGCGACCGTTATCGAACAGGCTATCCACAGCTTCCTGCAGCATGCGCTTCTCGTTGTTCACGATGATCTCGGGTGCACCGAGGTCGAGAAGGCGCTTCAGACGGTTGTTACGGTTGATGACGCGACGATACAGATCGTTCAAGTCACTCGTAGCGAACCTGCCACCATCAAGCTGAACCATCGGACGCAAATCCGGCGGAATGACAGGGATGACGTCAAGGATCATGTCAGTCGGCTTGTTGGAGGACTTCAGGAACGCGTCGACGACCTTAAGGCGCTTTATAGCCTTCGCGCGACGTTGGCCTTTGCCTGTATCGATGATCTCACGCAGCTCCTCGGCGGTAGCTTCGAGATCGATGTCGGCAAGCAGATCGCGCACAGCCTCGGCGCCCATGCCGCCCGTAAAGTAATCCTTGTAGTTCAAGCGCATCTCGCGATACAAGGTCTCATCGGGTACGAGTTGCTTCGGCTCGATCTTCAAAAGCGCATCGAGCGCGTCAGCGCGCAACACCTTGCGCTCAGCATACTCCTCGTAGATGTCGGCGATTTCTGCCTCGACCTCTTCGGGAGTCATGCGCTCGTCATCTTCCAAGTCGTCGACGAACTCGTCGTCCTCCGGCACGTAGTCGGTGGAAAGACGACGCGTCGCTTCGATCAGACGATCGCGCTCGGCATCGAGCTCTTCGAGATCGGCTGCCAACTCATCGCGCAGCTCGTCCACGTCGGCATCGCGTGCCTCCGTGTCTACACTCGTGATGATGGAGCTTGCGAAGTACAGAACTTTCTCCAGCTCTTTGGGCGGAATGTCAAGCAGATAGCCCAAACGGCTCGGGCTGCCCTTGAAATACCAGATATGGCTCACAGGAGCGGCAAGCTCGATGTGGCCCATGCGGTCGCGACGGACCTTGCTGCGCGTCACTTCGACGCCGCAACGCTCGCAGACGATGCCCTTGAAACGGACGCGCTTATACTTACCGCAACCGCATTCCCAGTCCTTGGTGGGACCGAAGATCTTCTCGCAGAACAAGCCGTCCTTCTCAGGCTTGAGCGTACGGTAATTGATCGTCTCGGGTTTCTTGACCTCGCCGCGCGACCAGCTGCGCACGTCTTCGGCACTCGCAAGGGAGATGCGGATATCGTCGAAATTGTTGACATCGAATTCCGTAGTCATTATCGCTCCTCTCCCTCACCGATAAGTTCACTCACGTCGGTGGTAACACTCTCGTTCATTAATTCTCCCAGTTCAGCGGCGATATTATCGAGCACACTCGCCGCATCGTCCTCTTCGGTCTTCTGGGCATCCTCGGCCATGGCTTGATACATCGCACGATCGGCTGCTTCCTGATCGTCCATGTCCTCGTCCTCGGTCGTCACCTCGGCATGGCTGTCAAGCTGAACGTTCAAGCACAGAGACTTCATTTCCTTGATGAGGACATTGAAGCTCTCGGGGATCTCTGCAGCCGGGATGTTTTCGCCCTTGACAATCGCCTCATAGGACTTCACGCGGCCTGCCGTATCGTCGGACTTCACCGTGAGGATCTCTTGCAGCACAGTGCTTGCGCCGTACGCATACAACGCCCAGACTTCCATTTCACCGAAGCGCTGGCCGCCGAATTGCGCCTTGCCGCCCAGAGGCTGCTGGGTGATCAGGCTGTACGGGCCAGTCGAACGTGCATGGATCTTATCGTCGACCATGTGGCCGAGCTTTAGGATGTAGGTTTGACCGACGGTGATCGGCTCACGGAACTTCTCACCCGTGCGGCCATCGAATAGCCAGGTCTTGCCCTCACGCGTCAGTTGCGGGACGAACTCGTCGCGCGCCTTATCGCCATACTTGGCGTGATTGATGTTGATCAGGTTGCGGTTCGCTGCTTCGATAGCATCGGAAATCTCGTCTTCATGCGCGCCATCGAATACCGGCGTGGAGACGAAGATCGGTCCTTCGACCGGCTCGGTGCTGTTCGGATCGTCCGACCAACCCCACTTCGCCGCCCAACCAAGATGGTTCTCGAGCAGCTGACCGACGTTCATACGGGAGGGAACGCCGAGAGGATTCAGGATGACGTCGATAGGCGTGCCATCCGCCAGATACGGCATATCCTCAACAGGCAAGACGCGAGAGATAACGCCCTTGTTGCCATGGCGGCCAGACAGCTTATCGCCCTGCTGAACCTTACGCTTCTGGGCTACGTAGATGCGGATGAGCTCGTTGACGCCAGGCGTCAGCTCATCGCCGTTCTCGCGGCTGAAACGATAGACGCCGATGACGCGGCCACCGGCACCATGAGGTACCTTCAAGCTTGTATCGCGGACCTCGCGTGCCTTCTCACCGAAGATAGCACGCAGCAGGCGCTCCTCAGCCGTCAGCTCGGTTTCGCCCTTGGGGGTGACCTTGCCGACCAGCACGTCGCCTGGGAACACCTCGGCGCCGATGCGGATAATGCCATCGGCGTCCAGATCGCTGATCATATCGTCGGAGATGTTCGGAATCTCACGTGTGATCTCTTCTGGGCCGAGCTTGGTATCGCGCGCATCGATCTCGTATTCGGAGATATGGATGGAGGTCAGAAGATCTTCCGCAACCACGCGCTCGGACACGATGATAGCATCCTCGTAGTTGTAGCCTTCCCACGGCATGTACGCGATCATGAGGTTGTGACCAAGAGCCAACTCGCCCAAATCGCAGCTCGGACCATCAGCGAGCACGTCGCCCGCCTGAACCTCGTCGCCCTTGCGGACGATGGGACGATGATTGATGCAGCCGCTCTGGTTGGAACGCTGGAACTTAGGAACGAGATACTCATCGTACTCGCCATCATTATTCAGGATGATGATGGTCTGGCCATCGACGTAGTCGACCACACCGGGGTTCTGGGCTACGAGGATCTCGCCGGAGTCGACAGCGATACGGTGCTCGATGCCGGTACCAACCAACGGAGCCTCGGGACGCAGAAGCGGCACGGCCTGGCGCTGCATGTTCGAACCCATGAGCGCGCGGTTTGCATCGTCGTGCTCCAAGAACGGGATGAGCGACGTTGCAACCGATACCATCTGGCGCGGGGAAACATCCATGTAGTTGACCAGCTCGGGAGAAACCTCCTCCGGCTCGCCGAACTGACCGGACGCATCCTTGACGCGGCAGAGAACCTTCGTTGCCTTCACGAATTTGCCGTTCTCATCGAACGTTCCGAACTGACGGGTCTTAGGATCGAACGAATCGTTCGCCTGTGCGATGACGTACTTCTCTTCCTCGTCAGCCGTCAGATAATCGACTTCGTCGGTTACTTTGCCATCGATAACGCGACGATACGGCGTCTCGATGAAGCCATAGGGATTGACCTGCGCATACGTTGCCAGCGAGCCGATAAGGCCGATGTTGGGACCTTCAGGAGTCTCAATCGGGCACATACGGCCATAGTGGCTGGTATGGACGTCGCGGACCTCGAAGCCTGCGCGCTCACGCGAAAGGCCGCCAGGACCAAGAGCGCTCAGGCGGCGCTTATGCGTGATGCCAGCAGCTGGGTTGGTCTGGTCCATGAACTGAGACAACGGCGAAGAGCCGAAGAACTCCTTGATCGCTGCCACGATGGGACGAATGTTGACGAGGCTCTGCGGCGTGATGTCATCGGGCTCTTGCATGCTCATGCGCTCGCGAACGACGCGCTCCATGCGAGAAAGACCGATACGGAACTGGTTTTGAATCAGCTCACCTACCGTACGGATACGGCGGTTACCGAAGTGATCGATATCGTCCGTGGTGACGCCCTCTTCGCCAGCATGCAACGCGATGATGTAGCGCATGGTCTCGGTGATGTCCTTCTCGGTAAGCGTGGAGAAGTCCTCATCCGGGTCGAAGCCGAGCTTCTTGTTGATCTTATAGCGGCCCACCTTGGCCAAATCATAGCGCTGCGGATTGAAGAACAAACCCTCGAGCAGCGTGCGGGCGCTATCGATTGTCGGAGGCTCGCCTGGACGGAAGCGCTTGTACAGCTCGATGAGCGATTCCTCGCGCGTGGTGGCGGGATCGCGATCGAGCGTGCGCAGCACCATCTCGTCGTTGCCGAGCAGTTTGACGATATCCTCATGCGTTTCGGCAAGGCCGAGCGCGCGCACCAGAAGCGTCGCGGGCTGCTTGCGCTTGCGGTCGATACGCACCGAGAGGATATCACGCTTGTCGGTTTCGAACTCGAGCCAAGCACCACGGCTCGGGATGACCTTCGCGTTGTAGATGATCTTGTCGGAGGTCTTATCACGCTCTGACGAGAAATACACGCCAGGCTGCGAACGAGCTGAGAAACCACAACGCGCTCGGTGCCATTGATGATGAAGGTGCCACGCGGGGTCATGAGCGGGAAATCACCCATGAACACGTCTTGCTCTTTCATCTCGCCGGTCTCGCGGTTGACGAAGCGGATCTCAACGAAAAGCGGCGCCTGATAGGAGACGTCCTTCTCTTTGCATTCGTCCACAGAGTACTTCGGCTCACCGAATTCGTGCTTGCCGAATTCAACGTACATGTCCTTCGTGCTGTTTTCGATAGGACAGATGTCGTTGAATGCTTGGGTAATGCCTTCCGTCTGGAACCACTTGAAGCTCTTGGTCTCCCACCGTGCTGGATGCACAGGAGCTGAAACAGCTCACCGATGC
>JAFRLO010000047.1 GCA_017431165.1 Eggerthellaceae bacterium
CTCGGCGCATACATCGAATACTGGAACACGCGCCGCTATCAAGTCCGATTAAAGGGGATGGCCCCGGTTCAGTACCGGGGCCATCCGATAAGGGCCGCTTAAGAATTCTATTTAACCGTCCAGCTTTTGGGGTCTAGTTCACTTCGGGCGCCCCGTTTCATTATGCCCCTGAAATGCTATTCGATTACGCACTTTACGTGATGGATGCCCGAATACCGTCCTGTTCATGTACGCGCGCTTGCCAGATTGGTATAGTGGAATCCAATTCAATTGAAAAGGCACGATAACAAATCGAATGATCATTCTGTCAAGCATCTATCAGGTCCTCATCGGCCCACTCGAACTGTTCTTCGAGGTCGTCTACTCTTTTGCCTATCAGCTGATCGGCGATCCGGGTTTTGCCATCGTGTTTTTAAGCTTGGCGATGAATTTCCTCGTTCTACCCCTGTATCGGCGCGCCGATGCCATGCAAGAGGCCGAACGGGATCGGTCCATGCGAATGAAACCCGCCATCGACCATATCAAGAAGACGTTTACAGGCGACGAGCGCTTTATGATGCTCCAGACCTACTACCGCCAAAATAACTACAAGCAAACCGATGCCCTCAAAGGCTCGATCTCGCTTCTTTTAGAAATCCCGTTCTTCATCGCAGCCTATTACTACTTATCCGAGCTTTCGCTCTTAAACGGCGTTTCATTCGGTCCCATTCCCGAATTAGGTGCGCCGGATGCTTTATTGACCATCGGCACCATGTCAATCAATGTGCTCCCCTTGCTCATGACCGCGATCAACGTGATATCCGCGGCCGTGTACATGAAGGGCTTTCCGCTCTCGAGCAAGATCCAGATGTACGGTATCGCAGCAATCTTTCTGGTGCTCTTGTACAACTCCCCCGCCGGATTGGTGTTTTACTGGACACTGAACAACATCTTCTCTTTGATTAAGAATCTGTTCTATAAACTTGCGCATCCTGGCAAGGTCTTAGCGATCATGGCTTCCGTAGCAGGCATCGCGCTTTTCATCCTCGCCTTCGCGCTTCCTGCGCTTTCGGTGGAGACCCAGGTGTTCTTCATCGTATGCGCCGTGCTTCTGCAAATCCCCATCTCGGTGAGCCTGCTGAGGCGCGCCTCCAAGCTCCCGAACATCCGCGAAGCCACGAAAAAGGATGACCGTGCATTCTTTTTGGGCTGTTTGTTCTTGGCGCTGCTCACGGGCGTACTCATCCCGGTAACGGTCATCCAGGCTTCACCAAGCGAATTCGTGAATCTCGCCAACTACAAGACGCCGCTTAGGTTCGTGCTTGACTCCGCGCTGATCGCCTTCGGCACCTTCGTTATATGGTTCGGCATCTTCTATCGCCTTGCCTCCCCGAAGGGACGAAGCATTTTCGGCGCGATCCTGTTGGCTGCATGCGGCATCTTCTTGGTCGATTATCTGTTCTTCGGGACGGATTACGGCAATCTCTCTCCGTTGCTGGAATTCGATGTGCCACCTACGGTGACGCTTGAGGCTGGGCTTACCAACCTCGCCGCAATCGTCGCGCTCACGGTAATACTGTTGCTCATCTGGCACAAATGGAGAGGAGCTGCAGGTGTTGCTTACACTTGCATGTGCGTTGCCATAGCTGCCGTATCCATCTTCGGCATGGTGCAGATAAACACCACGCTCGACAATGCGCTCGGTTCCTCTTTAAGATGGAACAATGGCCGACCGCATTTCACGCTGAGCCGCAACGGACAAAACGTTATCGTCGTCATGATGGATAGGGCGATCTCGGATTACGTCCCCTACATCATCGAGGAGAATCCCCGAATCGGCCAGCAACTCGACGGATTCACGTTCTATCCCAATGCGATGTCTTACGGGTCGCTGACAATCACCGGTTCTCCTGGTTTGTACGGAGGCTATGAATACATACCTGAGAACATGAACGAACGCGATGACGTCTTCCTCGTCGACAAACAGAACGAAGCGCTGCGCGTTATGCCGCTTTTGTTCATCGAGGCTGGGTATGATGTCACGGTTTTCGACCCAACCTATGCAGGATATACGTGGACTCCCGATTTGAGCATCTATAGCGACACGCCTGGAATATCCGCATATGTCACCATGGCAGAGGAATTCGAAACTGATGAATTCGGACCGATTGTCGAATCGGACCTCGGAGAAGCCCTGCAATCACGCAATTTCTTCTGCTACAGCATCTTCAAAGTCGCTCCGCAGTTCGTCCATCCCGCGCTGTACGATGAAGGACGCTATCACACGACCATGATGCTCACCTCAGACCCATCGGTTTCTGTGACGGTCGATGAGTCAGCAGGACGGCAAATCGTCACGAACGCCTCAGTGGGACAAGGATTGGACAACACCTTCCTGAAGGCGTATGCGATATTGCAGAACCTCCCCGAGATGACCGAGATCTCAGATACGGGTCCAGGCGGGTTCTTGATGATGTCAAACGACACGACGCATTCCCCCACAATCCTCAAGGAACCCGAGTGCATTCCCGCCTTAACGGTCGACAATACCGATTACGACCTTGAGCACGAAACCCGCACTGATGCGGATGGCAACATCCTCGACCTCTCGAACGACTCCGACCAGCCCGTCATGTCGAAGCACATCCATTACGAGATCAACACCGCTGCATGGCGCGAGCTGGGAAACTGGTTCGATTATCTCCGCGAGCAAGGCGTTTACGATAACACGCGCATCATCATCGTTTCGGATCACGGACAGCATCTTTCGCTCCACGACGATCTGATTATCGAGCGGATGGGCGCAGATGGAATCGAGCACTGGGATACCCAGATCTTCAATTGCCTGCTCATGGTCAAAGACTTCAACGCAACCGGGTTCACTGTCGATAAGCGATTCATGACCAATGCGGACACACCGCTGCTCGCATTTGAAGGAATCGTCGACAACCCCATAAACCCATCGACAGGCAAGGTCCTCGATGATGCGGAGAAGTATGAAGCCCAACATCACGTCCAATGGCCTAGCGAATGGTCTACGGATGTGAATAACGGAACAACGTTCATGCCAGGCCATTGGTTCTCGCTTTCGGGAGATGACGTCTTAGATGGCAACAGTTGGCATTACCTTGGATACTACTAGGCGCCTTTAAGGAGTTTCATGCACGATATGCTTTTATATATCGATCCTGGCACGGGGAGCATGCTGTTCACGATCCTCATCGGCGTCATCAGCGCGGGAATCTATGGGCTCAGGAAGGCCTTGGTGAAGGCAAGATTCATCCTCGGTGGCGGCAAGCAGGAGAAATCCGGTGTGGAGAAGGAACGCATCGCGATCTTCTCCGATAGCAAGCGCTATTGGAACGTGTTCGAGCCGATTTGCAACGAGCTCGAACGCCGAGAGGTCTCTGCAAGCTATCTGACGGCATCGCCAGACGATCCCGCACTCGATAGGACCTACTCGCATGTGAAATGCTCATTCATCGGTGAAGGCAACAAGGCATTCGCGTATCTGAATATGCTCAAATCCAACATCGTGCTCTCTACGACACCGGGACTCGATGTGTACCAATGGAAACGCTCGCGCGATGTCTCATGGTACGCGCACGTGTTCCACGCCCTCGGAGATGCCGCCATGTACCGCATGTTCGGTTTGGACTACTACGATGCGATATTGCTCGCAGGACCGTGCCAGACAGAGCAGATACGAACACTCGAGAATCTGCGCAATCTCCCCGAAAAAGAGCTCGTCACGGTGGGACTCCCCCATTTGGACGCCATGCAAGAGCGCCTGCAAAGCGCGAGCGCGCTTCCCCCTCATCCGACTACGGTCCTCCTCGCACCTTCCTGGGGAGCGAGCGCTATATTGAGCCGCTATGGCGGACGCATCATCGAAAGCCTGCTTAAAACGGGTTATCACGTCATCGTCCGACCGCATCCGCAATCGTTCGAGTCCGAAAGCGACTTGATGGAGAAGCTTATGAAGGAGTTCCCCGCCTCCGATATGCTCGAATGGAATCGCGACAACGACAACTTCGATGTACTGCGCAGATCGGACATCATGATCTCCGATTTCTCGGGTGTCATCTATGATTTCGCACTCATATTCGATCGTCCGGTCATCTACACCGAGCCCGCATACGATAAAGGACCTTACGATGCATGGTGGCTCGATGAGGAGCTGTGGACGTTTGGCGTATTGCCCCATATCGGAGTGCAACTCGACATGGCCGATCTCGACCAGCTTAAAGAGATCATCGACGATTGCCTGAACAACCCCCGCTTCGAGCAGGGCAGACGACAAGCCCGAGATGAAGGGTGGGCGCATCGTGGCGAAGCTGCGGCAAGGATCGTCGATTACCTGCTTTCCAAGGAGGCAGGGCTTTTGGCGCAAGCATCATCAGACGAATCGGATGCAACGAGTGCGCCTGACGTGGACGGCGATGAGAAGATCCTGCATGCAAAGCATGCGCCTTCCCCGAAAGGAAGCACGGATGGAACCGACTAGTCAGAATGTGACGCTTGCCCCATTGCGTCCAGAAGATAAGGAACAATTCATCCTCGACAATCAGGAAGCGTTCAACTTCGGAGCCTTAGAGGAATTCGGACGTCGCGACGACCGTTTCGAGGAAGATGGGCAGATCATCTCGCGTGCGACCATAGAGCAGAGCATAGATGAGGGCGATGCGTACCGCATCATGCTCGGCGAAAGAATAGTTGGTGGCGCCATCGTCAATGTCGAAGGCGACAAGGGAGAGCTGGAAATCCTGTTCGTCAGTCCGCATGTCCACAGCAAGGGCATCGGATACGCTGCCTGGTGCGCAATCGAGAAGATGTATCCTGACGTAAAGGTTTGGGGATTGGTCACGCCGTATTTCGAGACGCGCAACATCCATTTCTACGTCAATCGCTGCGGGTTCCACATCGTGGAATTCTTCAACAGCCATCATCCCGACCCGAATGATCCTGATGCCTACAAGACACAGGACGCAGATTCCCGCGACGGCATGTTCCGCTTCGAAAAGCGGATGGTTTAAAGGAGCACCCCCTCAGTTCACGCCAACCCGAAAGGTGCGATTATGGTTAAGCAGGCACCCCTCAAAACACGTCTCTCGTATTGGTTCGACAATTTCATGAGCCGCGGCCTGTGGGCCAAGATCGGTTTTTTGGCACTTATCACCGTCATCTTCATCGCCATCATGGGCATCATCGCCGCAATAGCTTACGGAGATGGCGAGCAGATGCTCCCATGGGTTTGGTGGAAAACGGTCATGACATCACTTGGCAAGAACACGCCAGGACAGAATGACGGCCCTGTCGTCTATATCGCGCTCATGATCATCGCGATGATCTACGGCATGTTCTTCTCGTCTATGCTCATCGGCTTTATCGCGGGAAGCATCCGCGATAAAGTGAACAACCTCGCCAAGGGCACGGGCAACGTGGTGGAGTCGGACCATATCATCATCCTTGGATTCAACGAGACGACCTACGTGCTGCTCGGTGAACTCATAGAGGCGAACCGCAATATGCAGAAAACGCAGGTCGTGGTCGTGCTTGACGAGACAAGCAAGGAGGATATGGACGATGCCATTGCAGCGCGGTTCGGCAAGCAATCTGACCATCCGAAAACCCGGATCGTCTGCCGCAAGGGATCGATTTACGATCTTGCAAGCCTCGAGCGTTGTTCGATTGCAACATGCCGCTCCGTCATAGTCGGTGCATCAAGCGATTTCGAGACCATCAAGGCAATCATGGCTTGCACCTATCTTCTGAATTCCGGCGAAGCTTCGCCTGATGCGTTCGCGGTTGCCGTCATCCATGAGGAGGACAGTGTCGCCGCAGCAGAAATCGCAGGACATGACGGCCGCGAAGGCGATCGTTTAGAGTTATTGCCCTTGCAGGAGATCCTTGCGCGCATCATCGTGCATACCTCGCGTCAGCCAGGACTCTCACGTGTGTTCGACGAGCTCTTCAACTTCAAGGGAAATGAGGTATACACGATCGAAGCTACCCATGTACCCGCCACGTTGCATAACCGCACATTGCGTGAGATAAATCTCCAACTCAAGGACTCCATTGCTATCGGCATACTCGATGAGAACCGTGGCATCGTCCTCTCCAATCCGAACGAAGTCGTCCTCGAGGCGGGTCAGTCGCTCATCGTGGTAGCAGAAGACGATCATGACCTGCATCTGATCTCAAAGCCTATCGCGCCAAAGGAACTCGGCGTGAACCGAAACAGTCCGTTGGCGACGATGCGCTGCCTTGTATTCGGCGGTCAGCCGATTCTGAATGACATGCTCATCGAGTACGCACGCTATCTGCAGCCAGGATCAACGGTAACGGTTGTCACCGAAGAGGCTCGTCTGCGCCGACCGATTCGACATGCAACGCAGGAAGCGCTCGATAAGGCTTCCGTTACGCTGCGCATGGAAAGCGTTTCTGAAATCTCCCGTGAGGAGGTGTTCGCCGTGCTTGATGAAGCGCGACCCGATTCGGTCGTCGTGCTCAGCAATCATGCATCGTCGATGCC
Organism: Eggerthellaceae bacterium; assembly: GCA_017431165.1. Lineage (GTDB taxonomy): Bacteria > Actinomycetota > Coriobacteriia > Coriobacteriales > Eggerthellaceae > SIG42. The sequence continues at coordinate 6,515 of JAFRLO010000047.1, forward strand.
CGATGCCGAAGACGCGAAAACCATCGCACTCGTGCTCTATCTACGCGACTATCGCGATCTTCGCGGCGCCACGTTCGGTATTACGAGCGAGATGTGCCTTGGTAAGAATCGAGAAATCGCCGCTAATACCAGTTCGGACGATTTCATCATCGGCAAGCATCTATCGGGCTTGCTCATGGCTCAAATCGCACTTGACCGCAATGTCCGAAGCTTCTTCGAATGCCTGCTTTCACCTGAAGGCTTCGAGGTCTACATGAAGCCAGCGCGTAATTACGTCCCGACGAATTGCGACATCGATTTATTCTCGTTGATCGATATCGTCGCCGCACGTGGAGAGATGCTCATCGGTATCCAACAGCGAAGCGGCACCGTCTTTATGGAACCTCAGATCAATCCCCCGAAATTCTCGAACGGATCTATCAAGAACTACCGATTCGGGCTGGATGACCGTCTCGTGTTGCTTTCAGAGGAAGCTTACGACAAGATCGCGACCGATTAACGCGAAGCAAATGTGTCGAGAAATGCATCGAGCGCGGCTTGGCCTTCGACGTCCCACGTAAAGACGCCACAACAGCAAAGCGCCTCGGCGAAGCGCTCGCCGATCTCCGTACGCACGGATGCGTCATCAATTGCCATCTCACGCATCAGACGTGGTGGAAGTATCGCGCGACCCATCACTTCGATCAGCCCGATGTTCTCCTTCTTGATATGATGCAAGTGGTCGTGCACATGGAAAGCACCCAGCGGATGCTTCTCGCTTGTGATGTTGCAGCGAAGCGCCAAGTCAAGCGTGTATGTCGCATCCCTCTTGCGCAGCATCGGCGTAATGGTGTTATGCCGTATCGCCTGCTTTCCCTCAAAGGTCACAGCGATGATTCCAAGCTCTTCGTTGGTATAAGCGCACCACGCATCGAGAATGCGGCATGCGGAATCGATAAGCGCCTCACGGTCGATTGTCTCCAACCTAAGCACCGTAAGCGGCCATTTCACGACACCCGCATTCACGTGGGGAAACGCGCTCATCGTGAATGTACGATCAATCGGTGCCTCTTGTAGCGGGAATGTATGGCGACCGCCTTGGAAGTGATCATGCGAAAGGATCGAGCCGCCTACGATGGGCAGATCGGCATTGCTTCCGATGAAGTATTGCGGGAATTGGTCAACGAAGTCGCAAAGCCCTACGAAAGCCGCACGGTCGATGTGCATGGGGCGATGCTCCCAACTCATCGCTATGCAGTGCTCATTGAAATATGCATAGGGGCTATACCACAATGCCCATGGCTCATCGCATAGTTGGATGTTTTTCGCATAGCCCGAATCGATATCACCCTGCGTGACGCACAGATCGCAGAGTTTGTCCGGGTCCTTCTGCTTTGCCGCGGCGGCGATTGCCGCGGGATCTTTCTCGGGCTTGCTTAGGTTGATGGTAACTTGGATATCTCCCCAAACAGTCGGCGTGACCCACTCGATGTTGCGCGCGATGTCTTCAACCTTCACGAATCCTTTCGTGATGGAATCGCGATAGAACGCATCGGTGTCGATGCGTTCTGCGTCATTGACTGCACGGATGCAATCGTTGTTATCGCATGCGCTCATTGGGAGATCTTGAACCTCAGACAAGATCCTTCACCTAGAAGCGCGTTGACTTTCTTGGCAACATCGTCGTAGCGGTCTTTATGGACGAAGGCCAGGATCGTTCCTCCGAAACCACCGCCATGGATGCGGCAAGCCCCGTCTGTGCCCAATGCGCTTTGCACTGCAGCAAGGGCGATCATCGCCGGCTGCATGTGGCGTTCGGTGGTGCTCACGTTCTGCAAGAACGCTGCCGAAGATGCTCCAGAGAGACGCGTTGCCGTAAGGAACGCCTCCATATCCCCCGCCTCAAGCGCTGCGACGCGCGCATCGACCAATTTGACCTCGTTGTAGAAATGCATCGCACGCAGCACTGGCTGATCGCCGAGAACGCGGCGTGCATCGCTGAATCCGTCTAGGAAACGCTGCTCATCGAGTTCGCCTAAGCGGGACTCGCCGAAGAACTGCGCGACCGCATTCATGTCGGAAACAACCAACGAGTATTCCTCCGGATAGAGGCTATGATCGCAGTGGGTATCGATAAGGCAGATATAGTAGCCGAATTCTGAGAAGTCGACATCAAGCCTTCTGACCATCTTCCCTTGATCAAGGGCTGCATACGAGAAATCGTGCTCGACAAGACCGCGATATGCGATGGCACGCTGATCCATGGCTCCGCACGGCTTCCCGAAAAACTCCTGCTCAGCCGTAAATGTCGCTTTGACGCGGACCTCGGGATCCAAGGTCTCGCCACCGAACAACTTCGCGATAGTCGATACAAGCGCTAATTCGTACGCAGCCGAGGAAGAAAGGCCACGGCCGACAGGAATCGTGCTCGTCACATCGGCATCGAAGCCGCCCACATCGATTCCCTGCGCTTTCAGTGCGGCAACAACGCCGCGAACGATGGCAGCCGATGTGAAGCGCTCCTCAGGATGCGGTTCGACATCGTTCGCATCGATGATCGTGTCTGGAAAACCGGGACTTGCGATATGAATGGTCGATGTGTCGTTCGGGGCAGCATGGATCGTGATGAAGCGGTCGATCGTAGCCGTCAGTGCACGACCGCCTTGGTGATCGACATGATTGCCCGCCACCTCGATGCGGCCGGGCATACGTACGAACACGCTGCGGGAGCTCTCCTGCACACGCGTATCCGGTCGAGCGTCCTTTGAGCTACCGACTGCCGCGCCCTTCTTGATCTTGATTACCTTTCCAGTCGCTTTGCTCATGTTCGTTTCCTCTCGATGATGGTCTTCGCCATACGTGCGAAACGTTTACGTTGCTCAGGCGTCCATGCGCCCATATCGTCAGATGTCATCAGCACGCTGCCGCAGCGCGCAGCGGTCGTATGCATCTCCTTACGCTGGTCTTTAGATAGCTTAACATCTTCACGCAAGAATACGACATCAGGATCGGATCCGAAAGCACGTCCGTCAAGCGGAGAACGCGCCCGTGCGCATAAAAGCGAGTTCTTCGTACTCACGCGTTCACGGTGTAACAGACGCATCGGGGCCTTATCGTTCCAATCAAGCCCGACATCGCAACCGACACGGCAGTATTCTACTTTGCCGAACACGCTTGCCAGGGGCACACCGCATGCGAGTAAAAGCGCATCTGGTGCCGCATCGCGCAGCAGATCGATCGCATCCGCCATGAGCTGCCCACGGTTAAGCCCGCCATGCGGGTTCATGCAGGCACCGTATAAGAAGTCGAGTTTGAGCAGACCGAATCCCCACTCGTCAACCGCGGTATGGACTGATTGCCGTACGTAGTCGCGTACCTGAGGATTAAGCGTATCGAGCGCAAAAGCTCCGTTCCAGTGGCTGCCCGTCATAACCGTCTCGCCAGATGCATCACGCAACAGCCAATCGGGATGCTCTGAAAAGAGCCGTGAGTCCTTCGAGCACACGAAAGGCGCCATCCACAATCCCGGCATGAAACCGATCTTTCGTACTGCCTTCGCAACAGGCTGCATGCCATCAGGGAAACGGTTTTCGTGTGGGAGCAGCCAGTCACCCACCGTGCACCATCCATCATCGACCTGGACGCACCATGTTACAGCGGAATCCGCAGCAATCCTGTCCGCTTCCGCAATCGCAGCAACTTGCGTCGGATCGGGAGAGACGCTCACCGACCCGCATAGCTCTGCAAGCTCTGGTGAGGAAATCGCCTCGAACACGCCTGCCAAATCCCCTACGATCTTGCCTGCGTCGATATCATCATAATGACGATACCAGCTGGAATAGCCCACGAGCGGCTTTATAGGACGCGGGGTTATACCTGACAGTTCGAACCAGCGATCGTATGCGCGATCGCGCACATCTGCTCCCTGCATCGTGATGATCGCGAAATGCCCGAGAATCGCACGCTCTCCCGCTTCAAGCGGGCGTGCAGGCATCTCGGGTATAAGCGTTACCGTCTTTTTCTGGAGGTCGGTGCGGATGAGCGTGAATCCACGGCTCTCATCTAAAGACCCCACAAGCGTAAGCTCATCATATCGGTTGAACACAGCATAGGTGAATCCATGCAGATAGCCTGGTCTGTTTATGTATTCGACGAAACGGTAATCGCCGCCTCCATCGAGCACGTATCGATCGATGATCGCCTTCGGCGTACGTGAAAGCCCCGGCATCGAAGAGAGTGACGAATACTCGCGCGTATCGGTCCAGCTCTGATAGCCGTTCATGAGTATGCCCTCGCGCGAGAAATCGCGCGAGAACACGATTGCAAACTCGCTTACCTCGATACGGTTTATCGCCTCGATGGCAACTGCAAGCTCCTCGCCTGTCCATTCGACAGAAAGCGCGAAATCTTGACATCCGAACGAGGAGAACCCCCCTCGCTGGATCGTTGTTTTCAGCCCATCATCGGTTCGATAGGCAAAAGTTAAGCTCTGCGGCTTCATGGACTACCTAAAAAGATATCGCTTTTACGGTTACTCGTTCGAATCGGCAGCCGTGTCATCCTCGGGCTCATCACAGCCACAAGCATCTTCATCTGCATCAATATCGAGCGCAGCGATTTCAGATGCCTCTTCGGCGGCAGCCTCGATATCCTCGGCGGTGGTAGGCTCCTCCGTGAGGACTTCCTTGAGTGTCTCGTCAACGGCCTCGTGAACCGCGTTGGCCTCCTTGATGTCCTCGACGATCTTCTCCACGAGCGGCTCAGCCAAATCACTCAGCTCCTTGCCTGCCTCCTCGAGCGAGTCGGCCATCTTCACGAAATCGTCGAACACGCCGTCGATGATCTTTCGGGCTTCATCGGCAGTTGCATCGGCAGCCTCGAGATTCTTGGCAACGGCGTCTACGAGCGGATCGAGCAAATCATCGAATTGCTTACCGGCATCCTCGAGTTCGTCTGCCGCCTTGGCAACGTCGTCGAGCATGGAATTGACGATCTTACGTACATCCTCGATGAAATCGGACATGTCGATTACCTCCTTGGAATAACGGGTTGACCATATGGTTTAGTGCAAAAGCTCGTTTATCACAACGGTATCGGCTTGATCGTCTGCGATATCTAACGCATCAGCGAGCTCAGAACCGATCTCCGCGGAAACGACGGCACCCGCCCCGACGGCTTGCGCCTCGGCGGCCTTCTCGGCTGCACGCTCCTCGGCGACGGTTTCCTTCTCACCCAGAATAGCAAAAACATCCTTCTCGCGATAGCGCAGGAACACAAGACCACCCGCCAAGCAGAACACGGCGGCAACGACAGCCGTCAAACGATACCCGAAGCCGCCTGTACCGATAAGCGCGATGGACGTGAATGCGAGCATGCTGATGGACTGGCCCAGCTTGAATGCGAAGGTGCGCGTTGCATAGAACATGCCTTGGCGTGCCTCACCCGTGGTGATGGCGTCGGCCTCGGCGATGTCGGCGACAACGGCCTGCGGCAATACGCCTAAGATCGCCATCGGGATGGCAGCGAGAACGGCGACGATGAAACCCCAAGCAACACCGGGGATGCCCATCGTGCCCACCATCGTAGTGATGGCGAACACGCAAGCGAAGAAGATGAATGCAAACGACACCATCTTCTTCTTACCTAGGCGCTTGGCGAGCACGTTGACGATCGGATAGCACAGAAAACTCATGCCGGTCATCGCTATGAACAACAGCGTCGTCCACGAGGCATCGAGTCCCATCAACTCCGTAATGTAGAACGGAAGTCCCGTTTGGAACATCGTGAGAGCGATCCAATACAGGACATCGGAGCACACGAAGGTCTGGAAGTGCTTGTTCTTGAAGGTCTTTTTCAAGCTCGCGAACGTCGGCGTGGCAGACGGCGTGGTGTCGGCATACATCTTCTCGTTGATGCCGAATGCAGGCACCAGCATGCAGATAACCGCGATGATAGCCAGAATCGCGATGGTGACGCGGAAGGAGCCGACCGAACCGAGCGAGGGCTCCAAAAAGCCAGCAACCGTGGGAATAGCATATGCGAACGCCGTGCCCACGAAATACGTGATCGAGATGTAGGTGCTCACGTTGATGCGCAGATTCTGCGTGCGCCCGAGCTCGGGGATGAGCGCGTTATACGGCGTGCAATAGCAGGTCATCGACAGGTAGAACAAAAGCACGAACACAAGAAGCCAGATGTTGTTCAAGACGCTGACGCCCTCAACCGGCGCGCAGAACACGAGCACGGTGATGATACCGAACGGAATCGCCGCGAAGCGCAGAAACGGGATACGGCGGCCAAGGCGATGCTTACAGCGGTCGGATTTGCTCGCGATCCACGGGTCGGTGAACGCATCGAACACACGACCTAGGGCGGTCACGCCGCCGATGACGGTGACGAAACCCAAAAAGACTGCAGTCTGCGTGATGAACAGCGTATGGCCTTTCGCGAGAAGCGACTCACCCGGCATATAGAAATACACCAGCCAGTTGCTGATGATGCCCGAAAGCGTCGACCACCCCAGCTGACCGATGGCGAACAACCAGAGAATCTTGTTGGTGGCGAGCTTTTTTACGGGTTCCGGAGTAGATGATGCGATGCTTGCCGCCTGGGCGGCGATTTCTTTTGCGGACATGATGTACCTATCTTTGGAATGATTCGATAATTCTCTTACAGCGCAAAAAGCGCTGTTCTAGTATCATAATGCATAAAAGCACGATAAATGGGGAGGATACCCGATATGCTTACCGACAAATCCAAGCGAATCTTCGGAAACGACATCGATGAGCGTACGCAAAGACAGGCCATGCGCGGTAAGGAAGGCTTCCTCAAGCGCTTCGGAGATGATGGAGGGGTATGCCATATCGACGCAATCGATGCGCCGATCATCGGCGATCGATTAGGCGTACGCCAGCTTGTCGAACGCGGCGAAGCAGATGGCACGTTCTCCATTACCGAGGATGCCCTCATCCAACCTCCCTTCCCCGAAACCGGCCGCACGCTACTCGGTGCTGCAGGCAAGCCCGTCGTCATCGGCAACATCCGAATGGGCTTCGGGCACTATCGCATCGCCATGGCATTCGCAAGCTGCGCGCATGCCATGGGTTTCACCCCCTATTGGATGGATCTGTGCGGCTTTCCCAATACCACCGCATCGAAGATCATAAAAAGCCAAAACGATCTCTATTCGATGGGATCGAGGCTCTCGCAGCAATCGAAGCTGTTCAACAAGCTGTACTGGGAGCCATTGAACTCCGAAGGCTTCCGCCAGCTTACCTATAACGCCAAGGACCAGAAGACCGCAGAGCTTTTCGTCGCGCCGTTTGCGGACCTTCCAAGCGATGTTCCCTTCGTGGGAACGCATGCATGGACCGCACAGGCCGCCGTGCATGCGGGTTTGACGCACGTGGTGAACGCTATCCCGGACAATTGGCCGATGGCGCTCCATCTGGCCGAAGGCGCTATCCACACCGTGCAAACGCCATCCTCTTACTATGGCTACAAGATGCTTCGCGGCATGGGCAGAAAGCCCTTATTCGGCACACCGCGGATCTTGAAACCCATGCCGAAAGGCTCTCTTTTCGATGTCGGCCACTACATCGACCACGAATTGGTCGCCAACATCGAAGATGACTGCAAGCACCGCAGCCGCCGTGTGATGGATGGCGAACCAATCCGCTACCTCTTAACCGTCGGCGGAGCGGGTGCGCAATACGACCTGTTCAAAGGCATCATCGAACACCTCATCCCGCTCGTGCAGCGCAATGAGGCAGCGCTTATGGTCAATGTGGGCGACCATAAGGACGTTTGGGACAAGCTCGCATCCGCGATTCCCGTGCTTGCGCATGCAACATGTCACTTCGAGGATTTCGATGAGGTGGAAGCGTTCGCGACAGCTGCACTCGATGGACCACTTGAAGGCATCCACGCATTCTATGATGCTGACATCTTCGCAGCGGTGTATTCGACGAACCTGCTCATGCGCGCATGCGATGTGCTTATAACCAAACCGAGCGAGCTTGCGTACTACCCCGTTCCCAAGCTTATGATCCGTCGTGTGGGCGGTCATGAGGCATGGGGTGCAATCCGCTCAGCAGAGCTTGGCGATGGCACGTACGAGATGCAAACGCTTCCTGAAATCTGTGCGATGATCGATTGCTTCCAAGAAGAACGCGAGCTAATCGATTTCATGGATCAGAACATCCGCGTAGAGGCCGAACGCGGCACCTACGATGGCGCCTACAACGCTCTTCTGCTTGCGATGTAACAATATCGCTCCAACAATTTAGCACGCCTTAGATGGGCTCTCGCGCGCGCGTACGCGTACGCGCGCGTATGTCTATATATATGCCGCTTATACCTGCAAGAAACAAGAGGGGCTGCATCTTCCGATGCAGCCCCCCGATTCAAGCTTTGTCAGCGCTTGCGCGCGCTAGGGCTTAATCC
>JAFRLO010000048.1 GCA_017431165.1 Eggerthellaceae bacterium
GGAATGGGATCATCGAGGGCGGGTATGTAATCGTCTTGTTGGTGTTTCCCTGAACTAGTACTGGACAAAATATTTTTGTCAGCACGAATATTAAATTTGTCCTAGGGGATAATGCATTTGTCAGATGAGGTTAGTACAATAATCAATTAGTTAGCGATTTTCAACAGGAGGGGAAGGGTCTGTGGAAATCAAGCAATTGCGGCATATGCAATCGGCTGCACGGTACTCGAGCTACGCGCGCGCTGCAACCGAATGCTTCACGAGCCGCCAGAACATCGCGCACTCCGTGAAAACGCTCGAAGCCGAACTCGGTGTTTCGTTGTTTGAGCGTAAACGCAGCGGCGTGGTTCTCACGCCAGCAGGCAAGGTCGTGGCACGACACGTCGATGAGATAATCTCTTCCGTCGACAATCTGCGTTACCTGTTCGTTGACGCGGGGGATTTGAACCGCACGCTGAACCTGGCAATCAGCACCAATCTGTTCGCAGGCATCCCGCATGTCGTAGACGAATACTTCATGGAGTGGGGCAATAAGCTGCGTTTTGTCGAGATGGATCCTGAGCGATGCTATCAAGCGGTCCTCTCGGGAATGGTCGATGCCGCCATCGTGTCGTGCATGAAGCGTGAGTTTCCAGGGTGTAGTTCGTATCAGGTCATGGATTCGCCTGCCTTTATTGTCACCGATGAGTCCTCGCCTCTGGCTGCTGAGGATTTCGTGTCGCTTTCCGATTTGGCGGATCAGCGCCTTCTGCTCCAGTCCATGCCTACGTTCCAGTATGAGCCGCTATTCGCTCAGCTTGAGCAGCTTGGTTTCAACCGCGGTGACGTGAACGTCATCACATCCACTGGATCGATGGTGCACATGGTGCGCAGGCATGGCGGCGGCATCTGCGGCATCGTGTCTGCCAAGTTCGCCACCAATCCGCCTGCAGGCACGACTGTCGTGCGGTTAGCCGATTCCCAGCTTAAGTGGCATTTCTATATCCTTTACCGTTTATCTGCGGAAAGCTCGAGCATAGTTATGAAGTTGGCGCAAGGGGTACGTGCGGCTTTCAAGGCGGAGAACTTCGATATGAATTCGCTTTTGATACCAGGGGATGGTCAGTAAGCGCTTCGCTTCGGATGGGCTTTGCACCGATCGATTACATGGGTTCGCGCAAAAAAAGGGGTTTATGATGGCTGGTAAGCCGAAGATTCTCGTGGTCGGCGCTGGCACGATGGGCAATAGCATCGCGCACGTATTCGCTGCACACGGGTATGTCACCTACATGTCGAGTCGTCATCAGGAGTCTCTCGATAAGGCGCAGGAGTGCATCGCTGACGCTGTGGCATTGCTGAAGAACGAGGGCATAGCTGACGATGCGTACGAGGAGACATTGCAAAAGAACCTGCATCCCGTTCGTGCAGACAGGATTCCCGATATTGCGCAAGAAGTCGACGTGGTGTTCGAAACCATCGTCGAGGATCCGCAAGCCAAGCGTGAAATCTATGGCATGCTCAGCGAAAATTGCCGTGCCGATTGCATTTTGGCATCCAATACCTCGGGTATGGATGTCTTTACGTTATGCGAGGGCACTGTCGAGAACATGGAACGCCTCATCATCGCCCATTGGTTCAATCCCCCGCACCTCATGAAGCTCGTTGAGGTGGTGAAGGGCCCGAAAACATCCGATGCGACGGTTGCCCGCATGCGTAAGCTATTAGAATCTGTGGGTCGCAAACCAACCGTATTGAACACGTTCGTGCCCGGTTTCATCGTGAACCGCATGGCCACAGTCATCAATCGCGAGTTGTACTACATGATCGACCAAGGCTGGGTCACCGCTCAAGATGCCGAGGATGCCATCAAATACACCCACGGCTTGCGCTTCGGCTTCGAAGGACCACTTGCGCTCTGGGATTTCGTGGGCCTGAAGACAACTATGGCAGTCGCGCATGAGGGCGTCCTGGAAACGCTGTGCAACGACACTGACACGTTACCATTAGGTGAGAAGCTTGTTGCCGAAGGAAAAACGGGTGTCAAGGCGGGCGAGGGGGCTCTGAAGTACGGCGATATCGAAGAATATGCTGAAAAGCGCAGCCATCGCGTAGTCCAGATGACCAAGGTCATCGAGGCGTGGGATCGCGAAGATGTGTGCGATGAGCCAGCATGCCACGACCAGATTGGCACGCCAATGCAAAAGACGATTGTCGCTGATGGCATAATCAGCCAGTTCGAAATGAGCGAAGAGGACCTAGGCGATTTCTCCGTCAGCGATGTTGCATGCATCTCCTGTCGTCCTCTGTGCACGAATAAGGTCATGCGACGCTATCATGGTGGACCGTTGTTCATGTGTACGCGCAAAGAGGCGACCAAGCAAATCCTCGAGCGTGAATACGCCCGTATGCATCCCGGGGAATAAGCCAACCGACCTAGATGAATCAAAAGGCCGTATTTTTTGAGATGGCTTACATGCTCCTACTAAAACGGATTACTTAAAGTATTCCGTAAACCCTTTCTGTCTTAGATTGTTTGACACAAGGTTTCAAACGTCAATTTTTCTTTGTCCACCTGCAAATACGCAGTATCTTCTCATCTTTCAGGCCCTCCTACAAAATGGGAATCGAATTAATAGCTGAAAGGCTATTAGGAGAAGAAGTATGCGAGATAAGACGAATTGAAAGGAGAGGGTATGATAGATATGAATAAGGTTGCCAGTGACGTACTGGCTGCCACGCCGAAAACCGGGCCGACTAATGCGACTGCATGGAAGACCCAAGACGGCGATGAAACCATCTTCAGGACGTGTGCGTGGTCTCCTCCGGGATGCCATCCGGTAGGATGCGGCCTTCGCGTGCATGTGAAGGACGGCGTTGTCACGAAGATCGAGGGCGATCCCGAACATCCCATCACGCGCGGCTCCCTGTGCCCGCGTTGCTTGGCTCTGAAGGAATACATCTATCATCCTGACCGCATCATCCACCCGATGAAGCGTGCTAAGGAATTCCGCGGTCAGGCTGACAAGTGGGAAGAGTGCTCTTGGGACGAGGCAACCACGCTCGTCGCAAATGCAGCAATCGAGATTCGCGAGAAGTTCGGTCCTGAGACCATCATCGTCTTCGGTGGTACCGGCCGCGAGGCCAACAACTGGTATCCACAGTGGGCGAACCTGGTCTTCGGTACGCCGAACTCCGTGTATGCCCAGCCTGGCTGGTCTTGCTACGGTCCTCGCATGACGAACACCGCGTTCATGATGGGCGGCGGCTATCCTGAGATCGACTACGCTTCAAAGTTCCCGCTGCGTTACGACGATCCTCGCTTCACGCCTCCCGAACTCATTCTCCTCTGGGGTAAGGAGCCGCTGCGCTCGAACCCCGACGGTCTGTATGGCCATGCGATCATCGAGATGATGCGTCGTTTCGGCACCAAGATCATCTGCGTCGATCCTCGCGTGACTTGGATCGGCACGCGTGCAGAAGAGGTTCTGCAGCTGCGTCCCGGCACCGACACCGCCCTGGCCATGGCATTCATCTATGTCCTTGCACATGATGATTTGGTCGACCATGAGTTCATCGATGCATGGACCTACGGTTACGATGCGCTGGTTCAGCGCGTTTCTGAGATGCCGCCTTCTCGCGCTGCCGAGATCTGCGGTCTCGATGAAGAGCAGATTTGGCGTGCTGCCCGTCTGTTCGGCAATGCCAAGCCGTCCAGCGTTGCTTGGGGTCTCGCTACTGACGAGTCCACGAACGGCGCTCAGCTCGGTATGTGCCTCGTTGCTCTTATGAGCATCACCGGCTTCTTGGATGCTCCTGGTGGCACGACGCTCGGCATGGGCGACGACCAGGGCAACGTCGTTCGCGACGGCGGTTCCATTTCCGCTGACGAGAAGGTTGACGATGCTACTGACTCCACGCTCGAGTTGGCTCTCAAGCATGGCATGATGTCTGAGGATACCTGGTTCAACAAGCGCATCGGCGTCGATAAGTATCCGTGCGTCGGTTCCGTTATGTGGACCTGCCAGCCTGACGAGATGCTCAAGGCTCTCGAGACCGGCAAGCCCTTCAAGCTTCACATGGCTCAGTTCGTTTCCTCGAACCCCATCTCCTGCATCGGCGGCGAGCCGCAGCGTTGGTGGAATGCCCTGCGTGAGCTCGACTTCAACTTCGCATGCGATCTGTTCATGAACCCAGTCATCCAGGCGTGCTGCGACGTGTTCCTGCCTGTTTCTTCCACGATTGAGCATGACGGCCAGGTCGTTACGCACTATGGCCTCAACAGCTCCTTCTATGGTGCTGAGAACAAGTGCGTCCAGGTTGGCGATTGCAAGTCCGATATCGAGATCATGCGTATGGTCGGCAAGAAGATTTTCCCCGAGTTCTGGAACCGTTTCGACACCGATGAAGACTACAACAACTTCCATGTATTCCGTTCATGGCTGCCGTGGGATACTCTGCGCGACAACGTCGTCACGATGTCCGACGAAGAGTACTTCAAGTACAAGACCGGCCGCCTGCGTCCCGATGGCAATCCTGGCTTCCCGACCATGACCGGTCGTCTGGAGCTCTATTCGTATGCATATGCGAACTTCCAGGAAGACGCGTTGCCGTACTTCGAGGATCCGGCCTACGGTCCTGTCAGCATGCCCAAGATGATGGAGTCCGAGTATCCGTTCGTGCTCACTACCGGTGCACGTCGTCAGGAATTCTTCCATTCCGAGCATAAGCAGGTTCCGTCGCTGCGTCAGATCAGCCCGTATCCCGAAGTCGACATCAACCCGGCCGACGCTACGCGTCTCGGTATCGAAGAGGGCGACTGGGTTGAGATTTGGTCTCCGTACGGCAAGTGCCGTCAGAAGGCCAAGGTCACCCCGACCATCAAGGAAGGCGTCGTCCACGCAGTGCATGCGTTCTGGTTCCCAGAGCAGGAAGCTTCTGAGCCGAACCTGTTCGGTGCTTTCAAGTCGAACATCAACAACCTCATGCCGACGAGTGTCAATGCGAAGTCTGGTTTCGGTAACACCTTCAAGTCGATGATCTGCAACATCAAGAAGGTTTATGACAACGACGACGTGAACTTCCCGACTGACACGGGCATCATGCTCGAGGCAAGCCGTCAGTGCGAGTTCACCTATCAGGAGACGTGGCGCCCGACTGACGCTCCGGTTGTCGACCCAATTCCTCAGGATCAGATCCTTAGTTTCGAGAAGACCCCGGAAATTGACAACATCGTCAAATAATGGCTGCGGATTACTAGAACAGAGAAGGAGGTAAGAATAATGGCAAATGGTCTGTATATCGATTTCGAGTTCTGCTCTGGTTGTCACAGCTGCGAGATTGCGTGCCGCAACGAGTTGGAGCTTGGTATCACCGACTTTGGTATGAAGGTTCTCGAGGACAAGCCACGTCAGAATCCTGATGGCTCTTGGCACTGGGATTACATCGCCTATCCGACCGAACTTTGCAACCTGTGCGAAGACCGCGTTGCTGCTGGCGGAATCCCGGCATGCGTGCAGCACTGCCAGGCCAAGGTGCTGTACTACGGCACCATCGAAGAGCTGACGGCACAGATGCTCGAGAAGGGTAGCAAGGGAGCTATCTTCATTCCGTAAGGCAATCGCGCTGCATGCGAATCCATGCAGCAAAAAAGCTTTCGGACCAAAGGCTTTAACGGGGGTTGGTGGCCTTGCAAAAGCAGGGTCATCAACACCCGAAGAGAGAAATCAAGTTTAGTTTTTTTAGGAGGGGTTATGGGTTCTGAAGACATCGTCTCGAAGCAAACATTCGGGACGCCGTTTCCAGATGGGAAGATTCTGCGCAACCGCCTGATTGGCTGTATTGTCGCTGCTGTCATCTTCCTGCTGTTCCAATTTGTGATACCGACACCCGAGGGTCTTCCTCATCAGGCTATGTCGGCTGCTGGTATCCTGTTCTGCTCTATCGTCCTGTGGTGTACTGAGGGTGTTCCCTTCACAATCACCGTTGTGTTGATTTACTTCTTGCTGCCGATCACGGGCATTCTTCCCTACAATGCCATCACCGATCCGGCGCAGAGCTTCAACGGACAGCCTCTTATGAGCGTGTTCAACTCTTCGAGCTTGCTGGTACCTATCTACTGCTTGTTCGTGTTCACGGTTTCCGGCGCTGTTATGGCAACCCCGATTCCGTATCGTGTTGCCAGGGCTGCCCTGAACGCTGCCGGCACCAATGTCACCAAGCTGTTCGTTATGTTCGGTCTTGGCTGCTCCGTCCTGTCCATGTTCATCTCCGACCTCGCGGCATCCGCCATCTTCTGCGGCATCGGCATCTCGATTGTCCAGGCTAATGGTGGCAAGCCGAAGATCTCCGAATTGGGCAAGGCATTCACCGTCTTGTGCGGTACCACTGCTGCTATCGGCGGTATCGGCACCCCGGTTGGCAATTCACTTAACATGCTCTGCATGAACATGGTCGGTCAGGCCATGGGTGTCACCGTGACCTTCGGCCAGTGGTGCCTCACGATGATTCCGATCGCCATCATCACGTCCCTCATCGCAAGCTGGGTTGTCATCAAGCTCTACAAGGTTGAGGAGATCAAGCCTGAGGCTCTCGAGGTCGTCCAATCCAAGCTGGCTGACTATGGCAAGATGACTGCACGCGAAATCAAGATTATCGTCTGGTTCATTATCGTGTTCGGTATCTGCCTGGCCTCCACGTGGGTTCCGTCCATCAACTCCATGCTCGTCTGCTTCATTGGCGCCGTCATCGCCTTCATCCCGGGTCTCAACCTGTTGACGAAGGAAGACTTCGACGCATCCGTGTCGTGGGACATCATCATGCTGATCATCGGCGTGCAATGCCTCATCAACGGCATGATGGGCACCGGTCTTGTTACGTGGGCCGTTAAGCTCATCTTCGCTGGTGCCGCGTCCTGGCCGTTCATCGTCGTGGTCATCGTTGCCGTCGTTGTTACGGGTATACTGCACATTCTCATTCCAATCGGCCCGCCGACCGTATCCGTTGCTCTGCCCATTATGTTCGGCATCGCTGCTATCGTTCCCGAACTCAATGGCTGCCTGATTGCTGCCATCGGTGGTTCTATTGGTGCTGTGACCTCGTTCCTCCCGTTCGATGCTATCATGCTGTGCTCCTACAAGTACGGTTGGATCAGCATGGGCGACTGGCTGAAGAAGGCTTGGGTCCCGACGGTCATCCTGTGGATTGTGGTCATCATCCTTGGCCCGGTCATTACTGGCTTCTTCTACTAAGGTTTGGGAAGCTTTGGTTGCAGGTGCCGGATTCTTTGGTACCTGCAACCAGATGTATTACGATAATCACCGGGTGGGTTAACTGCTCGGTGATTATCTTCTAACGATTGGATGCGAGGGACTTATGGAGCAAACGATCATTTGGGTGGTTCTGGCAGTATTCGTCATCTTTGTTGCCGTTAAGTCGCTCAAGCAGCGTAATCAGGATGGCAAAAAGACGCTCGACCAACGTCGTGAGGAAACATATGCGCGTTATGAGCAGCGCATGGAAGAATTCCGCAAGACTGAAATGAAAAAGGACGAATCATCCGAAGAATAAGCATTGCTGCACCTTCGTTGATGAACTGAAAGATTCATCCAGGCATCGATATCTGCCGAGTACCCAAAGCTCTTCCTCGAGAGCGTTGCATGTGGTTTATTGTCAAGAGTATGCTTTGCCCTATAGGGTGCGTATGTGTTAGGAGGGAAACTCGTTGACCGCAGCGCAAATCATATCTGTCATAGTGTTCGTCGTTGTTATGGCGATTGTGGTTTCGGAGAAGATTCACCGTGCCGCCGTTGCGTTGGCAGGTGCTGTGATCATTCTCATTATCACAGCGGTCTCTCCTCTGTTCGGCGATCCAATCAATATCCTCACCTGGGAACAGGGTATGGAGGAGATTGACTTCAACACGCTCGCGGTACTCTGCGGCATGATGCTTTTCGTTGCTGTGGTGAAGCTCTCTGGCATGTTCGAGTTCGTGGCAATTAAGTCAGCCAAAATCTGCAAGGGCAATCCATGGAAGATCATGATTGCCTTCTGCATCATCACGGCGGTGTTCTCGGCATTTCTGGATAATGTGACCACCATCCTACTCATGGGCCCCATGACCATCATGCTGTGCCGCATGCTCAAAATCGATGCCACGCCGTTTCTGATTGCCGAGATCCTCTCATCGAACGTTGGCGGTACGGCCACGCTCATTGGCGATCCGCCCAATATCATGATTGGCTCGCAAGCCGGTCTCACGTTCTTCGACTTCATCAAATACGATGCGCCGTGCGTTCTCATCATCATGGTGGTCATCATCGTCATCTTCAAGTTCATGTACGGCCGCAATCTGGGCGTTGATCCAGAAGACATGCAGCACGTGATGGAGCTTAACGAAAAGGATGCCATCAAGGATGAATCCCTGTTCAGGCTCAGCATCGTCATGATTGTCTTCGTCACTGTAGCGTTCATGGCTCATGGTGCGCTCAACTTGGAATCGGGCATCATCGCGCTGACGGCGGCAGCAGTTATCCTGATTGCCTCGGGTGCCGACATGGAAGAGGTCATCCACGATGTCGAATGGACGACGATAGGCTTCTTCTTAGGCTTGTTCATGGTCGTTGGCGGCATGGTGCAGACTGGCGTCATCGAGATGGTCGGTACATGGATGGTCGAAATCACGGGTGGTGACACGGTGCTTCTCATCATCGTGCTCATCTGGGGCTCGGCGATTCTTTCTGCCATTCTGGACAACATCCCGTTCGTTGCAACAATGATCCCCATCATTGCGGTCATGGGAGCTCAGGGCGTCGATGTTGCCCCGTTGTGGTGGGCGCTTTCGCTTGGCGCATGCCTTGGCGGCAACGGCACACTCGTCGGTGCATCAGCTAACGTGGTGTTGTCTTCGATTGCGAATCGCGAGGGGTATCCGATATCCTTTGTCAGTTTCACCAAGGTCGGATTCCCCATCATGGTCGTTACGGTTCTCATCGCTATGGCGTACATGCTGGGTCTGAATTCCATCGGTTGGTTCGTCTAGCCTGTATCGTTAACTTCAGACACCCGCCCAGATTTCCGTCTTTCGTGCGGAGCTTGGTTATATTCTAAGAATCATCTTGTAAGCCTTGTCCAATTAGCGAGATAAAATAATCGTAATCATTTTCTTATGACTCAATGGAGGAGTATTGAATGGCGCAAAGCTACGAAAGCATTTTTGATGCGATGATGCTGTATCGCTCCCTCATCGAACGCGATGTGTTTACGGTACGTGAGGGTCTTACGAAACAGCAGGAGACCGTGATTATCGGTATCGCGATTTGCGAGCCCATCAGTTCTGGTAAGCTTGCAAACTACTTGAGCCTCCCTCCTCAAAACGTGAGCCGAAACGTTATGGAACTTGAAGCACGAGGCCTCATAACGCGTAAAGTCGATCCCTTAAACCGTCGTCAGGTCATTCTTTCCTTGAGCGAAAAGGGGAGGCAGTTCATTTCGGTACACCGAAAGAAAGCGCATGATAAGCTCGATGCATCATTGAGGGTCCTCAACGACGACGAGCGTGCTCTGCTTATCGATGCGTCTCGTGTTTCCGCAAACCTTCTTCGGAAAACCATCGAGCATTCCGTTTGACCGAGCCGAAGTACGGAATAGGCCGAGCGCTATTATGTCAGATCTACCAACATGAAGTCAGAAAAAAGCCACTCGCTTTGCATAGCATCGTGAGCGGCTTTGGAGGGGTTTGGGCATGGATGTTATTGAAGCAAGTCTGCTGGCTGCCTCTGCATAGCAGACAGCAACACGATGCAACTAATACTGCCTTTGCCCACGTTGAATAATAATCAAACGATTAATAAGAGTCAATGGAAATGATGAAGCATACTTCGGTGAGCGGTGTGCCCAAGGTTAGGCCATCCGTTTCTTCAGCCTAGATTCAATCAGGCGTTTCGTGACCGATGCTTATTATGCTTCAGGAAGATGCAAATTGGAAGTACGTCTATGGATAATGATGTATCAAGCGTTAAGCGAACGCGAAACGGCTACCTGTATGTATCGGTAGTTGCGCTGTTGGTATACGGACTCGTGTATGCGTGGTCCATTTTCGCTACATCGCTCTCTGCCGATTTCGGATGGGATGGCGGTGCGCTGCAGACGACGTTCAACATTGCGCTCATCTGCTTCTGCCTTGCACAGCTCGGTGCCTCCTTCGTTATCAAGGGGCTTGGTTACTCTAAGACGCTCGTGATAGCAGGTGCGATTGCTCTTGCTGGTTTCCTCGTATCGGCGTTTTTCGCTGATAAGAGCATTTGGGGCATTTATGGGGGCTATGGCGTGTTGTGCGGCGCTGGGTGCGGTATGGCATACATCACCATCATCTCGGTCGTGAACAGCTGGTTCGCAGACAAGATAGGTTTCTCATCGGGCATCATGATGATGGGTTTCGGTTTCGGCAGCCTGATACTGGGAACACCTGCTGCTACGCTCGTCGACCACTTCGGCTTGCGTGCGGTGTTCGTGGCGATTGCTATCATCACGATGGCCATATCGTTGGCGCTTGCGTTCTATCTGAAGCCTGCTCCTGAAAACATCGGGCAATTCGTGAAGCCTGCCGGAGGCGATTTCGTGGACGAGTCCACATACGAAGACGATAGACCATGGACCGTCCCATCGTATTTCGTGTACTACGCATGGGCGCTGCTCATCATATCCATCGGCGTCACGCTTATCGGAGGCTCGCGCCAAGGTGCTGCTGTCGTTGGCATCGAAGGCATGTTTTCCGCCATGATCGTAGGGCTCGTGTCCACCATGAATGGGCTGGCTCGTCCATTGTTCGGCGCGCTTTTCGACAAAGCCGGTTTGAAGACGGTGCTGCTTTCCTCCACTGTGCTGAATCTCATAGCATCCGCATTGCTGGCGTTCTCGTTCTCGACATCGACTAGCATCACGTATATCATCGCCGCCTTGCTTGTAGGTTTGGGTTACGGCGCCATTCCCGTCATCGCATCGGGCTATATGCGCCAACGATTCGGTGCAAAGAACTACGCACGCAATCTGGGCCTTACCAACATCAGCGCTGCTATTGCATCATTTTTGGCCATTGGGTTGGTGGCGCTTGTCAGCCCTGACGGTACGTCTGCGAACGCCTCCGTATGGATTTGCTTTACTGCAGTAGCGGCTGTCGCAACCGTTTTCGGTGTTGCGTTCTGCCTGCTGTATAAGCGCGAATCGCGTCACTAGCGTACGCGTGCGGCGTTCCGTATGCTCAGAAGATCTTGCACTGCGCTTAATCCAGTGAAATTCTTTGCGGGAAGAGCTTTTTCACAATGCGGTTGGCCACCAGCTCTTCCGTATGCGAGATGATGCACGAAGTTCCTCCGAGGCTTGATAGTGTTTCCCGGAGAGCTGATGCGTTGCGGGCGAGTGAGGTATCACAGCGAAGCTTCTCGATTGCCCCTGAGACTGATTCGGACGTGAAATCGGCGAGGCTGATGCCAGCACCTGCATCCACGATGCTTTGGGCGTTGTATTGGCGTTCGAACACCTTACCTGGGTAGATGATTTGCGGTACTCCGTACTCGAGTGCAGTCATCACGGAATTCTGTCCACCATGGTTGACGAACGCGATTGCGCAGGGGAGCAGCTCGGAGAAATCGAAGCGTTTCCCGAAATGAAGGTTTTTGCGGTTCTTGGCGCTTGCGGGCGCATCGGATTCATCGACTCCCGCCACATAAAGCTCATAGGACACTGCGTCTGCAATCTCGCATACTGCTCTGTAGAGTCGTTTGCGCGGTACCGTACCCGTACCTAGATAGAAGACGAGCACGTTACGCTGGCCATCAGTTGGGGAATCAGGTGTTTGAACAGGCGCTATAGCATCTAGGAAGCCGCAGAAGGCCAGGTTTGGACCTTCCATGGGTTCGAGTTCATAGCAGCTGGGTACGAAGCGGAAATCAAGCCATGTGAAGAGATTGAGCGCGGTGCCTGCACGGGGAAGGCCAACTTCCGAAAGCACGCGATTGATGCCTTGTGCTTTGCGTTTCGCATTCGCATATGCCGCCTGGGTCGGATACGAAACTGAGCCGACGACGGGTATTCCCTCGGCCTTCGCGGCGATGATGGCGGCGAGGTTGAATTCGGAATATATCACGTCGATTTGCTTGCTTTGGATGTACGCGCGCAGCATATTCACGCATTTCGTTGTGTAGCTGTATGAGAGATTGCCCGTAAGCCATAGAACCTCCTCGAAGCTTTTAACGGGCTTTCGGCCAGCAATGCCGAGCTTAGTTGCGATGGGGAACGTTCGTGATGCGATTGCCATAGGTAAGCCAAGCGGTGACGGTGCAGGCAAGGTGAGCACCTTCGGGCTTGCCGGATGATAGCAGTTACCATCTGCTGCACGCGCGATTGCCACATCATGCCCTGCTGCGAGGAAGGCACGTGCAATCGCTTGCGTGCGCATCCAAGGTCCGTTCATGGGCGAGAGTGCGAACATGGGAACGATGAGAATCCGCATAATGACCTCCCGCGTTCCTATGATACACCCTGATCGAAAGCGAGCAGTTTACGGAATCGATCGTTCATTTGCGCGAGATTTGCAGGGGTGCCTTCCAAGGCGATGGCGCTTTGTTCGATAAAGATGACCCTGTCGAATCGGTCGATGTCGAGCAGGTGATGCGTGATCATGATGACAGTACGGTTGGCGAACACTTCGAGGATGGTGGAGAGCAGGTCGTGCTCTGTTTGCGGATCGAGGCCGACCATCGGTTCGTCGAGGATGATGATAGGCGTCTGCCTAAGCAGGACACGTGCGATGGCGATGCGGTGCCTCTCTCCGCCGGAGAAACGCCATCCCGCCTCGTCTACCATCGTGTCAAGGCCTTTCGGGAGCCTGTTTAAGAGTCCTTCGAGACCCACCGCGATAAGCGCTTCTTGAGCTTGTTCGCGCGTAATAGACGAATCGCCGAGGCGTAGGTTGCCAAGGAGCGTTGCGTTGAACAGGTAGGTTTCTTGCTGGATGATGCCGATGCGGTTTGCAATATCGTCTGCGAGCGCCGCCGAGTTTTCTCTGCCGATGGTTATGTCGCCTGATGTGGGCACGAGGTCTCCGCGTAGGAGCGAGGCAAGCGTCGATTTGCCTGCTCCGCTCGGTCCAAGGATGGCGAGCTTCTCGCTTGGTTCAATACTCAGAGTAATCGAATCGAGGACGGGCTTTCCTTCGTACGAGAACGAGACATCCTTGAGCTCGATGCGAGCATCTTTGGCTGCATTACTGGTTTTTTCAGGTTGCACGGCCGTCGTAAGCTGCGTCACGCCAGATGGTTCATCTAGGATGGCCGGCACGCTTTCGAGCGCGTTGAGCCGCTTGATGGAATCGATGTGCGAGAAGCCTTGCGTAGCGGCATCTGAGAGCGGTACGAACGCCTCGAGCAGTGGGAACAGACCGAGCACGAAGGCAGCGATCCAATCAGCAGGACGATCGAGAACTCCTATGGCGGCAGGAGCTTGTGCGATAGAAGCGAAATGGTAGCTTGCCCAAACGCACATGCCTATCACGAAGAACGCGAATAGCGTCTGGCCTGCGAAGTCGCGCTTCCTGCTGAATGCGTGCATCGTGTGCGCTTCCCGGTGGATCGCTTCATGGGCATCCATGACACGGCGGGTGAACTCGTCTTTGCGTCCCGAGAATGTCCAGTCGGCAATGCCCAGCACGTTGTCGTAGACATCGGCATACAGTTCGTTCGTGTGCGATTTGATGCGCTGTTGGCGTGCGCCATTGACGCAGACGGACAGGATGGGCAGTGCGATGGTATAGATGCCGACGATGATGAAGGTGCCCAACCCTATCAAAGGCGAAATAATGCCAAGCGCAATCGTGACGATGAACCAGATTGCGGTGGCGATGATTGTGGGGAAGATGGTGCGCAGATACAGGTTCTGAAGATGGTCGGTATCTTCCGAAAGCAGGCCGAGCGTATCGCCGAGACGTTTCGTGAGGCTCCAGAATGCCGCATTCTTCTCGACCGAGAGGTAGAGGCGCAACCTCAGCTTGCTCGTCATATGCAATATCCAGTCATGGCTTTCCAGGCGCTCGAAGAAGCTTAAGAACGGCTTGCCGATTCCGAAGATCTGCACGAATGCGAGCGGGATGAACAACGCCCAGACGCCGATTTCAGGACGTTCGGCAGAAAGCGAGATGAGGTATCCCGAGGTGAACATGAGGGCACTGGCGAACACCATGGCGATGATGCCGAGCAAAAGCGAAACGATAAGCGCTTTACGATACAGCTTGAAGTACGGTTTGACCCACCTGTCGCGTGCGAGGGCTTGTCGTGCCCTTTTGATGGTGGAGGAGAATGATTGCGTCATGCGCACTCACCTCCACGCAACTGAGCGGTCAGTTTGCGGTACGCGCCTTCATGGGCGAGAAGTTCGTCATGCGTTCCGCATTCGGCGATAGTGCCGCCGTCAAGCACCCAAACCTCGTCCATGTCGGCCATCCAATGAAGGCGATGCGTGGCGAAGAACACGAGCTTTCCCTGCATGAGATTCAACATCGGTTGCTTGAGCGCATACTCCGTTTCGATATCGAGGTGCGCGGTCGGTTCATCGAATACAACGATCGTTCGCGATTCATCGAGGAATGCCCGCGCGAGCGCGATGCGCTGCGCCTGTCCGCCAGAAAGCGGGCGCTCGCCCTGACCTATGACGGTGTCTAGTCCACAGGGAAGTTCATCGATCAGTTCACCGAGCTGCATGGCTTCGATGGCGCGCGCAAGCGCTTCGTCGGAGGCATTCGGCGCATAAAAGCGTAGGTTATCAGCAAGCGATGCGTGGAAGATGTACGGGTTTTGAGGGATGAACGCCACATGCTTGCACCATTCATCCGCATGCAAGGTTGAAACATCCCTGCCATTCAGCTTGATCGAGCCGCATTCTGGATTCGAGAAGCCAGCGAGCATCTGCGCAAGCATCGATTTGCCTGCACCGCTCATTCCTACGATGCCTATGTGCGCAAAGCCGTGTGCACCTGCGTTGACGTTCGTGAGTACGTGGTGCAGCACACCATCTTCTTCTATATGTGAGAGCCCGATGCCACACAGTTCCAATTGGTTGTTCGCATGCCAAGGCAAGGTTTCGGCCGCCTGTTTCGGCAATTTCGGCGCGTTATCGGAAGAGCTGTTCAGCATCGCCATGATGGTGGCGAGCTGGTTCTTCCCGTCGAGAGATGCATGGAAATCGGTCGAGAACCGTCGAACTGCTCCGAAAAACTCGGGCACGATGATGAGCACGGCGAGCGCAGGCATAAGCGCGATCGATCCGTCCATGAGCCGAAAGCCCAACATGATAGCGATTGCAGCGAGTGCAAAGGTGCGGAACAGGTCGATGACAAGGCTCGATAGCGTTGCCACTTTGATGGTCTTGATGGTTGCGTTGCGGAATCTCTCGCTGATGTCGTAGACCTTTTCAGCATATGCCTTGCTTACACCGAAGAACTTCAGCGTTGAGATGCCGCGCAACGTATCTGAGAAATGATTTGCCATCTGCTCGTAGCGGTCGTGCTGCGCTTCGGCAGCCATCTTCGCGTTGAGTCCGAGGAAGCGCATGTACAGCATGATGAAGGGAAGCATGACGAGAGCGATGACGCCGCTGATCCAGTCGAGCAAAAATAGCGTTACCGCGAGCGCAATTGGAATGGCGAATAGATCAGCAACCTTGGGTAAGATGAGCCAGAGATAGTTCTCAACCTGCGAAACGCCCTCGATGAGCGTCGTGGTTATCGCACCGCTGCCGAAACGTGATACGAACGCCTGACCCTGATTGAAGGCATGTTCGGTCAGGCCACGGCGCAAATCGGTGCCGATACGCTGTGAGAAGCGTTCCATAGCTGAGGACCGTGCCGTGGCAATGATTTGGCGCACAATATAGCAAACGAGGAAGATTGCCAGGTAGAGCCACTGGTCTGCTATCTGCGCTCCGTACCAGACGTTTGAAATAGCAAATGCCAATCCTACTGCTTGCCCAGATATCGCTGCGGCATCGAGTATCCCCGATGCGATAAGCAACGCGAGTACTCGCTTGCTTCCGGCAAATCCCAATATCTGTTTATCGAGTAATTGCATGCTTTGGCGAACTCGTTTCTTGGACATGTTTCCGCATATTGCTGGTCTATATCCTGCTATTATAAAGGCAATGAGTTTGGCAGGGCAGACGTCGTTTGCGTTGCGAACCTGCCTGCTCTGGAGAGGGTATGCATTCTACGTTTTCTCGCCATGCGATGCGCATGTGCGAGCAGGGAGTTTTGACCTGTCCAGAGCGTGGTTTTTGTGCGTGAAAAAGGGAGGAGGTGCTCATGGACGTCCTACTTGATGCCACCTTCTTGGCAAGGCTTCAATTCGCAGGAACGGCTATATATCACTACATGTTCGTTCCGCTTTCCATCGGCTTCGGTATGATCCTCGCGATTCTGCAAACCAAAGCTTACAAGACGAAAGACGCTCATGATGAGGCACTCGCTCGGTTCTGGCTGCGTTTGTTCGCGGGGACCTTTGTCGTCGGTGTGGCGACAGGTATCACCCTCGAATTCTCGTTTGGCACGAACTGGGCGGATTATTCGAGGTTCGTGGGAGACATTTTCGGAGCTCCCCTAGCAGCTGAAGCGCTGTTCGCCTTCTTCCTCGAGTCGGTGTTTTTAGGTGTTTTGTTGTTCGGCAAAGGCAAGGTCTCGCCGAAGTTCTATTTGGTGAGTGCTTGGCTGGTGTGGCTCGGCTCCTGCCTTTCGGCGCTGTGGATCATCATTGCTAACTCGTGGATGCAAACGCCCGCTGGTTATGAAGTGGTCGGCACGGGTGCAGCGGCAAAAGCGGTGCTCACGAGCTTCTTCGAAGCTGCGTTTAACCCGTCCACGTTGCAACGCTATGCACACGTGTTGTTGGCGCTGTTCATCACAGGTGCATTGACGTGCCTAGCCGTAGGTGCCTACTATAAGCTGAAGGGGCGCGATGGCAAGGCTGCTGACAAGCTCATCAAAATCGGCGCCATCGCTGGTCTCATCACGGGCATCCTGATGCTTCCTGCGGCTCATATGCAAGCGGTTGTGGTCGCCGAAGAGCAACCTGCCAAGCTCGCGGCCATGGAGGGCCAGTTCGAAACCCAAGCGGCCGATTTGTCACTCATCGGATGGGTTGACGAAGAAGGGCAAGAACTGCATGCGATTTCGATTCCCGGTTTCACATCGTTTCTGGCTTCATGGGATTTCGATACGCAGTATCCGGGTTTGAACGACTTCCCGGCTGACGAGGTGCCAGGCGGCATCAATGCGATATTCCAGGTGTATCACCTCATGGTTGCCTTGATCGGTGTACTCGCGATTGTTGTTCTGCTTGGCCTTGCCGTCTGGCGCGGTATGTTCGCGGGTAAGAAATGGCCCTTGCGCATCATTCTCATAGGCCCCGTTGCGGCCATCATAGCGATACAGATGGGTTGGCTTACTGCCGAGCTCGGTCGCCAGCCGTGGATCGTCTACGGTGAGCTTAAGACGGCGGATGCGATCTCTCTTTCGGTCGACCCGTGGATGCTCATCATTACGCTCATCCTTTTCCTTGTGATTTATACGGTCATCTACGTCATCTGGTGGAAAACCTTCGCTCGTGCTGTGAAAGAAGGTCCCGAGAAATACATGGTGGCAGATGTGCCTGCTTCCTTTGAGGGAGAGGGGGTGCTTGAGTGATGACTGGTTTCGGAATCCTTTGGTTCATCCTGATCGCTGTGCTCATCATCGGATACTTCGCTCTTGATGGATTCGATTTAGGTGTCGGCGTCCTCTATCCATTCCTCGGGAAGAATGAGAGAGATAAGCGTATCATGCGCGACTCCGTCGGTCCGATTTGGGATGGAAACGAGGTATGGCTGCTTACGGCAGGTGGGGCATTGTTCGCAGCATTCGCGCCTGCGTATGCGACGAGTTTCTCGGGCTTTTACCTGGCGATTATGCTCGTTTTGTTCGGCTTGATTATCCGCGCGATTTCGGTCGAGTATCGCTCGCATGAGCCTGGACACGAGAAGCTGTGGGACGTGTGCTTCTTCATAGGCAGCCTGCTTCCTGCGCTTTTGTTCGGTGTCGCGGTCGGCAACGTCATCGCGGGTCTGCCGCTCAATGCGCATGGTGACTATACGGGTACATTCCTTGCGCTACTCAACCCGTTCGCGCTTATCTGCGGCGTGCTCGGGCTCGTCCATATGCTCGCCCAAGGCGCGGCATGGCTTGCCTTGAAAGCTCCGCTCGGCGAAGCGTTGCGCGGGAAGGCCAGTCGCCTGCGTAGGCTGTTCGCTGCCATCGATTTGGTTGTGTTCGTTGTGGCGGCTATCATCTTCTTCGTCGCAGTGCTGCCGAATTCTAATGGGACCCTGTCCGTTAACGTGCTTGCCGTCATCTTCGCCGCGCTCTTCATCATCGGCGATGTTGGCGTAATCGCGTGCGGAATGGACGATCCTAAGCGCGATGTGCTCGGCATCGTTTCGGCTGGTGCGGGCTGCGTGGGACTCGTGGGCATGACTTTTGCGAGCTTGTTCCCGAATATCATTCCCGCAATCAATCCTGCGTATTCGATCACGATCGCCAATGCTGCTTCGAGCGATACGGCTCTTCTCGCCATGACGATCATCGCGTGTATCGGTGTGCCGCTCGTGCTGATTTACCACGTCATCGTGTACCGAGCATTCAGGGGGAGAATCAAGTAACTTCAACGCTTTCGGTAAACACGACGCCCTTCGCATAAG
This sequence comes from Eggerthellaceae bacterium, assembly GCA_017431165.1. Classification (GTDB taxonomy): domain Bacteria; phylum Actinomycetota; class Coriobacteriia; order Coriobacteriales; family Eggerthellaceae; genus SIG42. The sequence goes on from JAFRLO010000048.1 coordinate 18,748, forward strand.
GCAGGTATCCGATACCTGCCTTATGTGCTATCATGCGTGGGCAATTGAATAACAGGTGTCTCTTGATAACCACCTCTAAAAAACAAGGAGTTTCATTCATGCTTTCATTCAGCCTTGCGGCTTTAGGTTCTGCCGCACATGAGACTGGGGGTTTAAAAAAACCCTCCGTCGTTTCCGATTTCCGCTATCTCTTGCGAAATACTCCGCCGCTCATCGTTGCCATGATGATCCTTTCCATCGTGGGCATGAACCTTTTAGCAAACAAGAGCATCGATACTGGCCTCGATTGGCTTGCGCTCGATTGCGGCATCCTGTTCTCGTGGATGTGCTTTTTGTCGATGGACGTGCTGACACGTTGTTTCGGTCCGCGTGCGACCACACTCCTGTCTATCGTCGCGCTCGTGGCGAATTGGGTGGTGGCATTGATCTTCTTCATCGCGAGCATCATTCCCGGCATGTGGAGTGCGAGCTACGTGGAGGGAAGCGAGGCAATCATCAATGGCTCGCTTGACGGTATGTTCAGCGGAACATGGTTCATTATCCTAGGCAGCTCGGTCGCATTCATCGTTTCCGCATTCATCAACAATTACCTCAACGCCGCCATCGGTAATCGTCTTGCTGACGATACGGGTTTCGGTGCATTCGCATTACGCTCGTACGTGTCGACTTTCGTTGCACAGGTTGCGGACAACTTGGTCTTCGCCATTCTTGTTAGTCAGGTCTTCTTCGGTTGGTCGCTCCTGCAGTGCTTCACATGTGCACTCACGGGTGCATTGATGGAGCTTTTGTTCGAGGTGGTCTTCTCGCCACTCGGATACCGTATGACACAGGGCATCTTGGCGGAGCGATCGGACAATGCAAACGACATCTCGCTTGGAACGGCGGCGCGTGCGGCGAATGATGTGGCCTTTTCAGGAGTTGCGATCGGCATGAGGGCTGCACGGGTAGGAAGCGCCACGCAAATCGCTCTCGAGGAAGCATCGCGATTCGCTAGCGATAGGCGGGAGGAATAGTCATGAACGTAATCATCTCTGGAACGAGCTCGGGCATCGGCTTGGCCATAGCGCGTAAGTTCCTTGCGGACGGTTTCGAGGTTTTCGGTTTCGACTCGGCGGAAAGCGCTATCGAAAATGAGCGCTATCATCATGTCATCCACGATATCCGCGATGAGATTCAAGCTCGGCTCGTAGCGCAGGATGGGACATGTGTGCCCGATCCAGATTACCTGATCAACAATGCCGGCACGCAGGATGACGCGCTGGCGATTGATGTCAACCTTGAGGGCACCATCCGTTTCACGAGGGCCTTCATCGACAGTTCTGCGCTCAAATCGGTTCTGTTCATCGCATCGGCCTCTGCGCGAAACGGTGCAGAGTTTCCGCGTTACGTGGCCAGCAAGGCCGGCGTGGTCGGCTACATGAAGAACCTCGCTTTGCAGCTCGCGCCGCGGGGCATCACCGTGAATAGCATCTCCCCAGGCGGAGTGGTGACGCCGATCAACGATCACATCATGAAAAGCGATGAGCTCTATACGGCGGTTAAAGCCGAGACGCTTCTCGGCAAGTGGGCGCAGCCTGAGGAGATAGCGGATCTGGCTTACTTCCTTACGGTGACGAATCGCTCCATCACGGGCGAGGACATTCTCATCGATAACGGCGAGATGCTCAAATCGAACTTCATTTGGTAGCGAAGTCAACCATCGGTTGATTTTTTCTACCAAAATCAACGCATAATCGCTTGCTATAAGCGCGATGACAGCGCATTCTGAATACGTGAAGTGAAACGCATTACCGAAGCGTTTGCGTGCACAACGTCAAAAGGAGCATCCATGGCATCGTCGATAACCCTTGGCAAGAACATCTTCTCGCTGCGCAAGGAGGCACGTCTCACGCAGGATGACCTTGCGTCCTTCCTCGGCGTGACGAAGGCATCGGTCTCGAAATGGGAGACGGGGCAAAGCTTTCCGGATATCGAGCTTTTGCCCAAGATCGCTACGTACTTCGGTGTGACGACAGATGAGATCATCGGCTATGAGCCGCAGATGTCGAAGCAGGAGATCTCGCGTGAGTGCGCTCGCTTGCGTGCGGCGTTCGCCGAAAAGCCGTTCGAAGAGGTGCATGCAGAATGCCAGCAGCTCGTGCGTGACTACTATTCATGCTTTCCGCTGCTTGCTTCGATCGTTAGTCTCTACATCAACCACGCGAGTCTTGCCGATATGGATGCGCGCATGGCGCTTTTAGACGAGGCACTCTCGATTTGTCGGCACATAAGGCGTAACGCTAGTTCGTCCGCAGATGTCAAGCAGGCAGAGGGCATCGAATCGGGCGTCCTGCTCATGATGGGGAAGCCCGAAGAGGTCGTCGAGCTGTTGCACGATACGGTTGAGGTCGATGTAGGAGCGGATATTGTTCTCTCGAATGCGTATTCCGCGCTTGGTCAGCTCGAGGCGGCCGATAAGACGCTGCAAAGCTCGCTCTTCCAATCGCTCGTGCTTGACGTGAACCGGCTCTCGCAGCTCGGCATGCTCCATGCCGCTGATCGTGAAAAGCTCGATCAAACGCACACCCGCGCACTTGTGCTCATCGAAGCCTTCGAAATGGAATCGATTTATCTGAATTGCGGGGTTATCCATCTTTCGTTCGCGATGGCGTATCTCAAAGGGGGAGATGCGCAGGCAGCGCTCGATTGCCTTGAGGATTACGAGCGTGCCTTAAGAAAGCTCGAGTTTCCGCTTAAGCTTCACGGCGATGCCTACTTCGACAAGCTTGAGGATTGGATCGAGGAGCAGACCACGATGGATGCTAGTGTGCCTCGTGATGATGCGCTCATCAAGAAGAGCATGGTAGAAAGCGTAACGGCGAATCCCGCGTTCGCCGTGCTTGCGGACGATCCGCGGTTTTTGCGCATTGTCGCGAGCTTGGAGGAAATCGCTCGATGAAGCGCCTAGTCATCTATCTGGTCGCCACGTTCGGTTTATCTTGGGGCCTGTGGATTCCCGCAGGCTTTGCGCTGGGAACGTTTGAAGCCGGTGAGGCATCGTCGACGCTCATGATCGTGCTTATCGCCGTGGGCATGTTCTTCTCGCTCATCGGCGCGCTCATCGCCAATTTCGCATGCAAGCCAGAGAAGCGCATCGATCTTTGCTTCAAGCCGCATATTAAGGGGAACGTGAAGCATTATCTTGCCGCTTGGTTCTTGCCGGCGCTGATCTCTCTTCTCGGGATCGCCGTGTTCTACGTGCTGAATCCCGACAGGTTCGACCCGACGATGATGACCTATCTGGAAGCGACTGCCGCCCAGATGGGCGCATCTATCGATGAGCTTGTGACAACGATGCCCCCGACACCGATTCTGATCGCTGGGGTCTTGTTCTCATCGCTTACCTATGGCCCCTTCATCAACATGATATTCGCTTTCGGCGAGGAGGCGGGTTGGCGAGGCATGCTGTTCCCGACGCTTGCCGAGTGCATGCCCGTGCGTGCTGCTGCGATCGTTTCGGGTGTCATCTGGGGACTGTGGCATGCTCCGATCATCGCCATGGGGCACAATTTTGGGATGGGGTATTCGGGCTTTCCCATCGCAGGCATCTTGGTCATGATGCTTACCTGCACGGCATTCGGTTCATGGCTGGCGATCTTACGTCTGCGCACGAAAAGCGTGTGGCCCTGCGCGCTCGCACATGGCGCCTTCAATGCGATTGCCAATCTCGGCGTAATGTTCAACGTGGGTGCGATTGACATCTTCGGTCCTTCGCCGCTTGCCTTGGTTGCCGGTATCCCGCTGCTTGCGCTCGGCGTGATCTGCATCGTGAGAATCGGTCGTATTCCGAGGGGGAGCTCTTTCGAGCATGCGCCTCAAATCCGTGCATAGCATCGCCACCGATAATTCCGAAATCGTCCTGCGCCGTACACCGTGCGCAGGGTACAATGGAATGTGGTTTTTCTGTGTTCAATCGCATGTAATTTGGCAGGTATCCATTGCCTGCCTTAGGCATTGTCAGGAGACGGCGCATGACCTTAGAGATAGACGATCGCTATCCGGAGTTCGCAGCGCCGTATGCTCCTGAAGGGCTCGGGAAGCATCGGAAGGGCCTGACATGGGGAGGGTTCGCCTTTTCGGGTTTCCTTTTGATTCTGCTTGTAGCTCTCGTGCATCCCGCGCCATTCATCCCTGACATCCCAGAGCCCATATTGACCACACCGGAGATCGTCGTAACCGAAGAGCAGACGCCACCTCCTGAAATCATCAATCCGCCTGAAGAGCCGATTATTCCTCCCGACGAACCCACGCCGCCTCCGGAAGAACCGGTCATCACCCAATACACGGTGACCTTCGTCGATTGGGACGCTACCACGATCTCATCTGCCAAATATGATGAGGGTACGAAAGCCTCGGACATCTCCGTTCCCGACGATCCGGTCCGTCCGAATGACGATGAGTTCAGTTACATCTTCATCGCTTGGACGCCCGAGCTCGCGGATGTGACGGGCGATGCAACGTATACCGCCGCATATCTTACAGGGGAGCTCCCTCGCTACAATGTCACGTTCTTCGATTACGATGGCTCGACAGTGCTTCAGGCTGAGACATCCTATGCCGAGGGCACGAAAGCAGCCGATATCGTCCAGCCTGCTGAACCCACGCGTGCTTCCACGGCTCAGTACGATTACGCCTTCGCCGGTTGGTCGCCTGAGGTTTCGGACGTGACGGGCGATGCCACGTATACGGCCACTTATGACGAGACGCTGCGCCAGTACAATGTGACCTTCGTCGACGAGGATGGTTCCACGGAGCTCTTGCCGGCTACGGCTTACGATTACGGAACGGCCGCTGCTGACATCTCGCAGCCGACCACGCCCACGAAGCCTTCCGATGCAAGCTATGACTATACGTTTGCGGGCTGGAGTCCTGACTTAGCCGAGGTTACGGGCGATGCCACATATACGGCGACATACACGGCGACCCCCATCGCCTATTCCGCTCCGACAATCGAGCTCGTGCCTAAGATCGAAACCGATGGGACAGGAGACTGGCCTGGCGCCATCTTCACGTCGATAGTTACGTTGAACGACGTTGCGGGAAACGTCGGCCAGCTGAAGCTTCAGCACTATAACTATGACACGCAAGAGTGGGACGATGTGTCGTTCTACAATGATGGCGATGAGGGCTGGCCAGAAGGTTATGTGGACCTCTACGCCAAGACAAGTGAGGATGACGCGGGAACGCTGTTATCGCCGAGCGACAAGAACGCTCTCTACGACATCCCCGAAGATGCCAAGACCCTCGAGGCAGAAATCAATTGGCTTCTCCCCTTATTCGATGACGAGGGAGTATGGCTAGAGGGGCACAGAACTCGTGACATCGTGCGCCTCGTCTTCGATTACGAATTCCCTAATGGCGAAACGGGAACCGCGAAGCTACCCGAAGATTTCTTCTACGTATACTATGATTGGTTCTTCGAAGGCGAATACGCCAACGAATGGGAATTCGACTCATCCACCAAGACGCTCACGCTCACCATCCCGTACCAGGTCGATCGTGGCGGGCCGCTCGATTACGACAGCATCTACTGGTATCCGCATCTATATGACGAAGAGACGGGTGCCGAGCTCAACATACCGTACGAGATATCCAATTACACGGAAGCGGACGGTACGGTCGTAGCCAAGATCGTATACACGTTCGACACGCTCGTCCCTGGTAGCACATACAGATTCAATGCTGATGCCATCTACAGCGATTACGGCGATGAAGAGCACTGGAATAATTGGTTGTCATATACTCAGGAATGGGGTATAGAGTACGTCGGCCCCGAATATGTGGCACCGACCATCGATCTCGTACATGAGCTGTACTACTATGAAGGTGGGGATGACCACTTCGTCGACTTCACGGCCACCGTCGATTTGAACGATGTTGCGGGCAGCACAGGCCAATTAAAGCTCAAGAAATACGATGCCTTTAAGGGCGAATGGGTATGGGTGGCGCTCACCGATGATACGAGCGAGGTCTTCGCGGACTTCCTCGCCTATGTGCAGCTCTATACCACGAAGGATGGAGAGCGCACGGCGCTATCTCCCAGCGACTACAACGCCCTCTACGATATCCCCGAAGATGCCGAGGGCCTTGAGGCGGATATCGGCTGGCGTTTCCCGTGGTATATCGATGATGAGGACAATTTCTGCTGGAGCGTCCGCGAGACCATGAGCCTCGCATTCGATTATGTGCTGCCTAACGGGGAAACAGGCACGGTTTCGCTTGCCGATGATTTCTATCTGTACCAGGATTGGTTCTTCGGTCAAATCGACAAGCCGGTGCTCGATGAAACCGCGAAGACGATCACGCTCTATTACCAATACGAAGTCGATTACGGTGGACCTCTCAACTACGATAACATCTACTGGCATCCCCATCTGTATGATCATGCGACGGGCGAAGAGTTCGATATGACGCCTGTGATAACCCGCATCAACAACGATGATGGCACCGTCGGTGACAAGCTGGTCTATACCTTCGATACCCTCGTTCCCGGTAAAAAATACGATTTCACCGCCCAGGTCATCTACAGCGATTACGGTGTCGATGACGCGGATCATTGGAACAATTGGGTGATCTCCCACAGCACGTATGATCCCATGGAGTTCGATATCGATTATGTGGAGCCGACCATCTCTCCGATTTCGAGTTCGAGCATTGCGTACGACCATGGCAGCGCTGGCAGTATCGCGCATGTTGCATCGGAGGTGACCTTAAACGACGTTGCGGGCAGCACGGGCATGCTTGCGCTTCTGCGCGAGGATCCTGACGATCCCGACGTATGGGTTTTTGAAACGCTTGGCGACGATAAGGCTGCGAATGTTGTTGATCTCGAGTATTACAACGGGAGCGCATGGGTCGCGCTTGACGCTCCGAGCGACCTGAATGTCGAATACGAAATCCCCGCAGATGCGACACAGCTTCGCGCGGACATGACGCGTAGCCTCATTCCTCCCGGTGGGATGGGGGGCATACGCGTGAAGTCGAAGATTGCGTTCGAATACACGTTCCCGGACAACAGGGTAGGCGAAGTGACAACGAGCGAATTCTTCCTGTATAGGGGCAGCTTCGTTCAAGGGAATGGCACGCCCGTACTCGACCGTGATGCCGGAACCATCACGATGGACTTCATCTACCATCTTGTCGAAGGCGGCGAGATTGATCCCGATAAGGTCACGTGGCTTGAGCATCATCTGTACAAAAAACCCAAGAGCGATACGTCCTCCGACTACGGCACCGAGATCACGGGTCTCACGCCGACGGTAGTCCATTCTGACGAAGGCGGCGTCCATCATGTGACTGTGACGTACACGCTCGGTGAAGATGATATCTCCAGTGATTCCTACTATACCTACCAGGCCAAGGTTCTCGATGACGAATGGGGCGATTCTACGCACTGGAACAATTGGGAAACCTCTGCATACCGATTCGACATGGAGTTCCCGGCTTCGGATGCGCATGAGAAGCCTACGATCGGCATCTACTCGAGCTATGAGTATGGCGGCGATAGCGGAGATTGGCATATCGGTTTCGGCATCGTGGGCACTGACGAAACGACTGGCATTCCGGATGATCTCAAGGGCGGCAAGGCGCGCATCAAGTTCATGCGCTATGACGAAGACGCGGACGCATGGGTGGATATCGACTTCATCTCGGCCGCAGAATGGGAAGCCAACGACGCGAAGCCGTGGTCGGATCCGACCAAGGTAACGATCGGCGATAAGCAGATGTTCTTCGGCGACGTCGTATATCTGTATAAAGATGGGGATGACTCAAGCACCACGGTGAGCACCGCTTCGGATCCGACTGCGATGATCGAGCTGGGCGACAGCGACTCCATGTTCGCGTCCATGATGTATCATCTGCCCGAGAATCCAACGTGGGAGCCAGTAAGCACATTGATCAAGCCCGTCATGGATTACGAGTATCCGGATGGGACGACGGGTACGGCGGAGGGCAATCCGATGCGTGTGTTCAGTGGCAGTTTCGTGAGCACGAACACCGATTATGGCAGCTTGGGTGTGATTACGAATACCGAAGAGAAAACCATCAGCATGGATTTCATCATCGACGGCGGCTCGTACGCAATCAATTCCGATGATGTCCATTGGAATGATAATAGCCTTCACTGGCAGGATGTGAGCGATGGTTCCTACAATTCGGAGCGTTACAAGGACCCGCCCGATGATACGCACGGCTGGGTGACGATCGAAGGGCAGCCCACGATGAATACATACACGGGCGATGACGGCAAAACCCATGTGACGATTACCTACACGCTCGATGAGATTAACACGGCTTATGCTTACGATTATCGGGGTGTGGTGTATTACTTCAATAATGACGGCGGCGAGAGTGGCATGTGGGAGGCATTTCCGACGCAGTTGTATATTCGATTCAGCTAATAAGCCAGCATAAACTTGGTTCAGATAGGTAGAGCGAGGCAAGGAGTATAAGGATGAAATACGTAAAGAGCCTGATAGGAATCGTGATCGCGATCATCTTGATCGTGGTGTTAGTTAACCCCGAGTGGTTGCCGCTCTCCTCGACGACGATCGGCACGATGAACGAACTTGAGATCCAGCATTTCCTGATCGATGGAAGCGGGTCGATTACCGTGGCGCACATCCTTACGCTTGTGCTTGCATGCGCGGTTGTATGGCTGGTCTACACGGTCATCAAACTCATCTTGGGTGTGATAGGAGATCGTAATAACCATACGGCAACCGTCACCACGCTCGTTGCGAGCGCGCTCAAATACATTGCCGTGATCATCGCGATTGTGTGGGGTTTGAGCATTCTCGGCGTGAACACCACGGCGGTTCTTGCCGGCATCGGCATCATCGGATTGATCCTAGGCTTCGGTGCGCAAAGCCTTATCGAGGATATCATCACCGGTCTGTTCGTCATCTTCGAGCGTCAGTACGAGATCGGCGACATCATCATCTTGGGTGATTTCCGCGGCGTTGTGAAATCCATCGGCGTGCGTACGACGACGATTGAAGATCCGGGTGGCAACCTCAAAATCGTGAACAATTCCGACATCCGCAATCTTCAGAACCGCTCCAAAGCGCTTTCGAAAGCGATTTGCGAAGTGAGCGTTGCCTACGATACCGATATCCCGCGCATGGAGGCGATCCTGGCCGATGCATTCCCGAAGATGTACGATGCGCATCGCGATTTGTACCTGGAACCGCCGATTTACCTCGGTGTCGAGGAGCTCGGCGATAACGGGATCAAGCTTAAAATCATCGCGACGACGCGGGAAGCTGACGTTTTCAAGGCACGCCGCCAGCTCAACCGCGATGTCCGCGTGCTGTTCAGCCAGACAGGCGTGGAGATTCCGTTCCCACAGGTGGTCGTACACAAAGGAAAGTAGTGCTTCGTCTTAGTGTTGCCTTGCTTCGTTGCTAACGCGCGACGTTATCTTTTCCGCTTGATAGGGCAGGTACTTGATACCTGCCCTATTCATGTTTATCGTTCAGGTCGCAGGCGCTCTTCGATCGCCTTCCATGCGTGCGTGGTAAGACAGCTCTTATCCAAGTCGCACGACAATTTCTCCCACATCGCAAATGGCATCGTGAGCGAGAGATAATCTTCAATCGCCCTGTTGCGCTGCGAGATGTCGAACAGGCCCATGACAGCGAGGGGCTCGTCTTGCTCCATCTGTTCTACCGAATACACGATGGAATGGCATGCGGCCCCGAAAGGAGCGATGGTGTTGAGCGCGCGTCCGTTGTGGAACCCGAGTAGAGCCACCATCGCTGAAATCTGGTCCGCATTCGCGAACACGAGCACGAGATCGGGGTTGCTGATACCTCCCCAGCGGCTTTGCGGCGCGAACACGACGCGTGGGTAACCCTTCTCGGAGTAAGGCATTTCAGCCCGCCATTTCAGGGCAAGTTCTTCGGTGCAGTAAAAACGTTCTCCTTCTTTCATATGGATGGGCGCGTTCGGCGGCGCCGCATCACCCATGCCTTGCGAGAGCATAATGTGGATATTCGGGTTCCCACGGGTGAACCCGTCTCCGAAACAGCAACCGACAGCGCCTCCAGGGCAGTTGCAGCTCTCCTCGTCTACTGAAATCACCTTGCCGCGTGCCGCCGACAACAGGAGCGGAACGATGCAATTGCGCTTTTCGGGTGAGGCGGCGATGTCGCATTCGGCATCTGTGTTGCCGAGAAATATGCCTACGGGTTCAAGTTCAAGGTGGAGCATCTGGATCAGCTGAACGTCCATAGTAGTCCCTTCCTCGCTGGATTATCGATATGAGGTGACGTTCCAATGCGTTGTAATTCATGGCGACATTCGGGGTGACTGCCGCTGCCGTATAGTATACCTTTTCATTTTACGGGGTGGTTTGCCTACAATGGGAGTCTTGCTGTGAAGGTCGTGCCTGCTTCAGCGGTGCTTGCAACTTCGAGTGAACCGCCATGCTCTTGAGCGATGCCGTATGCGATGGCTAAGCCGAGTCCGTGGCTGTCGCCATCGTTTACGCGTGCCTTATCCACGCGATAGAAGCGATCGAAGATATGCGGCAGGTCCTCTGCCGGAATCGGATCACCCTCGTTATGCACGGTCATCCGTGCCATGCGATCCTCACGCTCAAGCTCCAATGTGACTACGGATCCAGCTGGCGCATACTTGCATGCGTTGTCGATGAGCGTTTGCACGAGCCTGCGAACGCGTGATGGTGTACCGACAACGTGGATGTTGGGGGCAACTGTGCTTGTGAATTCCACGTTGCGCTCGAACGCGACGCTTTCGAATTCGAGGAACTCGCCTTGAACCATCGTACTGAAATCGATGTCCTCGCGCGGCATCGTTGTGTCTCCTTCATCGATCTGCGCCATGGTAAGCAAATCGTCGACCAGCTGCTTCATATGCTCTGCCTCAGTCTTCGTGCTTTCCACCCATTGCGAGTTCTTCGCGATGGTTTCGTCGGCGTTGTCGAGAAGAATTGAGCTGTTTGCAAGGATGACCGTGAGCGGGGTCTTGAGGTCGTGCGAGGCATCGCTCACGAACTGCCGCTGCTTATCCCATGCTTCCTCGACGGGACGTAATGCCCAACGACTGAAGAATAAACTGATTATGAAGAAGATCAAAAGCGCGCCGATGCCAACGAGTGCCAACGTGGCTGCAAGGTCCTTCCATCCAGATGTCTCACTCTCGTCTACGAACGCGACGTAGGTCGTCTGATTCACGGTGCGCTTCAAATAGTGCACACCGAGGGCATCGATGGTGTCGTCCTGCGCTGCTTGGTCAATGATGGTATTGCTTGCCGTGCTCAAATCGGCATCGATAAGATACGCTGAGCTTGAAGCGCTCGCCAATGTGAGCTTGCCGTCTGAGATGCGGTAGACGGCCACGGGAATCGAGCTCATCCGATCATCTTTACCTCCTATGCGCGGTGGCATGCCTTGATCCATGCCCTCGTTCGGAGGCTCTGGTGGAATGGTGCCATCGTAGTTGAGAATCTCTCCTTCGCGTGAAGCCATTCCGTTCGCATCGAGCCCGCCACCGAAATTGCCGCCATCGCGATTATTCGTTTGGCGGAATGCCGCATCGTTGATCGATGTTTCCATTGCTTCATGGACGTTGGTGAGGGTTTGCTGATGGTTGATAACGACAATCCCAGAGAAAACGACGATGATGACGGCGGCAACCGTCACCATGTTGAGCGCGATGAATTTTTGGCGTAGCTTCTTAAGCATCGGCATCCCCGTCCGCCTGTGCGGGGGAGGCCTCTGGGCCGTTGCCGTCCATATCTTTGACGGCTTCTACGAGGCGATAGCCCGCTTTGCGCAGCGTTTCGATGTGTGCATTCGAGCCAAGGAAATCGAGCTTCTTGCGTACGAACCTGATATAGGATTCCACGTTGTTGTCTTCTGCGGTGGAATCCGAGCCCCACACGCGGTCGATCAGCAGCTCCTTGCTGATGGTCTGACGCGGGTTGCTCATAAAGGTCTTCATGATGCCGAATTCCTTGAAACTGAGATGGATGCTTTTATCGCCACAGGCCAAGTCATAGCTCTTGAGGTCAAGTGACAGGTCCGAGAACGTGAGTTTCTCGAAGATAACTTCGCCTTGGCGCCTGGTGAGCGCGCGGATGTGGGCGAGTAGTTCTGCCGGCTCGAAGGGCTTCGTCATGTAGTCATCGGCTCCGCTGTCAAGCCCGGTGATCTTATCGCGTACCTGGTCTCGTGCGGTGAGCATGAGAACCGGTGTGCTGACGTTCTTACGGCGCAGATTCGCCACGACCTCGAAGCCATTCATTTTCGGCAACATCACATCCAGAACGATGACGTCATAGATGCCACTTGCAGCCCAATCGAGTCCGTCTTGCCCGTTATGTACAGATTCGGCTTCGTAGCCATTGTGGCGAAGCACCTGCTCTAAAGCACGTGCTAAAGCTATATCGTCTTCAACAACTAGGATTCTCATGTGCGTCCCCAAGTATCGTATGTGTAAGTAGTGCATCGCTTTCATGCGGTGCGTTACACCATATTCTACTAGTCCGTCTGAAAAGAACCTGAAAGAAATATAGGGTAAATATGAACCAGCGCTTGCGCCAGGATGACCGCTTGAAGGCGACTTCGGAACGTATTCGCCCCTATTCTCCCATTGGCAGGCTTTCGTCGGCTGTGCATACGATGCACGTTACGATATCGCCCATACGTACACCGTCCAGACCCTCGGGAATCACAGCGAAGCAGTTGCAACGTTGGAGCGCGCCGAACAAGGCCGACGATTGGTTCTTCAGCAAAACGACCTCGTACCCATCATCTGTCTGCGAAAGCACGGCTCGTTCGAGGAACACACGCGGATCCTTTTTACGAATGTCGCAGGTGATGCGTGCTTGTACGGTCGGGCGATCAAGCTGTGTATAGCCCTGCATGATGCGCATGGCAAGCCGTACATATAGTTCGAAGCCCATCGAAGATGCCGCTGGGTTGCCGGACAGCACGAACACCGGCGCACCGTTGATTTCTCCAAATGGTTGAGATTTACCCGGTTTAACACTCACACGCTCGAAATGCATGGTGCCGAGTTCTGTAAGGATGCCTGGTGTCAGATCAAAATCGCCCAGACATGCCCCGCCGGTGGAAACAACGAGATCGCATTCTGCAACGGCTTGGAGATAAACCTCCTTGATCGCATCGACGTCATCGGGAACGGTGGGGTAGACCTTCGGGATACCGCCTGCGGCGGCAACATATGCCTGCATCGCCCATACGTTCGAATTGCGGATCATGCCGCGAGCGGGAACCTCGTTGGCCTCAACGAGCTCGCTACCGATGGAGATGAGCCCTACGACAGGACGTGCGTACACCTCGACGTACAGGTTGCCACATGCGGAGAGCAGGCCGGCGCCTGCGGCAGTGATGACTTCGCCTGCCTCGACGACTACGTCTCCCGCTTTTGCTTCCTCTCCCGCGTAGCGGATGTTCTTGCCAACAGTTGTTGGCGCGCAGAACGTGATGGTATCGCCGATGGTTCCTTCTCCTGTGAACGTGACATCTTCGATCTTTACGACGGCATCTGCGCCCTCGGGGATGATCGCGCCAGTCATGATGCGAGCCGTTTGCCCAGGTTGCAGAATGCCTTCGAACACGCCGCCGGCACCGATATGGTCAACGCATTCAAGTGCGACAGGAGCATCGTCGGTTGCCGTTTCGATATCAGCCGCGCGAACCGCGAATCCGTCCATGGCGCTGTCATCGAATGGGGTGACATCGATATCGCTTGTCAGGTTGCGAGCTACGACTCGTCCAACTGCATCCGTGACCAAAACGGTTTCCGTGCGTCCTGGTTTGATATGGTTGCGGACGATGTTCCGGGCTTCTTCGATGGAGATCGGAGTTGGGGCTTGTCTCATGGTAAGACCTCGTTTTCGGTGTATTCCGACAGTACACGCATAGCATGCAGATGGTTCTTGCTTAACAATAATACTCTTTCTCGACGATTGTTGTGGCGGGAAAAGAAAAGACATTCGCATCGTATCAGCATAGGGAGAGAGCTCCCTGGAGTCATTCTGAAAAGAACCTGAAAGAAACTTGGGGGAATTATGAATCCGATGAAACATGCCGTGACCTTTCAGATTGTTTTCAGCTTGCATGGGCACAATGCAAACCGTCAGATGGGGCGAAGGGTTCAAAACCGCTAAGCGAATCGAACTCGCGCCCAGCTCCGAAAGACGGAGTGCAAACCAAGGAGGCGCACATGGCAAGCTACAACAACACCTTCCAGCGCAAGGAAGTGAAATATCGCCTGACGCCGCGTCAACTGCAGGCGATCTTAGAAGCCATCGAAGGCCACATGAAGGTCGACCGCTATGGCGATACCGTCATCGAGAGCCGTTACTACGACACGCCTCACCGCGAGCTCATCGAGCGTTCCCTGGATAAGCCTTTGTATAAGGAAAAGCTCAGGCTGCGCTCGTACGGGCCCTTCTCCTTGGCGGGAATCGTGTACGTGGAGCTCAAGAAGAAGTACAAGGGCATCGTGTATAAGCGCCGCATTGGCATGTCGAAAGCTGCAGCGCAGGCTTTCGTCGCCGGTATGGACTTCGAGGATGCCGCGACGCGTTATCCGTTGGCGGACGCCGCACTGCAAAACGAGCTTTTAAGCCCGCATGGGCGCCAGATCGCTGCCGAGATCCGCGCGTTCTGCCTGCGCTATCCGGGGCTTGTCCCCTCGATGGACATCTCGGTGGTGCGCCGCTCCTATGAGCCTGCATCGCACGCAGCAGCAAGCACCATCACCTTGCAAGGCGCGCCGAGTACCGATCTGCGCATCACGTTCGATATGCAGATGCGTGGTCGCGACCTGATGCGCGACTCACATCCGACCTACGAGCTTGCCGGTCGCGGCGAAGCTGTCATGGAGATAAAAAGCATCGGTTCCTACCCGCTGTGGCTAACCGAGGCGCTTTCCTCCAATAAGATCTATCCGCAATCGTTCAGCAAGTACGGCGAAGCGTATAGGCAAAGCGTTATGCCCACGCCCATCAAACCTGCCGCGTCTGTTGCGGTTGCCCTGACCACTGCAGCCAATATGGCCGTCCTGAAAGGAAGTGCATCATGCTTGAAAGCCTCGTAACCAGCGTCTACGGGTCTGCTGATTCCCTTGCTGGCAACGTAACCTCGTTCGATTTTTTGCTTTGCTGTTTGTTCTCCATCGTGCTCGGCGTGGCTGTCGCATGCATTTACATGTTCCGCCACAACTACTCGAAGAACTTCGTCGTGACGCTCGCGCTCATGCCGCTCATCGTGCAGATGGTGATCACCTTGGTCAACGGCAACATCGGCGCCGGCATCGCTGTGATGGGCGTGTTCAACCTTGTGAGATTCCGCAGCATCCCTGGTTCTGCGAAGGATATCGGAAGCGTGTTTCTTGCCATGGCAGTCGGCCTGGCAACGGGCATGGGATACTTGGCCCTCGCGGTGGTGTTCACCATCATCACGGCCATCGCGAACCTTATCTTCGTGCTCTCACCGCTTGGCAAGCAGAAGGAGCCTGGCAAATCGCTTACGGTGACCATTCCAGAGGATCTTCCATACGAAGGCGTCTTCGACGAAGTGCTTGACCACTATACCGACCGCTGCGAGCTTGTCGAGGTGTCGACCTCGAACATGGGAAGCCTGTACCGTTTGCGCTATGACATCCGTATGAGGCAGGCGGGCATGGAGAAGCAAATGATCGATGAGCTGCGCTGTCTGAACGGTAACCTCAAGATCACGCTCGGGCGACAAGCAGCGACGAAAGATGTGCTATAGGCAATATGAAGCTCCGATTCTTTCGCCAAAGGCACTTTAGATTCGGAACGAAACGATAGGAAAGGTGATATCCATGATGACAATGAAGAGATCGCATCGTATCGCAACGGCTGCGGCGGCGCTCCTTTTAGTGGCGGGGCTGGGGCTTCCCGGCTGCGCGGCGGCGACGTCGAGTTCGAGCTCGGGCACTTCGAGCACGACTGCTACGGCGACCTCGTCTAGCTCGAGCAAGCTTGTGAGCAAGGTCGCAGGCATGACGCAGATCTATAGCGGCAAGGATCTCCTTGACGTAAGCCAGATGGATTTCGAGTATTCGAAGAAGGATCAGGATTCAAACTATGACGCATCTTCGGCGACCACCATCACGCTTTCGGGTTCTTCGGCGACGTCGAGCTCGAGTACGGGCGTGAAGATCGACGGCTCGACGGTCGCCATCACGGCCGAGGGCACGTATGTGCTCTCCGGTACGCTGACGGACGGTCAAATCGTAGTCGAGGCGACCGATGCGGACAAAGTGCAACTCGTGCTCAACGGTGTGACCATCAAAAATAACGATGGGCCGGCCATCTACGTGAAGCAGGCCGATAAGGTGTTCATCACGCTTGCAGCTAACTCGAAGAACGTCCTTGAAGACGGCAGCACGTACACGCTGGAGGCTGGCGAGGATGAACCCGACGCAGTCATCTTCAGCAAGGATGACCTGGCTATCAACGGTACAGGCTCGCTGTCCATTACCGCGAACTATTCGAATGCCATCAAAAGCAAGGATGATTTGATCATCACGGGTGGCACCTTCGACATAACTGCAAAAGATGATTGTTTGAAGGGCAAGGATTGCGTCAAGATCCTCGATGGAACGTTCACGTTGAACGCAGGCGATGACGCCATCACTGCGAGTAAAGAGCAAGACCCCTCGAAGGGCTTCGTGCTCATCGATGGCGGCACGTTCGCCATCAAGGCCGATGGCGATGCGATCAAAGCGGTTAATCTGGTAGCCATCACAGGTGGCACTTTCGACATCACGTGCGGTGACGATGCCGTGAAGAGCGATATCGAGACGTACATCTGCGGCGGAAACCTGAAGATCAATGCCGGCGATGACGCGATCCATGGCGAATTCGGCCTGACGATTGACGACGGAACCATCAACATTTCAACGTGTACGGAAGCGCTCGAAGCCGAGGTCGTACGCATGAACGGCGGCGATGTGACGCTGTACGCCACGGATGACGGCGTGAATGCTAGCGTGGGCGAGCTCTACACCGAAGAAGACTCCTCAAGCTCCTCAAGCTCCGGCAGCCAACAGGGCTTCGGCGGCATGGATCAGCCTGAAGTATCCACGAACTGCCTGATCGAGATCAACGGCGGTAAGCTCGACATCACGATGGCGCAGGGCGACACTGATGCGCTCGATTCCAACGGCTATCTCAAGATCAACGGAGGCACGGTTACGATCAGTGCGCAGTTCGCATTCGACTACGAGCTCGGTGCTGAGCTCAATGGTGGCACCGTTACCGTGAATGGGCAGCAGGTTACACAGATTACCGAGTCCATGATGGGCGGCGGTGGTATGGGCGGTCAGCAGCCCGGTGGCATGGGCGGCCAACGGCCTGGCGGCGGTATGCGCCCATAGCGCTTTCAAGCTTTTCGCTGACTTGCAGTTAAAAAGTCCACTTTAACGCATGGCCCCCGAGTTTCGGGGGCCATGTTTTTTGCATTCGGTTTTAACGTGCTCTGTCGAAACGCCTTGCCAGTTTTGCGATGCCGATGCCAAAAAGCATCCAAAGCATCATCATGGTGATGTTCTCGATAAAGACCATCACCGATGTCGTTCCATACGTCAGATGCGTTACGAATGTATGGAATAGCATATAGTTGATTATTCCGCTTTTCAGAAAAAAGAACAGACCTGTGCATGCGATGCATGCAAGCACGATCAATAGCACTCTTTTTGTCGTCTTGCTGAGTTTTGCCGCGATTATGGGGAGATGGAAGCCAAGATGTATACCCATCAATATGAACAGCCAGTACGAGATGGCGCGGTGGATGCGCCGCGCTAGCGATGCGCGTATCATGCCGTACAAAAACGGCGTCGCATGGCTGCTGATCGCCATGCCGCTGAATGTGTCAAGCGCGAAGACGATGAGCACAATCACATCCAATATGGTCATGACGATGCGGCTTGCGCGGTATTTCCCTTTGATGAGTGAACCATACCATTTCCGGTTGAGGAGCTGGTGCGCGATGACGATGACGAGCATGGCTATGCCGACCCATTCATGAATCTTATTGCCCGTGACTTGGAACGACATCAGAACGATCAAGAGTGCGGTCAGGATAATATCGGCCGTCCGCTTTCCGATGCGTTTCGTTCTCGTCTGTGCGTTTCCCGATATTCCGAGAACCTGCCGCATATGCCCCGATTCATCGTCACCGTGCATATGCTCCTTATGGTGGCTAGGCTTCTTCTTCAATGATCTCGGCAAGGTCCTTGTTTAGAAGCTTGCCCTCCACGATGGTCAGATCTGGGAACAGCTTCGTCAGATCCTTGATGGCCCGGTCGATCCTCGAACCGCCTGAGGTCGCGAAGATCTTTATCTTTTTGCCTGAGAGGTCATAGGTGTCGAGGAAGGTGTGGATGAGCGTCGGTGCGGTATACCACCAGATGGGGAAGCCCAGATAAACTTCGTCGTATGCGCTGAAGTCGGCATCGTGATCGGCGATGTCGGGCTTCTCGGACCAGTCGCGCATTTCCATGGTCGCACGGCTATCGCGGTTCATCCAATCGAGGTCGAGCCTGTTGTAGGGAAGTGCGGCTTCGATTTTGTACAGGTCGGCGCCAACGAGCTCTGCGAGCTGCTGCGCCTTCTCCTCGGTCGTCCCGGTTGCTGAGAAATATGCGACGAGCTTGGTCATTTCCTTGCCTTTCTGCGGTGTTTTTAGCATCGGTCGTTGTGATGCCTATCGTTTTGCGATGCCATTTTAGCAAAGGGAGGGCTTTGCCCGTGCCATAAAGCTTTTGTGTGGACAGCATTCGCGACGAGCATCCTATCCCATACTTGGTATAAGCAATCAAATCTTTTGTATATACACAACAAAAAGTTGCTTATAGACATTGTGATAACACCAGTAAACTCTATGATGGGTTGTTTTCCGGAGAGGAAGCCAAAGACGCTTACGGGCGTGCGAAGCGCTTCATACTCCGGCAAGGAGAGAAGAGGGAGAAAAGGAGGAAGTGCATGGGCGAAGAATCTTTTGTCTACACTTGTTGCCCAGGTTGGGGCGACCATGAGTTCTGCGCGATCAAGACTATCGTGCGCGATGGCAAGATCGTCAGAACCGAGAAGGCGCAGTACACGGGCGCCGAAGCCAACGAAGGCTATATCTGCCAAAAGGGAATCATGTCATGCCGCCAGCCCTACAACGAAAAGCGCCTCACGCATCCTCTGAAGCGCGTGGGCGAGCGCGGCGAGGGAAAGTGGGAGAAGATAAGCTGGGATCAGGCGATGGACGAAATCGCCGCAAAGCTGCTCGAGATCCGCGACAAATACGGTCCCGAGGCGCTTGCCATGTGGGACGTCGTCGCATCGGTGCCGCCATCGCAGGGCCTTCAAGCTGTTTTGGCATCGCGTTTCATCGGACTGTGGGGTGCAACCGATCCCATCCAAGCATATGGCTTGGATAACGGACCGTTCTATGCGGCATTCTTCGATTTCGGGAACTTCTACAAGTACATGACGACCGATCCAAAGAATTTCGACACATCCGACTACATCATCGTGTGGGGTGCGAATCCCGTCGAAAACCAGCAGCGCATCGCCAAGCACCTCGTCGAGGCGCGCTCAAATGGCGCGAAGATCGTCGACATTGGCTTGCTGTTCGATGCGACGGCTGGTTTCGCTGACGAGTTCATCCCCGTGAAGCCGGGAAGCGATCCAGCGCTTTCGATGACGATGGTCAACCTCATCATCCAGCGCAAGCAGTACAAGAAAGACTTCCTGCTCGCATACACCGTCGCTCCGTTCTTGGTACGCGATGACGATGGTATGTTCCTGCGCGATGCGGACGGCAATTACCTGGTATGGGATCTGGACGCGGATGCTCCTGCGGCGACGGTTATGGGCGAGCAGGCGCTGCCGATCGCCAATCCCGAACTCGATGGCGAGCATGTGGTCGATGGCGTTGCATGCAAGACCGCGTTCGCGCGTCTGCGTGAGCATGCGGCGCAGTATACGCCCGAGTGGCAGGAGCCCATCACCGGCGTGCCCGCCGACGTGGCCATCCGACTGACGGACGAGTACGTTGCAGCTCCGAATGCCTACATCTTCGGTGCGTTGGGTCTGCGTTATCAGAATCAGGGTGAGTCGTATCGTTCGTTCTATCTGCTCGGAGCTCTCACGGGTAACTTGGGCCGTCCAGGCGCAGGTGTCACCTCTGAGATGCTTCCCGCAGGTTTCCCACTCATCTTCAACGATGCGGCCATCACCATGCCTTTGGGTCGCGAGGGTTACAAGGGCAAGCTTTTGCGCCAAGCCGACTTCATTGAACAGGTCAAGACGCAGAAGCCCTATCCGATCAAGGCATTCTGGAACATCGCGGGCAACCCGGTTCACAACTGCCCGAACCGCGGGCTTTGGATTGACGAGATCTTCCCGCAGATGGAGCTCATCGTCGATATCGACATCTGGATGACCGATACCGGCGAGTACTCCGACTATGTGCTTCCCGACTGTATGCCGTTCGAGCGTTACGAGCTCGTCGCATCGGCATCGTACAACCATGTCGTGCTTCAAGAGCCGGCCATCGAGCCGATCGGCGAGGCGAAGGATTCGACCTTCGTGTACTCCGAGTTGGCAAAGCGCGTCGGCCTCGGCGAGTACTTCGACAAAACGACCGAAGAGTGGATTGCGGTTCGCTTGGCATCGAAGTACCCGTTAATCGCCGGCATCCAACCGCCGCTTACGTACGAGCGCTTGAAGGAAGAGAAGATGGTTCGCGCCGCGACGCCGCCTGTGAACTGGGATCCGTTCATGGGCATGCAGTTCGACTTGCCGCATAAGCGCATGGAATTCTACAGCGAGCGCCTCGTTCCTGTCGATGATGCGTTGGCGAAATACCTGCCGCCGCTTGAGGCTCCGACGCCTACGACCTTGGCGAATGGCACCGCGAAGGGCAAGTACCACTTCTTCAGCGGACGCCAGCGTTTCTTCATGCAGTCGATGTTCACCGACGATCCGGTTATGGCGCAGCTTTCGGGCGGCAAGCCGACAGGCCGTATGAACCCGATAGATGCCGCGGCCGAGGGCATCAAGGATGGCGACAAGGTCGAGGTCTTCAACGGACGCGGACATGTCGTCATCGAGATGAAGCTCGACCAGGTCATCCCGCCCGGAACGGTTCAGGTGTGGTTCGGCTGGCGTCATGAAGCCTTCGAAGAGGGCATGTACTCCGAACTTATCGTTCCTCTGGGAAGCTATGAGACGATCGACGACCGTGCTGAGAACTGGGTGAAATGCGTTGAGGCAATCAACGGCTACCAGCCCGGTTTCGCAACGGGCGGTATCGGCGGCATGGCCGGCGCTTGGGATACGATTTGGGACTGTGCATGCGACGTCCGCAAGGTCGAGGAATAGGGAGGAGTTGCGATGAACGAGAAGACCATCTTAGTTGACTTGCAGCGCTGCACTGGCTGCTGGACCTGCTCGCTCGCCTGCAAGGTGGGCAACAACCTGCCTGATTCCGACTTCTGGCTGACGGTGCGCACACTCGGTTCCGGAGAGGGCATCGACCGTCCCGGCGGCACGTGGCCGAACTTGCACATGAGCTGGATGCCGATCTGGTCGAAGAGCTGCATCAAGTGCCCCGCACGTATCAAGGGAGGGCTCGAGCCGTATTGCGTGTACGCATGTCCGAATAGTGCACTCTCCATCGGCGAAGCTGCCGAGGCGAAGGAAGCTGAGCTTCGCGATAAGGGCTTCCGCTTCTTCACGTTACCCGCATGGGAGAACTCGAAAGAGGATGTGCTTTACGCCGAGAAGAAGTAGGATAGCGATCACCGTACCTGCTATCACTGCAAAAAAGAGAAGGGGCTGCGATGCAGCCCCTTCTTGTGCGCTTTGCTCGTGCATAAACATCTAAGGCACCTAGACGCGATACACCCAGCCTTCCTTGCGTGCGGGAGCCTTTGGCTCATCGCAGTCCGGATAACCGACGATAACGTGCCCGACGCCTTCCCAGTCGCCTTCGGGGATGCCCCAATCGGCGAGCATGGCCTTGCCCTCGTCCATTTCGAACTCAGGCTTCGCACGCCAGATATAGCAACTTGCCAAACCCAGGTCATGTGCGGCCAAGAGCATGTTCTCGATGACGAGCTCGCCATCGTTTGGATACGTGGGAACGTTCTTGTCGACCAGCACGACGAGTACGCAGGGGGCGCCGTAGAAGCCGTCGGCCTCAGGTTTTCCCATGATCTCGGCGTTCAGGCGCATGAGGCGGTCGCGCTGTGTCTTATCGTTGATGGCGATGATGATGGGGGCCTGCTTGTTCATGCCGGTCGGGGCCCACATGCCCGCCTCGATGATCTTTTGCAGCAACTCTTCGGGGACGGGGTCTGGCTTGTACTTACGATACGAACGGCGCGTTTTGATGCATTCCAGTGTTTCCATAGGGACTCGCTTTCTGTTTGCTGAATAGGATGGACTTGCTCATACTAAGAGACGAGCCAGCTCTTTCGAACTGGCTCGTTTGGTGCTTGTACCGAATCCTTACTCAGCTGCAAGAGGCGAGGGAACCGTGTACACGCGAGCTGCGCACTCGGCGTTCAGGTCGTACAGGCCCTTCGGGTCGCTGCCGAAGAGCTTCATGTTCGAGATCATGCCCTCGGCGTTGTCCTCTTCCTCCATCTGCTCGTCGACGAACCAGTTCAGGAAGTTCATCGTGCGGAAGTCCTTCTCCTTGAAGGCGGCGTCGTAGATCTTGTTGATGAGCGCGGTCACGAACTTCTCGTGCTCGAGTGCCTTCTCGAGCGGCTCGAGGAAGTTGTCGAACGAAACGTCGGGTGCTGCGATCTCGGTCAGCGTGACGGCTTCACCGTTCTCATGCAAATACTTGCGGAAAATAAGCGCATGGTCGCGTTCCTCGGCAGCCTGGATCTCAAAGTAGTTGGCATAGCCGCCCAGACCCTCTTCGGCATAGTAATCCGCGAAGGCAAGGTACAGATATGCGCTGTAAAGCTCGGCGTTGATCTGCTCGTTGATGAGTTTGGCAATCTTCTTGTCCATAAGGACCTCCTTCGGTTGAGGAAACTTGATTACACGGCTAGTATACGCCATTCGTGCAGGAAACCACTGGTAATTGCGCATTACAAAAGAATGCGGGTGGTCTTAGCTAGGTGTTTTTTCGATAAGCCCATATAACCGGTCAACATGGCCATTTCTTTCCGAAATGACTATCTTGACTGGGAAATGACCATGTTGGGGCAGTTGCCTGAGCGTCACCTGTGATTAAAAAGCGGGATACTTACATCAGGCTTTCCATCGTGCGACCGATATCCTCGAACTTTACCAAATCGGATGCCGACATGCTGACAAGCGGCGTACAGCGTTTTTCGTAGCGCGGGTCGTTCTCGTTTCTCCAAATATCGAGGGATATCGGTTCCCATTCCTCTGCGAATCCGCGGCATTTCGCGCACAGATCTTCTGCGTCCTCTTGGGCGGTTAGGTTCGTGCACGTGGCACCCGAACGCTCGATCATGCCAGGCAGGCAATCGGGGTTCTCGAGCATCGGACACGGTCTCAGCAGGTTATCGTTGAACGGCTGCTCCTTGTAGTATTCCATGAACAGGGGCGATTTCAGCGCTTCGAGCAGCGTCACGTCGTGGATGTTGACATTCGCATAGTGAATGAAAACGCATGGTTCCACGTCACCGCGCGCATTGATATGAAGATAGCGGCGTCCGCCCGCGATGCAGCCGCCAACGTATTCGCCATCGTTTTGGAAGTCGAGGACGAACAGGGGCTTTTTAAAGCGCATGTCGCGGACGACATCATACAGCTTGATGCGCTGTTCGACGGTGGGCATGAGCTCGACGACTGCGTCTGACCCGACGGGCATGTACGTAAAGATCCAACAGAACAGAGCGCCCTGCTCGATCATCCAATCGTAGTATTCCTCGCAGGCGATGCTTTCTGCGTTTTGGCTGGTATAGCAAGCGGAGATGCCGAAGGGGAGGCCATGTGCCTTGAGAAGCCCCATTGCCTTCACGATGCTTGCGTAGGTGCCTTCGCCGCGACGTGCATCGGTCGATGCCTCGTCACCTTCCGCGCTGATGGCGGGTACGAAGTTTTTAACGCGCAGCATGTCCTGGCAGAACGCCTCATCGATCAGTGTCGAATTGGTGAAGCACAAAAAGATGCAATCCTGATGCGCTTCGCACAGCTTGATGATGTCCTTCTTGCGAACGAGTGGCTCGCCGCCGGTGTAGATGTAGATGTGAGTCCCGAGTTCTTTGCCTTGCGTGATGATCGAGTCGATGTCGTCATAGCTCAAGTTGAGGCCATGACCGTAATCCGCTGCCCAGCATCCTTTGCACTTAAGATTGCAGGCGCTTGTTGGATCGAGCAGGATGGCCCAGGGAATATTGCACTTGAGCTCGTTGCGCATCTTTTCTTGCACAGGCCACGCCATTAGGTTCGCGTCGACGGCGAGCGTGCGTACGAACTGCTTTCTGAATTCGGGAGGCATCTCCATGGCTCTCATGAGGAGCTGATACCAATTGCCCCTGTCCTCGATGGCTTCGCGGATGGATTTACGCTGCTCAGGGAACAGTTCTGCTGGAGCGACTTTGTCGAGTAGATCCATGATCTTCGGAAGATTCTTCTCAGGGTCGCTTGTGAGCGCATCGACGATCTTATACATGGCTGCGCGCTTGATCTGATCGGCTGCTTTCATGGGCACATCGTTCCTTCCAAATTGTGTAACAATGTGGTAAAAGTAACTCTGTGTATAAAGTTAAGATTATTCACGTTTGAGTTCAATTACCAATCTAATTTCCCGTGAGGTAATTGCCACATTCGAGAAAGGTCTGGGCAAAAATGGAAATGGAGCAGACGCTCGATAGGCGCACGAGACGTACGAAGGCGGCAATTCGGGGGGCTTTTTCCGAGCTAGCTGAGGAAAAAGGACTTGCGAAAGTTACCGTTTCCGATATCGCCGAGCGCGCCGATATCAATCGCAAGACGTTCTATCATCATTACGATTCCATTGGAGCACTCATCGACGAGATCGTTGAAGACGAGGCGAAAAGAGCGGCAAATTCCATCAAGGAGGGCATGCTCGACGAAAACGGCAAAATCGACGTCATGCAGCTCTTCCAAGCTCTGAGCGTATTCATTGCGCAAAATGCTCAGCGCAATGGCGCGGTGTTCGCGAATGTCGATGCCGAGAAATTCATCCGGCATTTCGAGCCTGTTTTGACGCGCGTGGCTTCCGATTACATTCCCGAAGTGTACGGCGATGCGCCGAAAGAGCAGATGCGTTATCTGAAAACGTTCGTCTTCTCTGGCCTCATCAGTACCTATCATCGATGGCTTTCCGAGGGTTCGGAATACGATTTAACGGAACTTGCGGAAACCGTAAGCGTTCTGATTGCGGAGGGTCTTGCAGGTTTCAGGGAACACACATCTGCGAAGCAGACGATGAAGTAAGAAGCGCCGCAGACATGATGTCTGCGGCGCATTCGGCTAATCTTCCTTCGTGGCTAATCCGAGTTTTTCGGCAGCCCATGCGCGCATGAGGTGTTTCTGGATCTTTCCAGCTGCATTCATCGGGAAACTGTCGACGAACTCGATGTAGCGTGGCACCTTATGGCGAGCGATGTGCGAAACGGCGTATTCGCGCATCTCTTCCTCGGTTGCTTCCTCGCCATCCATCAGGATGATGCACGCCATGGCTTCTTCGCCATACTTCTCGTCCGGAACCGCGATGACCTGGCAGTCGCTGACCTTCGGATGCTCGAGGAAGAACTCCTCGATCTCCTTCGGGTTGATGTTCTCGCCGCCGCGGATGATCATATCCTTCAGGCGGCCGGTGATGATGTAATTGCCCTGACCATCGTTGCGGGCGAGGTCGCCCGAATGAAGCCAGCCATCGGAGTCGATTGCCTTGCGCGTGGCGATGGGCATCTTGTAATAGCCCTTCATCGTATTGTAGCCACGGCTGCAGAATTCGCCGTTCTCGCCATGCGGGACCTCTTCGCCCGTGTCGGGGTCGATGATCTTGCACTCGACATGCGGGAACGCATAACCGACGGTCTCGATGCGGACGTATTCGGTATCAGTCCATGCGCTCATCGTGGAGCCAGGTGAGCTTTCGGTCTGTCCGTACACGCTGATGATACCGGTCATGTTCATCTCGTCAGGTCTTGCAGCACGACGCATGAGTTCAGGCGGGCAGCCTGCGCCAGCCATGATGCCCGTGCGGATGTACGAGAAGTCCGTCTTGCGGTAGTTCTCGTGGTTGAACATGGCGATGAACATCGTCGGTACGCCGTTAAAGCACGTGATGCGCTCTTGGTTGATGCACGCGAGGCTCGCCTTCGCGTTGAAGTAGGGCATCGGGCACATAGTAGCGCCATGCGTCATGCTGGACGTCATGGAGAGTACCATGCCGAAGCAGTGGAACATCGGCACCTGGATCATCATACGGTCTGCCGTGGAAAGGCCGAGGCGGTCACCGATGCACTTGCCATCGTTCACGACGTTGTAGTGCGTGAGCATGACGCCCTTCGGGAAGCCCGTGGTGCCGGAGGTGTACTGCATGTTGCATACATCATCCGGGCGCACCTGCGCAGCGAGACGCTCCACTTCGGCAGCGGGTACGAGGTCGGCACGTGCCATGGCTTCGTCGAACGTGAGGCTACCTGGCTGGCGGAAACCGACCGTGATGACGTTGCGCAGGAAGGGGAGCTTCTTG
Organism: Eggerthellaceae bacterium; assembly: GCA_017431165.1. GTDB lineage: Bacteria > Actinomycetota > Coriobacteriia > Coriobacteriales > Eggerthellaceae > SIG42. The sequence continues at coordinate 45,534 of JAFRLO010000048.1, forward strand.
CAGTGCAGGGGCTCGCCGGCCTTCGTCTGCGCGATTTCGGGGCACAGCTCGTTGATGATCTCCTGGTAGTTTGAATCGAGGCTGCTGTGTTCCATGACAAGCGTATGCGTATCGGATTGGCGGAACAGGTATTCTGCCTCGTGGATTTTATACGCGGAGTTTACCGTGACCAGAACGGCACCGATCTTCACGGTTGCCCAGAACGTGAGGAACCATGCGGGGATGTTTCCCGCCCAAATGGCAACCTTGCTACCTGGCTTTACGCCCATGCTTACGAGAGCACGGGCGAAGTTGTTCACGTCATCGCGGAATTGCGAATACGTACGCGTGTAATCGAGCGTAGTGTACTTGAAGCAATACTGATCCGGGAAGGTCTCGGCCATGATATCGAGCACTTCAGGGAAGGTATGGTTGATGAGTTCGAACTTCTCCCACACGTACTGGCCGCTGCCATCGTGATTCGGAATCGTCATGCGCTTTTTATCGCGACCGGCATCGTAGCGTGCCATGTAATTCACGAAGTAAGGGAAGATGATCTCGGGATCATCGAGGTCATCCATCCACTGCGGCTTCCATTCTTGCGAGATGTAGCCATCGTAGTCGATGGAGCGCAGCGCCCGCATCACATCGTCAATGGGCAGCGTGCCCTCGCCGATGACCTGATAGGACAGCTCCCCGGTCTTCTTGTCGACGATGCTGTCGCGCAGGTGCACGTGCTTCACATAGCTGCCGAGATTCTCGATGGTTTTCGAAGGCATCTCGTTGACGTCGCGCACGGGATGATGCACATCCCAGAGCGCCCCCAGCTCATCGCAAGCGAATCGGTTCAAAAGCTCGCGTAAGCGTGCAGTATCTGCGAATGCGTAGCTCGTCTTGATAAGCACGGTGACGCCTGCTTTCCCAGCCTTCGGGATGAGCGCGGAGAGCACGGCGTCAACCTGCTCGTTCTCCTCAGTCGCGTATGCGCTCACGTACGGCACGTGCGCATCATGCGCGAGGGCGATGAGCATCTCGAGCTGGCCTAAAGGATCTTCGCCATCGATTCCTTCGGCTTTTCCTGCGAGGTCGATATAAGTGTCAAAACACGGGATCTCAAGGTTTTCCGCGCGCAGCTTTCGCACGGTCGCCGCCACGGCGTACTTGTGCAGCGGGCCGTCCTTTGCCATGAGCTCAGATGTTTTGACGGGGTTGTAAACCTCGATGCCGTTGAAATGCATGCTTGTAGCGGCCTGGACCCATTCGTCCCAGGTCATACCCGCCCAACCGCGGGTGGAGAATGAGAGTTTCATTATTCGCCTGCTTCCTCGTAGACGATTTTGTTGACAGCGGAAATGTACGCAAGGATGGACGACCCGATGACGTCGGTCGAAAGACCGCGGCCGGAGTACACGCGTCCATCATCGGCGCGGAGACGAATGACCGTCTCGCCTAGAGCTTCGCGCCCTTCGGTGACGGCGCGGATCTTGAAATCGTCCAACTCGTAGTGGTGACCGACGATCTGCTCGATCGCGAGGAAGGACGCATCGACTGGACCATCGCCGAGGGCGACGCTGTCAAGGATTTCGTCACCACGGCGAAGGCGCATGTGGCTCGTTGCCATGATGGTGTTGCCAGAATTGATGACGAAGCTTTCAAGCTTGAATGTCTGGGGAACCTGCAAGGCCTCGGTTGCCACGATGGCGTCGAGTTCGGTTGCGCTGATGGTATCCTTACGGGCTGCCAACTGGCAAAATGCGTCATAGACCTTCGTGATGTCCTCTTCGGGCAGGTCATATCCCATTGATTCGATAGCGCGGGCGACTTCTTCGATTGAGTCGTGGGCTGTGAATGTCGCCTCGTCTCCGCTGTCGCGTACGCCGTTATCGAACGGGGAATTGTCGGAACGCTGGGTCTCGCACATCCATGCGATTTGCTTCACGATGCGGTCGAGTTCCACAGTGCGTACGCCAGAGGTCACGCCGAAGGAGGAGCCCTTCGTGTCGATGACACGCGCGATGTTGGGTAAAGAAGCGGTGAACGTGGCGTTGGCAGATGCCTTCACCTCGCAAGCACCGGCCTGAATGGCAGCGATGGTGTTTGCGTCGGCCATGAACAGCGCATTCGAACATGCGACGCCGAGTTGCACGTTTTCGGGCAGGGCGGCGCGGATTCGCGCGATGAATGCGCCGAACTCCTCGACGAGCATAGCGCCGGCATCGTCTTTGATAGTGATAAGCGTGGCACCAGCCTGAGCAGCCGCTTCGAGGGCATGTGTCAGGAACGCCTCGTCAGCGCGAGTGGCGTCTTGCGCGACGAACTCCACATCGGGGCAGATAGCGGCACAGGCCGCGATTTTCTCGGCGATGAACGTCGGAACGGCATCTGCCTTCTTGTGCAGGAAGTATTCCATTTGCACATCGCTTACAGGCAGGCACACCTGCAGACGGGGATGGGCAGCTTGCGTAAGTGCATCCCATGTAAATGCGGTGTTATCTTCAGTCACGCTTACGGGTACAGCGACGATGCTGTCTTTCACGGCACTGGCGATAGACTTGATGAGCAGACGATCGCTACGAGGATTCTCGATGGGTGAAAGCTCTATGACGGAAGCGCCCAGCTTATCTAGTAGCTTCGCTAGTTCGATCTTCTCGCGGAAGCTAAGAAGGATGCCGCCTGCTTCCACGGTTTGTTGCATCGTGACGTCGCTGATCATGATAGTACGCATAACGGCTTCCTTTCTTTGCTCGGGCGAGGCACCTGTTGCCCCGCGGTTTTTCCGTTGCGTTCGGCTATTGGGATGTGCCCAGGTACGGGCAAATGCCGTTAAGCCGTAATACTGTACTATAGCGAACTGGGGGAACAATTACGTTTGTCAAGGGAAAAATAGCGCCAAATGGGCGGTTCACGACACGTGTGGCGCAGTTTTATAGCCCAGGTGCAAAGAGCGTGATGGATGTGTAAGCAGTTGCTGTACGAAAACGATAGACATGTGTATATACCCAGTACGGTATACTTAAAGTGTTGTTCTCATACATGTGATTATCGATTGCGGATGAAAGGGGAAGCTGATGAAGAAGCGCGAAACGTTCTATGTATGCAAGAGATGCGGAAACATCATCGTCAAGGTGGTTGATGCTGGTGTGCCGGTTATGTGCTGCGGTCAGAAGATGGAAGAAATCGAGCCGAATACATTCGATGCTGCGGGCGAGAAGCATGTCCCCGTCATCCAAATCGATGGCAATGTGGTTCGCGTAACTGTCGGCGAAGTCATCCATCCGATGGAAGAGGATCATTTCATCCAATGGATTTACCTCGTCACCGCAAAAGGTGTCCAGGCGAAGTGTCTGAAGCCGGGCGAAGAGCCTTTAGCTACGTTCGTCTTAGAGGACGATGAGGCGGTAGCCGCGCTCGAGTACTGCAACAAGCATGGTTTGTGGCGCGCTGAGGCTTAATCAGCGTTCTTGTTGCCAAAAAATGTGGAGGGCTCGTCTTTCGACGAGCCCTTCGTTTGTCTTTTGGGATGTGCGCGTGACCGGCGGATGCATCAGTCCAGCCGAAAGCGCTTACTCGCACTCGATGGTCGCAGTGGGTTTGGGGCTTAAGTCGTATGCAACGCGGCAGATTCCCGGTACTTCGGTCATGATGCGAGATGTCATCTTCTTAAGCAGTGGCCAATCGAGCTCGGGTACTTCGGCCGTGATGGCATCGATGGAGTTCACGGCGCGGATGATGCACATCCAATCATAGGCGCGCTGATTGTCGACGATGCCGGTTACACGGAAATCGGGCACGATGGCGAAGTACTGCCAGATCTTGTCGCCCAGACCGGCGGCGCCGATTTCCTCGCGCACGATGGCATCGGCTTCGCGGAGCGCTTCGAGTCTGTCACGCGTGATGGCACCGAGGCAGCGAACGCCCAGACCGGGACCAGGGAATGGTTGGCGATATACCATGGAGTCGGGCAAGCCGAGCTGCTTTCCGACCACGCGCACCTCATCCTTATAAAGCAGTTTGACGGGCTCGACGAGCTCGAATTGCAGATCGTCCGGCAAGCCGCCGACGTTATGATGCGCCTTGATGCCTGCTTCGCTTTCGAGGATGTCGGGATAGATGGTGCCCTGGCCGAGGAACGAAACGTCATCGGCGACCTTGCGGGCTTCCTCTTCGAACACGCGGATGAACTCAGCGCCGATGATCTTGCGTTTCGTCTCCGGCTCGTCAACGCCTTCGAGCTTGTCGAGGAAACGGTCGACAGCATCGACATAAATCAGGTTTGCGCCCAGCTCGTCTCTAAACACCTTTACGACTTGCTCGGGTTCGCCTTTGCGTAACAGCCCGTGGTTCACGTGCACGCACACGAGGTTCTGACCGATGGCGCGGATGAGCAGTGCGGCGCACACGCTGGAATCGACGCCGCCCGATAAAGCGAGCAGAACCTTGCCATCGCCGATCTGCTCTTTGAGTGCGACGACTTGTTCATCGATGAATGCCTGTGCGAGCTCGGGGGTCGTTATACGAGCCATATCGGCGGGACGTACGTTAGAATCCATGGTTCCTCCTGATCGTGTGTTCGACGCGTTCCGTAAGCGATTGCTGCGTAAGCGCGTTGTATTCGTACCTCTACACTTTACTATGTTTTCGCTATTTGAACGGTTCATTTTCTGCGGGTCGCAGGAATCAATCGTTGGAGGCACACGTCGGTTGCAGTGATAGAATAATCACAGGTATGCCATGGTATGGCGCCAGTGAACAACGCGACAAAGAACAGAGAGCCCATGCAAACGTTTATCGCACATTATCATTCTCCCAACGCTTCCGCTCAGCGCTCTGTCGGGCTGTTCGAGTTTGAAAGCGAGGGGAGGGTCGGCTCGAAGGAAAATACGCACGATGCTCGTATGGCCATGCTCACGCAATTCGGTAACGATGCTGTGTCGTGGACGATAGATTCCATCGAGCGGAAGACGGCGGCGTCAAAGGATTTGGATGGTCAGCTCGCGCTTGATTTCCGAGAGCCGGTTGAACAGCCGAAGCATGCGAGGAAGGTTGTACGCGGACGGCTCTAAGCCGTGTGCGGATATGAGGTGGTAGGTATGGAACGAAGCGATATGGATTACCTGAAGGAATTGCTTGAGACGCCCTCGCCGACAGGATACGAGCAGCGCGTGGCAGAAGTTGTGCGCGCGCGCCTTGCCGATACTGCTGACGAGATTCGCACTGACACGATGGGTTCGGTGCAAGCGATCCTCGATGGCGCGCAAGGTGGTCCGAGTGTGATGTTGGCCGCCCATATGGATGAAGTCGGCTTGATGGTGACGTATATAAGCGATGACGGGTTCCTTTCCGTCGCTGCAGTTGGCGGCGTGGATGCGGCGATATTGCCTGGTTTGCGCGTCGATGTGCATACGAAGGACGGCACGCTTCGCGGTGTTGTCGGTCGCAAACCCATCCATCTCATAAAAGCTGATGATCGTAAGACGGTCACGTCGCTAGAAAAGCTTGTCATCGATTTGGGTATGCCTGCCGAACGCGTAAAGGAGCTTGTACGTATCGGCGATACGATCACCTATGGCGTCGGATTTGAGGAGTTCGGGGATGGTATGGCCGTCTCACGCGGCTTCGACGATAAGGCTGGCGTGTGGGTCGCGACGCGCGCCATGGAGAAGATTAAGGATGCTGGGCGAGCGGCTGGTGCGTTCATTGCCGTGTCGACCGTGCAGGAGGAGATCGGCACACGCGGTGCGATGACGAGTGCCTATAGCGTGCAACCTGATGTCGCGCTTGCGTTCGATGTGACGCATGCAACGGATTATCCGGGCATCGATAAGACCGAATACGGCCAAATCGTCTGCGGGAAAGGCCCTGTGATCGCGCGCGGGCCCAACATCAATCCGGTCGTGTTCGATCGCCTGATCGCTGCTGCCGAAGCGTGCGGCATCGCCTATCAGCTCGAGGCAGAGCCAAGCGTCACCGGCACCGATGCACGTGCCATCCAGGTGACGCGCTGCGGCATTCCCACGGGTCTTGTCTCAGTGCCTCTTCGGTACATGCATACCTCAACCGAGGTTATCTGCCTTGCCGACCTCGAGGCGGCAGCTGAGCTTATTACGCGTTTCGTGCTTGATATGAGCGAAGATGCGTGCTTTGTTCCCGGGGTGGAGGCACATGGTTAAACGCGAAGAGAAAACCATCGCGAAGAATCGTCGTGCGTATCACGAGTACGAGATTCTGGAATCCTTTGAGGCTGGAATCGAGCTCAAGGGAACGGAAGTGCGTTCTTTGCGCGAGAACAACTGCCAGTTAACGGATTGCTTCGCGCTCGTGCGCGATGGTGAAGTGTGGCTGCACAACGTGCATATCCCACCGTATTCGCATGGTAATCTCAACAACGTCGACCCCGATCGCAAGCGCAAGTTGCTCTTGCATCGCAAGGAGATCCGTCGTCTTAATGAACTCACGCGTGAGAAGGGCATGGCGTTAGTGCCGTTGCGCATGTATTTCAAGGAGAATTCCCTAGTCAAAGTCGAGCTCGCGATAGCTCGCGGCAAGAAGCTGTACGACAAACGCGCCAGCATGGCCGAGCGTGATACGCGCTTGGCGATTGAGCGCGCTCTCAAGGAACGGAGCAGATGATGGTCGCTGACGGACAATCCGGAAATCTTCTCGATGCTATCGAAGATGCAGTCGAGAAAACGATCGAGGCAGCGGATGAGCTTCTCGACGAGTATGTCGAATCCGAGGTTATCGAGCTCGAAATCGATGAGGATGACATCCTGTACTACATCACCGATCAAGACGATAACGAAATCGGGTTCGCCATCTTAGAGGATGGCAAGGAAGTCGAGTACTACTACGAGACCGATGAGGATTACCGTATCGCCGAAGTGCTCGAGGACGTGTACGAAGACGTCGAGAGCGACGATGATGAGGTTGATGAGGAAGACGAATTGCTCATCGAGATGGAAATCAACGACGATGATATCCTGTATTACCTTGTCGATGAAGACGACAATGAGATCGGTTTCGCCATCTTAGAGGATGGCAAAGAGGTCGAATACTATTACGTCGATGAGGAAATCGACGTTGCCGCAGAGGCAGATGCGGATGAGGTTGAGCCAGAAGCAGAAAACAAACCTGCTGCCGCAACCGAAGAAAAGGCGGACGGCAAGGACGGCGCGCTATTCACCGCTGAAGAGATTGCTGACTTCAAGGACGATATGGTCGAATTGCTCAAAGACGGCGCTTCGATTGCTAAGGAGCTGAAATCCACATACGACGAATTCAGCGATGTGCTCGATTTCCTGCCCATAAAGAAGAAGCACCGTTAATCATCTTGCGTGTTCAGCGGTCTAGGTCGATATGCACGTTTACGTATAGCCACATTTGGAAGAGGGAGGGGAGCCATGACAGCAGCAAAGGCGAAATCGATAGGAGGGAAGATCCTCCGCGCTATTTTGTGGATCGTCTGCATTATTGTCGCAGCGTTCGCGATTTTCCTGATCGTGATGAGCGTCACGGAATACAAGCCAGCTGCGCTTGAGAAGGCGGAGTTGTCGAACACGACGGCGACGGCACCTACGAAAACCGTTTCCGCGGGTGACAGCTTCACCATCATGACATGGAACATCGGATATGGCGCATTGGGCGACAACGCGGACTTCTTCATGGATGGCGGCACGATGGTGCGAACCGCCGATAAGGCACGCGTGCAGCAGAACATGAACGCCATTACCGAGTTCTTCAAGAGCACTTCTCCCGATATCGCCATCTTCCAAGAGGTCGACCAGGATAGCGATCGCAGCGAGCATATCGACGAGTCCGTGCTTTTGAAGGAGGCCTCGGCTGCTTCTGCGATGGGCGCAGCGCAGACCATGTTCGGGACGAACTATAAAACGCTCATGGTGCCTTTGGGCTGGCCGCTCTACGGCTCCATAGATGGCGGCATCATGAGCTTCTCGACCTTTGCTGTCGATGCCGCCGAACGTGTGAGCCTTCCCAATTCGTATTCGTGGCCGATGAGCTTGTTCCAGCTTAAGCGCTGCGAGCTCATCACGCGCATCCCCGTACAGGGCACTGACAAACAGCTTGTCATCATCAACCAGCATCCTGATGCGTACACCGATGAGGCGCACCACGCCATGCAGGTTGCAGCGATCCTCGAAACCCTCAAAACCGAGGCCGCGAAGGGCAATTATGTCATTTCAGGTGGTGACTGGAACCATACATTCAGCAATATAGACGTGAGCGCGTATCCCTTGCTTCCTACAACCGAATGGGAAGCCGGCCATATCAATATCGAGGACTTCGGCGAGGGTTGGCAATTCGTTATGGATAATTCTGAGCCGACATGTCGCCTGCTCGACCATCCGCTCGTGAATGCAGATGGCACGCCAAGCGATTTGCCGATCCAGTACTACATGATCGACGGCTTCATTGTGAGCAGCAACGTGCGTGTTGACACGGTGAAAACGCATAATTTGGGCTTCGTCAATTCCGATCATAATCCCGTAGTCATGCGGGTGACACTGCAATAGGCACGAGGGACAATCGGAAAGAAAAAAGGCCGCCCATCAGGCGGCCTTTGAATTGACTGGTGGAGGCGCGGAGAATCGAACTCCGGTCCATACTACCCTGTCCACTAGGCTCTACAAGCTTAGTCGGCTTTTCGGTTTAAGAATCGGTCTGCCCGTCGACTGGCGGACCTCATCCGAGTCGGTTCGATCTTAGCTCGGGATATACCGTCTACGTTCCCAAGAGCGTCTCCCTGAGATGACGCGTCCGCAGGGGCGGGAGAAAACCCTGCTTCAGCGCGCTAGCTTCTATTAAGCAGCGAGGGCCAAACGGCCAGTGTTGGTTTTGCCATTTAATTATGACAGGTACCCCTGTTTAACGTGGCGAGGAGACCACGGCCTGCTCCTCATTTTCAACGTACCATGTCGAAACCAGTCACCCCCAAAAGTGGGAGATGAATCATAGCACGTCTGGATGCGGCAGACAAGCTTTTGAAGCAGGCTTTTATATGGATTCGCGTTGCTTTGCGCGATTATGATGCGCAATTATTCGGGAACGCTGTAAGATGCGCATGTTTTTTCTGCCGAACACCATATATGGTGGTTTTCGGATTATTTGCCTGATAGAATGTGCATGATAAAAACGAGAGGACAGCTCAGTGGGTTTATTTTCCAAATTCCGTGCGAAAAAGGATGATGGGGAATCGGTGTTTACCACCGGTCCTATTCTGACGCCTGAGCAATTCGCGGGTGTTGCGCCATCCGGGGAAGAGGCATCAGACGCGGCTTCCGTTCAGGTTTCAGAAACCGCATCCGCTCATCCCGTCGTTCCTCCCGCACCTGTGCCCCCGCCGGTGATTCCGCCTTCTGGGGCGGCTTTAGACGCACAGGCCTTGCCAGCCATCGAGATTCCGCCTACAGAAGGGGAAGCGCAAGTTTCCCAGATTCGAGGCGATGCGCCGCGCGGAAAGCATGCACGCGTTGACGACCTTCCGCAAATCGCGTCAGATACGGAGAAATCGCCCGCCCATGCAGCTGACGCGGAGATCATCATGCCAAAAGATTCAGGCGCTGATGCTCCCGTGCCTTTGGAGGCGGGAGAATCGGCCGAGCCTGCTTCGTTCGAGGATACGTTCTTTGCGGAGAACGGCTTCGACCTATCCGATGATTCCAAGCACGGCAAGCATCGCGGACTCAAGATCGCGGGTATCTCAGCTGCTTGTGCTCTCGTCGTCGCTTATGGCGTTGGCGTTGGCGTGTTCATGGGGCATTTTTATCCCAACACGACAGGTGCAGGCGTCGATTTGTCAATGAAGACGGTCGATGAGGCATCCTCTGCTCTTGAGGCGAATGTGGTGGATTATAGCCTTGCTGTTGACGGCAAGGACATGGACCTCGTCATCTCCGGCAACGATATCGACTTCAGTTTAAGCGGCGATAACGTCGCATCAAAGATGCTCGATAAATCCAATCCGTGGTTATGGCCCTACGAGATATTCCAGACGCATGACGTAAGCGATGCGTATACGACTGATTTCAATGAGGCGAAGCTGGCTGAGATCTGCGAAAAGGCGATTTCCGAGCATAATGAAACGGCAGTGCCAACGAAGGATGCAAAGCTCGGATTCGTCGAATCGACGGGCAAGATAGGCGTCGTTCCCGAGTCATACGGCACCGAGCTTGTTCCCCAAAAGGTCGTAACGAAGATCAGCGACGGCGTCATGCGCGCTCAGCGCAAGGTGACGCTTGACGACAAGGATGTTGTCGAGCCGCGTGTGCTCTCTACCGATCAAGGCTTGAAGAAGGCTGCCGAGAACGCTCAGAAGATCTCTCATGCGGATGTGAAGCTGACGATAAACGATGAGCCGGTCGCAGAGATCAACGCGAAGCAGTACGCCGAATGGCTTACCGTCGGCGAGGACTATTCGGTCTCGCTTGATGAAGGGAAGATGAACGACTATCTCTCAGATCTATGCGCTAGCTTCAGCACAGTTGGTTCAACGCGAACATACACGCGCCCCGATGGCAAAGTCATCACGGTTTCAGGTGGATCATACGGCTGGGAAGCTGATACCGATTCTCTGCTCGCGGCAGTCAAGGATGCCGTGGCGAACAATACCGTGGGAAATATCGAGGTTCCCGTTTGGCAGTCAGCCCAGGTGTTCACGGCTCCCGGGGAGCAGGATTGGGGTTCGCGTTATGTCGATGTCGACATCAGCGAGCAATACGTGCGCTTCTATGATGGTGGCGAGATCATCTGGGAAAGCGACTGCATCACAGGGGCTGGCTACGATTACGAGCGCATCACTCCCGAAGGGGTGTATGCGGTCACGAACAAAGCCAACAATGTTCCGCTTCGCCCATGGGAGAACGGCAGGCAAGTTGAAGAGCCGACGTACGTGACGTATTGGATGCCGTTTGTCGGCAACATGATCGGCCTGCACGATGCTTGGTGGCAACCGTATTTCGGAGGAAGCGCGTATCTGGATGGCTTGGGAAGCCATGGGTGCATCAATTTGCCGACGTATGCGGCTGCGGATCTTTTCAACATCATCGAAATCGGCGATGTGGTCATCACACACTACTAAGCACGCAATGAGAGGGGCCGCCCGAAGGCGGCCCCTCTATTCATGCAGACGATGCATGCGTAATGCTGAAAGCGACTGTCTGCATCCCTTTTCGTTTTGCTACTCGCGTACCGCGTAGGTGACGTTCGCACGCGTTCCCTCGCGAACCGGGAGCTCGAACAGGTGATAGTGCAAATCGAGGCAACGTTGCACTGCCTGGCAGTAAGCGCCTTCGGGATCGGCGTCATCGCCCCACGCGAGTGCATGGGTTGGGCAATCCTGCACGCAATACTGCACGTTGCCCTCGGCTACGTTCTGAGCGCAGAACGTGCAGCTCTTCTGATAAATGGGCTGCCATCCCATGCGAAGGTTCGGGTAGGTGCCTTGCGGACGGTCGATACCCGCACCGGAGCCGTTCGTGCGGACGATGATGCGATAATCGTCGTCATCCAGACCGTTGCCAACCTTGCAGGCCATGGCGCATGTCCAGCATCCAACGCAGCGTTGGAGGTCGACCAACATCTTCTTAGCCATAGTGATTCCTCCTTACGCGGTCTCGTATTTACGGATATTGCAGACCGAATCCCAGTAGCAGTCGGTTCCGCCGATTTCGGTTGCCATGAACTCAACCCACGAATTGCCTATATGGCCTGCGGCGATCCAGTCGTTGTACCACTTGTCCTCGACTTCCGTTTGGGAATCGAGGTTCGGGCACTGGTGCACCATCTCCGCGTAGGTGCCTTCCTCGAAGTGGTGACGGCGCCAGCCGAACCAAACGTGGATGGTGCCAGCGGGGACGCACTCGTCGATTTCGAGGCGGGTGACCACATGGCCGCGGCTGTTGTAGACTTCGACTTTGTCGCCGTACTTCAAGCCGAGTTCGCGTGCGTCAATCGGATTGATGCGCGTTGACGGCGTACCGCCGGATAGTTCGACGGTAACGGGATCGTCGGTGAAGCTCGACTGCATGAAGAAGCGCTGACGTCCGGTGAACAGCTGATACGGGTACTCGGGGAACTTGCCAACGTAGTTGGGCTCGATCGGATGAGGAACGGCGAGACCGAATTCCTTCAAGCGCTCTGCGTAAATCTCGAAACGGCCGGTTTCGTTCGGGAAGATCTCGTTCGGATTCATCCACGGGTTCCAGGGGAATTCGGGAGCAGCCGCGCGAAGCCTCTTCTCTTCCTTTAAGCGTGCATACGTGACCTTCGGCTGGATACCGGCGATGAGTGGATAATCGGTGTCGAGGCGGACATCAATCCATTCGCCGATGCTCTTGTCGAAGTAATCGCCCAGACCGACGCGCTTGGCCAACTCGGACCAGTACCACACGGGCTCACGCGGATCACAACCTTCGGGTGGCTCGATAGCCGCTTCTTGCAATACGAGGTGGTTATAGCAAGCGCCAGTGATGAGGTCCTCGCGCTCGAACGGCATGCAGTCGGGTAATACGTAGTCGGCGATTTCACCTGTATCGGTCAACCAGATATCGTAATCGACGACGAGTTCCATTTGGTTGACGATGTCGAGCCAACGCTTGCGGTCGGGCTGCTGATGAACCGGGTTGCCGCCAGCGACGATAAGCGCCTTGTAAGGGCTTCCGGGCGCTTCAGCCTCGGCGAACCAGTTTGCCATGCGTACGGGAACAGACTTGACGGAAGCAAGCGTGCCTTCTGGCAACACGATTGCAGTGTCGGTGAAGTTCAGCGGGAAGCCCTGCAACTGCAGGCCCTCTATGACGCCTGCGCCAGGTCGGCTGAACTTACCGGTGATAATGCCCAACAAGTGCTGGAGTCGATAGGTTTCGTTGGTGTTGTGATAGCGCAGACCGTAACCGCTGCAAATAAAGGCCTTCTCAGTGGTTGCCCAATCCTTTGCGAGCTTCTCGATGATGTAGACTGGCAAGCCGGTCTTCTCGGAGACGCAGTCGAGCGGGTATTGCGCAGCGCATTCTTTGACGCATTGCAAGGCGGGCTTCAAGGCGATGCCCTCCCATTCGAATTCGCCGTAAATCGCCAGATTCTCGCTCGGCAGCTCGCCGCCCTTCGGAGCAACGGCCATGAACTCCTGGGCATCGTTGTCGAACACGATGAAGTTGCCGTTCTCATCGCGCGCGAGATCGCCGGTGTCCATGCGCACCATATACGATGCGATGGAGCGGCGGGTCAGGTACGCGGTGTCCTCGAGGCCGTTCTCGAGGATGTAGTTGATCATGCCGATGGCCAGATAGCCGTCGGTGGACGGGCGGATGCCATAGAACTCATCGGCGAAGCCGGCCGTGCCATCGAAGATAAGGCCGATGTCGATGATCTTCGCACCGCCTTCGCGCGCCTTCACCAAGTGCTGTGCGAAGCGCATCTGGTTCTCGATGGGGTTGCAACCCCAGATGTACACCAGATCGGTGCTGTCGAGAACACGCGGATCGATAAGAACGTGCGCGGCGGTCGAGCCGACGCTGTAGAACTCGGTGTAGAACGGACCGTTGTCAAGGCCGATCGACTGCATCGGGCATGTCATGCCGAACGTATTGCCGAAGCGCTCGGGCATGAGGGCTTCGAGGCTGTACGCGGGCGGAACGCCTGCGCGCAGGTTCCACATGACGATTGACTGTGGACCATACTGGTCACGAAGCTCGACCATCTTGGCACCGATTTCATCGAGTGCTTGATCCCAGCTGATTTCTTCCCACTTGCCTTCACCGCGCTCACCAACGCGTTTGAGAGGCTTCTTCAGGCGCTTGGGATCGTATGGCTGACGGCCGGAAAGGCATCCCTTCTGGCAAATGTGACCGTCGGCGGCCTCCGGGCCGAAGTAATCCACGGCTTCGGTGCGTACGATCTTGCCATCCTTGACGATGGTCTTAAGCGCACAGTAGTCGTGGTCGCCCCACCCAGGACATGCGGTGTAGACGAAAGACTCGCCTTCCTTCAACATACGCTTTCCTCCTCTTCTCTTATCGCTTGCTTTTGCTTACTTGCGCCGCTTGTGCTTCATGCCACAGCGCGAAAACAACTCTCGCACGGAAGGAAAGCCTATGATGAAGCTTTGCACAGGCTTCGAACTGTGCAAGAACCTAACGCATTAGAGTGTATGGTGTTCTGACGCAATCATATAGAAACGAAAAGATGTTGGACTATACAACTAGGAGTTGCGTATTGTCTACGCCCAAGCCTGTATCCCGCATTCGCGCAAAAAAGCCGCAAGCCATGATAGCTTGCGGCTTTGCTCTCGATGGAGCGGGTGACGGGAATCGAACCCGCGTTAGCAGCTTGGAAGGCTGCAGTTCTACCATTGAACCACACCCGCGATTCTGGTCGGGATGACAGGATTCGAACCTGCGACATCTTGCTCCCAAAGCAAGCGCGCTACCAAACTGCGCCACATCCCGACTTTGCAGCGCAGGCTATTATACTCCATTTGCCGTTGATGCATAGAGCAATCGGCAGATTTCGTCCGGCGAGCCTATTTGCCCGACAATTTCCTTTTGAGCTGGCGTAGTGCATTCCCACGGTGGGAGAGCTTTGCTTTCTCGCCCTGCGATATCTGTGCGAATGTCGTTTTGCCATCAAGCTCAACAGGCAAAAACAAAGGATCGTATCCGAAACCGTTTTCGCCGCGCGCCTCATAGCCGATATGACCCTCGACCGTACCTGAGGCAACGGTCTCGGTGCCATCCTCGTCGATGAATACCAAACAGCACATGAATCGAGCCGTACGGTCTGCTGGCTTGACGTTTTCAAGCTCGCACAATAGCTTCGTATTGTTATCGCCGTCATTGCCGTGTTCGCCTGCATAGCGCGATGAGTACACCCCTGGTGCTCCATCGAGCGCATCGACGACGAGTCCTGAATCGTCTGCCAGCGCTGCTAGTCCGCCGCTTGCCGTGTGGGCTGCGAGCGCCTTGATCCGGGCGTTGCCTTCGAAGGAGTCGGCGTCTTCATCCGGGTCGGAAATGATGCCGAGCTCTGCAAGCGTCTTAAACTCCCAGCCCTCGAAATCGAGCGCGCTTCTAATCTCGTCGGCCTTATGGGCGTTGTTGGAAGCGATGACGACGGTCTTGGTCATGAAAGAGGCCTTTCTTAAGCGAATCGGTGTTTTGCAGTCCGTTCGGTATGGATTATTGGGGCAGATCGACGTGGTAGACGTTTTCGAGCTCATGCAAAAACGCGCGGCTTCCGAATGAGCGGAACTCCTCGATGTCGTTTCCCGTGGTGTAGAACTCATATGTCGGCGTTGCGTCTGGCGAAGCTTGCGCACCGCACGCCTCAAGCACGCTTGCGGCATCGCGCGCAGCCTCTTCCGCTGACGAGATCAAGGTCACATCATGTCCCACGACACCTCCGATAAGCGTCTTGATCAACGGGAAATGCGTGCAGCCCATAACGAGCGTGTCGATATTGCACTGAGTGAGAGGAATGAGGTATTCGCGTGCGATCTCCTCGAACTCCGGGCGGATGTAGACCTTCGATGCAAGCGAGGTATAGCTTTCGATGGGTCCTTGGGCCATGCGGATGCCCTGCTCAGCGATGATGACGAATCGCGGGGTCGGAACGGAAAACACCGTGATCTGCGGGTCGATTGCGCGGATGGCCTCGGTATAGGCGCCTGAATCGATGGTGCCTTTGGTTGCGATGACGCCGACGCGGCGGTTACGCGTCGTGGCGGCTGCAGCGCGTGCACCTGGTTCGATGACGCCGATGACGGGGATGTCAAGCGTTTGCTGGGCATGCGCAAGCCCAGCGGCGGTGGCCGTATTGCATGCGATGACGATTAGCTTGACTTTGCGGTCGACCAACCACGAGGTAATCTGTTGCACGAAGGTGTTGACCTCGTCAAGGTCACGCGGACCATAGGGGCAGCGAGCTGAGTCACCCAAGTAGATGATGCTTTCGTGCGGCAGCGCCTTCGCGAGCTCACTGGCAACGGTCAAGCCGCCGAAGCCTGAGTCGAACACGCCGATAGGGGCGTTGTTGAATGATGCTGCCTTTGATTCCGTCATAGTCCTGATACCGTTTTACGACGTTCGATTCCGTTACTCGAAATCCTTCGCATCGGGGTCTACGAGCGTTGCATACATGATCGCCTTGATGGAATGCATGCGATTTTCCGCCTCGTCGAACACGCGCGAACGCGGTCCCTCGAAGATCTCGTCGGTCACTTCCATCTCAATAAGGCCGAACTTATCGGCGATATCGGCGCCGATCGTGGTCTTCGTATCGTGGAATGCCGGGAGGCAATGCATGAAGATGGCGTTTTTTGCTGCTACGGAGAAGAGCTTCTCGTTGACTTGGTAGGGCGAGAGCAGTTTGATGCGCTGCTCCCATAGCTCGTAGGGTTCGCCCATCGAAACCCAGATGTCGGTGTAGATGACATGCGCACCCGTACACGCGGTCGTTGGATCGCTTTCAAGCGTGACGCTGCCACCTGTTTGGGCTGCGATCTTGCAGCAAGTTTCTACAAGTTCAGCTGCTGGCATCTGCTCTTCTGGAGCGCAGGCTACGAAATGCATGCCGAGTTTGGCGCAAACGACCATAAGCGAATTCGCAACATTGTTGCGGGCATCGCCCATGAACACGAGCTTAAGGCCGCGATGTCCTTCTTCGAAGTTTTCCTCGATGGTCATCAAATCAGCGATCATCTGCGTGGGATGGAATTCGTCTGTAAGACCGTTCCATACCACGACGCCGGACTTCTCGGCGAGTTCCTCTACGATCGATTGGCTGTAGCCGCGGTACTCGATGCCGTCGAACATGCGACCGAGCACGCGTGCGGTATCGGCGATGGATTCTTTCTTGCCCATCTGCGAGCTTGCCGGATCGAGATAGGTGACGCCCATGCCCAAGTCATGGCCAGCGACCTCGAAGGAGCAGCGCGTACGCGTGGATGTCTTCTCGAACAGAAGCACGATGTTCTTACCCGCAAGATAGGCGTGGGGGATGTGCTCGTGCTTGAGCTTTTTGAAGCGCATGCCGAGATCGATGAGGTATTCGATCTCATCTGGGGTGAAGTCGAGCAGTTTCAAGAAATTGCGATTGCTCAGTGATATGGTCATAGCGCGCCTTTCGCGGATCTGTGTAAAAAACTGGCACGCCCGGTAGGAATCGAACCTACAACCGGTGGATTAGAAGTCCACTGCTCTATCCATTGAGCCACGGGCGCGCACTGGCAAATGCTTAATGAGGGAGTTGCTTCTAAACACCCCATGTGAAGCCGCAAAAGTATAGCACCTTAAGACGTTTAGGCGCAAAGCCAAGCCGTCCCTTGTGCGCAAAACTCCGCAGGATGCACGAACTTGGCACGCTCCGCATATGCTTCGGAATGCGGCAAAGTAGGTCGTGGTAATATATTCATTCGGGTATTTCAACGATGAAAAGGATTCAGCATGCAGATCAAAGAGCAACTAGAGCACATCGTCGGTCAAGCGCTTGACCAGTGCGTCGTCTCGGGCCAGCTTGCCCTTGACGAGGTCCCCGCACCTTCCCTCGAGCGTCCGCGCGATATGGCGAATGGCGACTGGGCTTCGACGGTTGCGATGCGCTGCTCGAAGGCTGCGCGCAAGAATCCCCGTGAAATTGCAAAGCTCATCGTCGATGCCATTCCTCAGAACGACATCATTGCCGCTACCGAGATCGCAGGCCCTGGATTCATCAACTTCCGCTTGACCACCAAAGTTCTCGCCAATGTCGTTGCAGATGTTCGCGAAGCAGGCGAGGATTACGGGCGGAGTGCCTTGCCTGAGCCTATGCGTGTGAACTTGGAGTACGTGTCTGCTAATCCGACGGGTCCGATGCATGTCGGTCATGGTCGCTGGGCTGCCTTGGGCGATGCCACGGCGCGTGTCATGCGTCATGCGGGCTATGACGTGTACGAGGAGTTCTATGTCAACGATCATGGCGTGCAGATGGATGTGTTCGGCAATTCCATCGCAATCCGCTATCTGCAGCTTCTCGGTCACGATGTCGAGCTTCCTGAAAACTGCTACGGTGGCTCTTATGTGACCGATATCGCACGTGGCATCCTTGAACGCGATGGCGATAAGTGGGAAAACGTCGGTGCCAAGGAGCGCCTTGTCGCATTCCGCGAGCTGGGATATAAAGCGATGCTCCAGGATGTCAAGGATACGCTTTCCCGTTTCGGTAACCATTTCTCGAGATTCTTTTCCGAGCGTTCGCTGTATGAGCCCGATGAGCAGGGCGCCACGGCGGTCGACCGAGCCCTGCAGGCATTCCGAGACAAGGGATACGTGTACGAGGATGCGGGAGCAACCTGGTTCGCCTCGACGGCATTCGGCGACGAGAAGGATCGCGTGCTCATCAAGGAAAACGGCGAGATGACCTACTTCATGAGCGATTGCGCGTATCACTACAACAAGATGCAACGTAACTTCGATCATCTCATCGACATTTGGGGAGCAGATCACCATGGCTATGTGAAGCGTTGCGAAGCCATGCTCGAAGCATGGGGCTACCCGGGCGCTCTCGAGGTCGTCTTGGGTCAGCTTGTCAATCTGCTCCGCAACGGCGAGCCGGTTCGCATGTCCAAACGCACAGGCGAGATGGTAACGTTCAAAGAGCTGATCGACGAAGTCGGTGTTGATGCGACGCGCTTTTTGATGCTGTCTCGTTCGTCCGACCAGATGATCGACTTCGATATCGAAGAAGCGAAGAAGCAAGATGCCTCGAACCCGGTTTACTATGTGCAATACGCGCATGCGCGCATCTGCTCGATTCTGCGTAAAGCGGAAGAGATGGGTATACGCATAGATAGCATGGATGAGGCTGACCTGGGCCTGCTCGATAAACCTGAAGAGTTGGCGCTGTGCACCAAGATGGATGAATTCACCGAACTCATAGCGCTTGCTGCGCGCGAACGTGCTCCATTTAAATTGACGCATTATGCGCAGGAGCTCGCCAGCGCGTTCCATGTGTTCTACACGAATTGCCGCGTGATCGACGAAGAGCCAAAAATCCGTTTCTCACGTCTTGCTTTGATTGATGCCGTACGCACCGTGTTAGCGCTAACGCTCAGTTTATTGGGAGTGAGTGCGCCGTCCAAAATGTAACGGCGGCCTAGACCGTACCCTCCAAATCGAGCATCATCAGCATCACATTGCTATGTAGATACTTCGCATAGCGTGGGCTTAAGCGCTCTTCTTCGCGCATGGCACGGATGGCATCTAATTCCAGCTCGTATGCAGTACGTTGCATCGCGAGCGTTTTGCTGCGTGTTTTCGCGGGTGAGGGAAGGGTCGATTCGTTCTGTGCCGCACGCAATCTGTTGATTGATCGTTGATAGAGGAGCCACAGTGCGCTTGCATCTTCCGTGGCCGCTTCGCTCTCGGAGATGCTGGCGTGCAGGCGTTTGGCCGTATGCGTTTGCGCAGCGATTTTGAGCTGGAGCAGCTCTTCCTCTTCGTCGGTGTTCTTGATGATCGTGTAGCGTGAGATCAGGTTGCGCATCCACGCGATGGGCCGGAAAAGCGATGTGGAGAGTTGGATGTTCACAAGCTTGCTTTTGTCGATACGCTCTAGGCGTTTCTCGGTGCGTGCCAACTCGGAGAGGTACTTGTAACCGACCTTGGGGCTTATGCTTTGATCTTGTATCGCTTGTGCAACATATTCCTTTTGCCAACCGATTGCGTGCATGCGCGCTGTGAGGTCCACTTCATCGTCGATATCATGGGTCTCCTTTACGCGAGCTATGCGCTTGTTGTATTGGTGAACGACGCTCTGAACGGCACGACGGTTTTGGGGCGTTTGGCGTGCGGTGAGCTCCTCGATGACCGACCTGAGGATGTCGATGTGCGCCTCGACGTCCTGCTCATGCTGGAGCTCGTCATCCTTGGTCCGATCCTTCTTTATAGCGAACAGCGGCAGTACGAAATTCGAGAGCAGGAGCGTGACCAAGATGACGCCGCAGGCGAGGAATATGATCAGCTCGCGTTGCGGGAAGAGCTGCTCTTGGGCTATGTACATGGGAATAGTGAATGCGATGGCAAGCGTGACGGCGCCCTTAGACCCACCAAGTGTCATGATGAGCGCGCTCCTGAGGTTTTCTTTGTTCATCTTCTTTTGGTCGTCGTCGCGGAGAACGCCGATGCCTTCCATCGCGAGGATCCACAGAAAGCGGAAGAGCACGACGGAGAACGTGATGGCGATGATGTATCCGAACAGCT
Source organism: Eggerthellaceae bacterium (assembly GCA_017431165.1). Lineage (GTDB taxonomy): Bacteria > Actinomycetota > Coriobacteriia > Coriobacteriales > Eggerthellaceae > SIG42. Next base: position 65,762 of record JAFRLO010000048.1, read on the forward strand.
CTAGGTTGCCGATGCTCACATCGTCCCATGTGCCCTGCATGGCCTTCGGCAGTTGCGTGCCGAGCAAAACGAACACGATGCCGTTAAGTGTGAAGCTTACGGTTTTCCACACGCTTGAGGAAACGATGTTCGTGCGCGAATACGTAGGGCCGATATCATGTTTGGTCGCTGAGAATGTCAGGCCGGCTGCAACGACGGCGATGATGCCGCTTGTGGAGAAAGTCTCGGCGGCGAGGTAGACGCCAAATGGCAGGAACACGTCGATGAGGACGTGGAACGTAGTGTTATCCAGACCGAGGCTTCGAACCCAGCGGACGATGAGATTGGCGGCGAAGCCGAGCACGATGCCGATTGCCAAGCCGCCGAAGAAGCTGATACAGAATGTGAGGCTCGCATCGGCGATTGAGAACGTGCCGGTCACGACTGCCGCAATCGCGAACTGGAACGCGACGATACCTGATGCATCGTTGATAAGCGATTCACCCTTGAGAATGCTGCGCTGGCGCTTGCCGATATCGATGTCTTTGGGCAGCGCTGCGACCGCCACGGCATCGGTAGGGCCGAGCGTTGCACCTAAGGCGAACGCTGCAGCGAGCGGAATCGATGGGATGAGCAGATGCACGATGCCACCCACGACGAAGGTGGAGATGAATACCAAAACGATAGCCAAAGCGAGCACGGGGCCCTTGTTCTTCCAGAGCTCGATGCGATTCGCGCGGCGGGCTTCGTCATAGAGAAGCGGTGCTATGAATAAAACGAGGAAGAGCTCGGGATCGAGCGATGGGCTGATGGGCGCGATAGCGAAAACCGCGATGAGAAGGCCTAAGATGATCTGGATGAGCGGGGAATAAACTTTGGGAATGAGCTGGTCGACGATAGAAGACACCAATACTGCTATGAAGTACAACAGTATGAGCTCGAGAGCTTCCAAAGGCGATCTCCTGTATTAATAGGGGATTGTTCCTCCCAAGTATAATGCGCTATCTGCGCATAAGCGCTCGCACAGGGCAATATCCATCACATCCGCATGACGTAGGTGCCCCCCCATGCACGGTCATCTGATGTTTTTCGCGTGGTTGGTGCGCATACATCTTGCAATAACGTTATGATACGCATCGAGAAACACGCAGACGTACGTAAGAGGTGAACGCAATGCTCGAATTCTTCAACAATCTCCGCATCAGGTATTCGGAATTCATGGTCGGGCGTTACGGCATGGATAAGCTTAATTGGGCGATTCTCGTTGCCGCAATCGTCGTGCACATCATCTACCGGATTCTAGGATTCTTCTTCATCCGCGTGATTAGCTGGATCTTGATTATCCTTCTGATCGTGCGCTTCATTTCGCGCGATCACGGCTCTCGCACGAAGGAGAACATCTGGTGGGAAGGCAAGTCGAAAGAGATCACTGCCGCCATCGCGTCGGCTGACCGATCTTGGCGTGACCGCAAGACGACCTTGTATTTCAACTGCGAAGGCTGTAAGACGAAACTTTCCGTGCCGCGTGGCAAGGGCAAAGTGCGCATCGTCTGCCCGAACTGCGGGCAAGAGATGTTCAAGAACACCTGATTCATCCGATCCTGTGAAAGCGTAAGAGGGGTGGATGAGACGTGTTCGGAATCGCGATTGCGAATGCGGAGCAGCTGTCTGAAGACGAAAAGCAGCGCTATCGCAGCTTCTATTGCGGCGTATGCCATGCGCTGAAAAACCGCTACGGACAGCTTTCCCGTGTTGCACTGACCTATGATTTGGCGTTTTTGGCTATCGTCTTAGGCTCTTTGTTCGAACCCGATGAAACCGTAAGAACCTCCCGATGCATTGTGCATCCCACAAAGGATCATACGTACATCGAGGGAGGGTTCACCGATTATGCGGCCGCTATGACCGTAGCGCTCGCATTCCATAAGTGCCTCGATGACTGGGTGGATGACGGATCGATTCCGCAGGTTGCCTACAGCGTGGCATTGCGTCGTGAGTATAGGCGCGTGCGCAAGGAGTATCCGATGCAGTGCGCTGCCATCGAGGAGAACCTGAAGGCAATCAGCGCTATCGAGCGCGACGCGATGCAGCGTTTCCGCGAAGCAAAAACGGAGGAGGAGAAGAGGGAAGCTTTCTTCGACAAGGCGGATGAGGCGGCGAATCGATTCGGCGCGATCATGGCGGCTGTGTTTTTGGCCCAGCCGATCGTGTGGGCGGAAGAGCTTACGGCTTTCAGCATGCACTTCGGGCGCTTCATCTATTTCGCGGATGCGGCGTTCGATCGCGAGGAGGACGAGAAACGCGGCGCGTACAATCCCTTCGTATACGTGGATTTAAGTGACGAGGAGATAAGCGAACTTCTATTCACGATCATAGGTCAGGCCGCATCTGCCTTCGAAAAGCTCCCGCTTGAACGGGATCTGCATATGATGAGAAGCGTCGTATATTCGGGAGTGTGGCAAAAGCTTTCTGCCAAACAGCTCGAAAAGGAGAAGAAACTGGCCAAGCAGCAGCAAGATCAGCTAAAAGCGCAGCAATCGTGCGATGATAATCGACGCGCTGATCAAAGCGCGATAAACAAGACGGAGTGAACATGAACAAGTCACCGTATGAAATACTGGGGGTAAGTCCTCAAGCGTCTTCGGATGAGATCAAAAAGGCGTATCGCAAGAAGGCCCGCGAGAATCATCCGGACCTTAATCCGAACGACCCCAAGGCTGCCGAGCGCATGAACGAGATCAATGAGGCGTACGATCGGATTACGAATCCTGAGAAGTATCGTCGTCAGGATGCGTACACCGCCGCGCGGAACCAGTCGGCATATCCAGGCGCAAACCAAGGCACTGGTAGGCCGGGTGCCGGACAAACGTACACGTACACCTATACGCCAGGTGGACGGCAGTACACGAGTCAGGCAGGGCCCAACGGATGGGGCGCTGGCGGATTCGGTTTCGACTGGTCGGATTTCTTCGAAGCTGCAGCCAATGCGCAGAATGCCCAAAACGCCAACGTTTCTGGACCCATACACCTGCAGGCGATGGCAAGCGATCCTCAAGCCATCAGGCATGCCATCGAGCTCATCGCTAAACGCCAGTACGCGCAGGCGGTCTCTGAGCTCAATAATGTTCCGAGCACGGGCAGGAATGCCCGTTGGTATTACATCATCGCAGTTGCGAACCACGGTGCTGGCAATACCATGCTGGCGCTCGATCAGATCCGCCGCGCGGTCACCATGGAGCCGAACAATGTGGAGTATCAGCGCACGTTCATGAAGTTCCAGTCGGCGGGGCGCAACTATCAGACGCAGGCGCAGCAGCAGGGTTATCAGCCCGGCTATACGAATCCATCATCCTCGTGTTGCAGCTGCCTTGCGCTCAACATGCTGTGCAATCCATTCTGCTGCTTTCCGTGCTAGGGCGTTATCTCGATTGTTTTGAAGGAGCCGGAGTGCGCAGTTCGCTTGCGCAATCGGCATAATGAGGAGGTACTCATGAGTTTGGCGATCGGCATCGATTTGGGAACGACCAACAGCTGTGTTGCAACCGTGGAAGGCGGGAAGCCCTCCATCATCGTGAATGCGGAGGGTTCGCGCACCACGCCGAGCGTCGTTGCGTTCACGAAGGATGGCCAGCGCCTCGTGGGTTCGGTGGCGGTCAGGCAGAGCGCCATCAATCCCACTCGCACGTTCTATTCCGTCAAGCGCCACATGGGAAGCACTTGGCGCGCGAAAGTCGATGGAAAGAAATACACTCCACAGGAGCTTTCCGCGATGATCCTGCGCAAGCTGCGCCAAGATGCCGAACGCTTCTTGGGAACGACGGTGAAAGATGCGGTCATCACTGTGCCGGCATATTTCGATGACGTGCAACGGCAAGCGACGAAGGACGCTGGGACGATTGCGGGGCTCAACGTGCTTCGCATCATCAATGAACCGACTGCTGCTGCACTCGCATATGGTTTGGATAACGGCCAGCCGCAAAAGGTCATGGTGTACGACCTGGGTGGTGGTACGTTCGATGTTTCCATCATCGAAATCGGCGGTGGGGTCATCGAGGTGCTTGCCACCTCGGGCGACAACCATCTCGGTGGCGATGATTTCGACAACAGGGTTGCCGAGCATCTGGCGAGCGAGTTCGCCAAGCAGACGGGCGTGGATGTTCGCAAGGACGCAACTGCATGGCTGCGCGTACGTGAAGCAGCGCAGGCTGCCAAATGCGAGCTCTCATCGATGGAGACGACACAGGTTAACCTGCCGTTTTTGGCATCGAATGCGCAAGGGCCTTTGCATCTTGATGTCAAGCTGACAAGAGCTCAGTTCAACGCGCTCACGCATGATTTGATCGAGCGTACGACCGCACCAGTCGAGCGCGCCCTTTACGATGCAGGCATTGCCGCAAGCGAGCTTGGCCAGGTACTGCTCGTAGGTGGATCTACGCGCATTCCCGCGGTTCAAGACCATGTGAAACGTTTGACAGGCAAGAATCCCTCGCTTTCGATCAATCCCGACGAGTGCGTTGCCCAAGGCGCTGCAATCCAAGCAGATACGCTCTCGTCCACGCAAAATGCACTCGCGGTGAGCGGCAAGGAGATACTGCTCCTCGACGTGACGCCGATGAGCTTCGCAGTCGAGGTATTCGGAGGGGGAGCAGCCCGCATCATCGAGCGCAATACGACGTTGCCAGCGCATTACGCACAGGAGTTCACAACGGCGGCTCCGTATCAGACGAATGTCGAGATTAACGTGTTGCAGGGCGAAGATCCTCTCGCATGCAACAACAAGAGGATCGGTACGTTCATTCTACAGGGTATCAAGCGAGCTCCAGCAGGTGTGCCACGTATCGAGGTGGCCTTCGATATCGATACGAACGGTATCCTTTGCGTGACGGCGCGCGATCTCGATACGGGTGCGGTTCAGTCTGTCGTGATTACGAACAGCGAGCGTATGACCGATCGAGAGCTCTCGCTTGCCATCCGCGATGCTGAGAATTACGAGCGTAAACACAGATAGGGAAGAGAAGCCCTACGTATTGCTGGATTCCCCTGGGCTATCGACGATGAAAGCCGCTTGGCTTGCCTGCGGTGCGGTCTTCGTCGCCTTCGCTGCAGCTTGCTCATCGAGTGATGCGCCACAGCTGTAGATGCCGATGGCGAGCGCGATGTCGAGTATGACAAGGATGATGATGCAGATGATGAGCGGCCGCCTGTTTCCGTCTGCTTGCTGCATCTGAGCTGCACGCTGGCGTCGGCTGGCTGAAGTGGAATGCGTGGAGAGCTCGCTTTCGCGTGCTTTGCGCGAACCCATGCTGTTATGCCCTCGATTGTCAGAACGGCCAGACGAGGATCTCGAAGCGTATCTCGATTGATTGCGATAATCATCGATGTCCTCGTGAGACGAAGCGCGATTCCGCTTGGTGCGGTAGGTGTCTTCGGTCGTGCCCGAAGAGGCTCTGCGCGTCTTACGGGAGTAGGATACATCGTAATCCGCATATGGATCATCGTAGCGCGAAGCGCGCGTTGCGTGACGCGATGAAACGGAGCTGGACCTGTGCTGGTCGCTGTATGAGTATGGGTCTCTCATCAACCGTTCGTAAACATGAATCGGAGCGTGCAGATTCGAAGTGTATGGTAGCTCGAAACGGGGTATGTTCGCAATGGTAGGAAGCCTTAATCCATACCGTGGGCACACACACGGTATGAGAGCGCGATAGATTCAAGAAAGAAAAAACCTCCCGATAGGGAGGTGATGGTTCAAGATGGTGGACCGTCGGGGACTCGAACCCCGGACCTTGGGATTAAGAGTCCCCTGCTCTACCAACTAAGCTAACGGTCCATACAAGCTCTTTAAAAGTGCTGCGCTATTGTAAAGCAAGCATTTCGCAAACGCAAGCGCAAAGCGCGCGATGGGGTGGGTGAAGGGACTCGAACCCTCGATCTCCAGAGCCACAATCTGGCGCCTTAGCCAACTAGGCCACACCCACCATAGCGCAACGATGAAGTATACGGATTAATTATTTGACGTGCAAGCCTTAATCTGCGAATAGCGGAAATCTCTGACCGTGGACTCTTGAGGAACAACGTGTCGACGTGTGCGCTCGAAGCTGTGCTACAATACCCCTGCTTATGGTCTGCGTGCGGGCGTGGCGGAATGGCAGACGCGACGGTTTTAGGTGCCGTTGCCGCAAGGCGTGAAGGTTCAAGTCCTTTCGCCCGCACCATTATCAAAAAAGACCTTGCATTCTTTAACGCTCCTGCTAAAATGATAAGGCTGTTAATTCAAGTGAGGGCAACCTCCACCTGGTTCGGCGCGTATGCAGCTGATGGGTCATGCGAAGATTTGGCAATATGCCGAACGTGTGCCCGCCTGCATCGAGCAGCGGGTTTTTTATTTGCAGCGCAACGTGAGAAAGAAAGGACGGTGAGCGCAATAGCAGCTCAAGAACCACGGCTTAACGAGCAGATTACCCTGAAGGAATGTCGCCTGATCAGCTATGACGGCACGCAGATGGGAATCGTACCGCTTGCTGAGGCACAGCGCGCGGCCGATAACGAAGGCCTCGACCTTGTTGAAATCGCGCCGAATGCTGATCCGCCAGTGTGCCGCATCATGGACTACGGAAAGTTCAAGTACGACC